>NZ_CP038256.1:1240975-1551219 GCF_004564075.1 Microbacterium sediminis
GTTGCGCGCGACGGCGTCGAGGAGCACCCGCTGCGACTTCAGCAGCTTCTCCTCGTCGTCGCGCCGCTCGAGCTTCCGATCGGCGGCGGTGCGCCCGCCGGCGAAGTCGCCGACCAGCGCGCGAGCGATCGCGTCCGAGTGCTCAGGAGTCATGACGCTCGGATCGTGATCCACGCCCTCCACGGCCGCATACCAGGCGTCGTGCTCGGCAAGCACGTGCTCGACCAGCGCGACGGGATCGCGCAGGTCGTCGCGGAACGCCAGCTCCCACTCGAAGAACTGCATGTCGCCGGGGGATCGGTTCTCGAACAGGTGGCGCCCGAGCGACGTGAACCACACGAGCCGCGCGATCGGCTCGGATCCCGCGAGCAGCTCGCGCGACTTCAGGAAGCCGCGCAGGCTCCGCACGGCGCCGTCGACCTGGTCGAACGGGCTCTTGCCCGGGTTCGGCACGCGGTCGAGGGTCCACTCCCCGTCGCGGTACTCCACGTACTCGGGGCTCTTCGCCTCGATCACCACCATGCCGTGCCCGGGGACGATGACGATGAAGTCGGCCTCGCCCTGGAACTGCCCTACGTGCCGCCGGATCTGCAGCCCGTGGATGACGACCCAGTCGTCGATCCCGCGTGCGCCCGCGAACGCGTCGAACACGCGACGCTCGGACCCGTTCGCCCCGGATCGCGGACGAGCGGGGATCATGCGAGCCATGCGAGAGCCTCCCGAGAAGTGGTCGGAGTACTTCGGAGCGTATCGCCTCATTGCCCATGTGTGCCCGGACTCGGTAGGTCACGCATCCTCGGCGTCCGTTCGATCAATCGCAGCGACGCGTGGCCGAGGCACTTCGCCAAGAGTTGTAGTACCTAAAGGCGCAGATGTCCGATCCCTGTGCCAGTATCCATATGCACCCGGGTAGACGAGCGCTCACGCGTTCGACCTTCCCTGTCGCGCCCCCGCTGCAACGAAGAGGATCCGAAGTGGCTTTCGACACACCGCAGTACAACCTCGCCGACTACC
The DNA here is from genome assembly GCF_004564075.1 of Microbacterium sediminis. Lineage (NCBI taxonomy): Bacteria > Bacillati > Actinomycetota > Actinomycetes > Micrococcales > Microbacteriaceae > Microbacterium > Microbacterium sediminis. The sequence goes on from NZ_CP038256.1 coordinate 1,241,990, forward strand.
TGAAGTGGACTCAGAACGGCGACCTGCAGCTCCCGGACTTCCAGCGTGAGTACAAGTGGGACGACGAGCGGATCCGTCAGCTCCTCGTCACTGTGCTGCGGGGCCACCCGATGGGTGCGGTGATGCTGCTGGAGACCGGGAACGACCAGGTGCGGTTCAAGCCGAAGGTCATCACCGGGTCGGGCGCACCGCAGGATTCGAGCCCCCGCTGGCTGCTGCTCGACGGGCAGCAGCGGTTGACCTCGCTGACGCAGGCGCTCACGGGGGACGGCGTGGTCGGAACGCGCGACTCCCGCGGCAAGCTCATCGAACGGCGCTACTTCGTGGACATCCGCATGGCGCTGGAGGGGGAGGATCGCATTGAGGAAGCCGTCGTATCTGTTCCCGCCGACGGCATTGAGCGCACAGACTTCGGCCGCAAGATCACGTTGGACGTCTCGACGCGAGAGCGTCAGACGGCGCAGGGCTTCTTCCCTGTGAACCTGATCTTCGGCGAGTTCGAGGTGATGCGCTGGCTCTACGAGCTCGAGGATCAGTCGCTCGGCCAGCGGTTCATGAACGAGATCCTCGCGCCGGCGTCGCGCTACCAGATCCCGGCGATCGAGCTCGACAAGACGACGAGCAAGGCAGCAGTCGCGACCGTGTTCGAAAAGGTGAACACGGGCGGCATGCCCCTCGACGTCTTCGAACTCCTCACCTCGACGTTCGCCGGCGACGCCAACTACTTCAACAGCACGGGCAAGGACTTCCGTCTCAAGGACGACTGGGACGAGGTCGAGCAGGAGTTCAGGAACCACCCCGTGCTGGCGGCCTCCAAGAGCACGGACTTCCTCCAGGCGATCACGTTGCTCGCCACGCGCAAGCGGAATCGCGAGAGCACGTCATCTCGTCCGCCCGCGGTGTCGGCGAAGCGCGAGGATGTCCTGAAGCTGGAGCTGTCGGACTACCTTGAGTGGCGTGACAAGGTGAAGGAGGGCTTCCTCTGGGCCGGCCGGTTCTTGACCGACCTCTGCATTTTCGACACCCGCTTCCTGCCGTACTCGACGCAGATCGTCCCGCTCGCGGTCATCCGCGTTCTTCTCGGATCGCAGGCCGACGCGCTCGGCGTGACGGCCAAGCTCCAGCAGTGGTACTGGTCTGGGGTGCTCGGCGAGCTGTACGGGTCGACGACCGAGACACGCTTCGTCCGCGACATCGAGCAGGTTCCCGTCTGGGCGCTGGGCGAGACCGACGTGGCGCCCGGCACGGTGACCGAAGCCGGGTTCAGCGAAGTGCGGCTCTACTCTCTGCGCACGCGCAATGCCGCTGCCTACAAGGGCATCTACGCGTTGCAGATCGCACAGGGCGCGAAGGACTGGATCAAGAACCACCGCTTCGATCTGCAGACGCACAAGGACCTCGCCACGGACGTTCACCACATCTTCCCGAAGGCATGGGCGCGGGCGAACGAGATCGACGCCGCCCTGTACGACAGCATCATCAACAAGACGCCACTGGCGGCCGAGACCAACCGTGCGATCGGCGGCTCGGCGCCGTCGTCCTACTTGGCGCGCGTGGAGAAGAACTCCCACCTGTCCGCCGCCGAGGTCGATGACGTCCTTCGGACGCACGGCATCGACCCGGTCGCGCTTCGGGCGGACGACTTCGACGCGCATGTGGAGCACCGTCGCAAGTTCCTCATCGGGCTCATCGAGGGCGCAATGGGGAAGCGTGTGCAGCGCGACGCTGAGGGACGCGACGCGGCGGATGTCGCGGCTGAGTTCGATTTGTCCGGCGACACGGACGATATCGACGACGATTGAATCTGCGCGACAACGCACCAGTGACCGTTGCCGGTCGCGAGACGTATCGAGCTGACATACAAGCAGTGGAGATGAATTTGCACGAAGAAGGTATGCCAGTCCTGACGCTTCAGGGGGCCGCGACTGTCGCCTGGAGCGAAGCGCCGCCGATCGCAGCAGATGCCAAGGTGTTGCTCGGGCACGACGAGGTGGGCGCAGGAGCGATGCAGGTTGGAGTTGCTCGGCTTGCGGCCCGTCCTACCAAGAGTCTCCTCGACGACCTCTGGAAGTCACGAGGAACGCGGGCGCCGATGGGCTTCATCGTCGCGGCGGTGACGCCAGAAGGCGTGTGGATTCACTATCCCTCTGCGGATGCCCCGCCAATCGGCCCCGTTACGGTGGGTCAGGCCGAGCGCCAGCTCCAGTCGGTGCTGAACGAGAGGAACGGGCTCGCCGCCCACGCACGTATCCGCGCACTCCAGGAATCGATGTCGTCCTCGGGCGCCGAGGGTTTCTCGAACCACTTCCTGTTCTCGACCTACCACCTCCTGCGCGACGTTCCCCAACGAGCCGACTGGGAGTCCGCGACTCAGAGGGCAATGCCGATCCTTCCCAAAAGGGGAGCGTCGTTGGTGGCCGAGCTTGGGTTCGATACCGAACCTGCCGGATCCGAAAGGGTGCTCGTCCTCCGCACCGCGAATGGCCCGCGTCGAGCGGTCGCGGTGCTGCTCCGCGAGGACGAACACTTCGACCATCGATCTGCGACCTACCAGCTGACGCCTGTCGCGAAGGCGCTCGAAGTCGCGGGCCGAGAGGACGTCCCGTGGGTGATCGCGTTGCGCAATTCGACCCTGCGGCTTTACCCAGGGCGCGACGGCGTCGGCGTTGGTCAGCGGGGTCAGTCCGAGACGTACTTTGAACTGGATCTGGATATCCTCGCGCCGGAACGCGCGGGGCTGCTGACGCTCATCTTCTCGGCCGAAGCGCTCGATGCAGGCGGTACCGCGCAGCAGATCCTCGAAGGATCGGGAAAGTACGCCGCGGAGCTCGGCACGCGCCTCCGGGATCGCGTCTACGAGGGAGTTGTCCCCCGCATCGCGCTCGCGATTGCAGATCAACTGCCGGCAATGGGACTGTCCGTCGATGCGGACGGCCTGAGTATGGCCTACCGACTGACGATGCGCGTGCTCTTCCGGCTTCTGTTCCAGGCGTACGGTGAAGCGACGGAGCTCCTGCCTGCAGGGCGCAACGAGCACTACGACGCCAACTCGCTTCAAGCGTTCATCAGGCGGGAACTGAACACCGGGCAGGACCAGTTCTCGACTGAGTCCTCCGCGATCTGGGCAGACCTGATGCAGGTGTGGGAGGTGATCTTCCACGGCAACAGCCGATGGGAGGTCCCGGCGTACGGTGGTAGCATTTTCGACCCGCGCACGCAGGAAGGCGCCCTCCTTCGAAAGCTGGAGTTGCCGGACAGCGTGATTGGGCCGGCGCTGCAGGAACTTCTCAGCGAGGAGACCGTTGACCACACCAGAGGGTCGGTGGATTTCCGCAGCCTCCAGGTACGCGAGTTCGGCACCATCTACGAGGGCCTGCTTGAATCAAGCCTCTCGCTGGCGGAGCAGGATCTGACGGTGGATCGGAACGGGGCCTACGTCCCGGCCAAAGAGGGTGACAAGATCCTCGTGGCCGCAGGTCGTCCGTACTTTCACTCCGCATCGGGCGAGCGCAAGGCGACCGGCTCCTACTACACGCCGAAGATTGTCGTCGACCACCTCATCGAGCGTTCGGTGGAGCCTGCCCTGAAGGCCCACCTAGACCGGATCAAGGCGCTCATAGACGACGGCAAGGAACGCCAGGCCGCCGATGCGTTCTTCGACTTCCGCGTCGCTGACCTGGCGATGGGCTCCGCACATTTCCTTGTCGCCGCCGTGGACAAGATCGAGCGGGGGATGCGCGACTTCCTCACTGCTAACGAAGTGCCCGGCGTCCGCGCCGAACTCGCCCGGCTCGCGGAGAAGGCGCGGGAGGCGCTCGGGCATGACACCGATGGTGCGAAGGCGATCACCGACGGCCAGCTGCTTCGCCGTCAGGTGGCCCGCCGGTGCATATACGGCCTCGACATCAACCCACTCGCCGTCGAGCTGTCACAACTCGCGCTCTGGATTCACACCTTCGTGCCAGGCCTACCGATGTCGAGCCTCGACCACGGACTCGTCCTCGCCAACTCCCTCACCGGCATCGGCACCATCGACGAGGCGCTCGACGCGCTGAACGCCGACGGACTGTTTGAGCAGATCATCCGGGAGCCGCTGGAGGCCGCACGTGACCTCCTCGTCGACTACGCAAGCGCTTACGAGGCCGACAAGTCGGAAGTGGACGAGGGCGCCGAGATGCTGGCGAAGGCACGAGCCGCGGCGGCCCCGGCCAAGGCGATCTTCGATGTCGCGGTCGCCAAGCGCCTAGGCGTGATGATCGACGAGGCCTGGAACGCCGAGCAGTTCGTCGCCCTCGCGGCGATTCGTGAGGTGCGTGACGCAGTGGATCCGCTCCAGCCCGCTCACATGCCGTACCTATTCCCCGAGGTGTTCCTTCGTGGGCGACCGGGCTTCGATGTACTGGTCGGTAACCCGCCGTGGGAAGAGGTGATGGTGGAGGAGCCGAAGTTCTGGCTACGCGTGCGGCCGGGTCTGCTCGGGCTGAAGCCTGCCGCACTCAAGGCAGAGATCGCGCGGCTCCGCTCTGAGCGATCGGACCTGTTGCGCGAGCTGCAGCGCGATATCGACGTGGTCGATGCGCTTCGGAAGGTGCTGCTGGCCGGTCCGTATCCGGGGCTTGGCACTGGGGACGTCGATCTCTACTCGGCCTTCGCCTGGCGATTCTGGCATCTCCTGCGAGACTCGGGGCGGTGCGGAATCGTCGTGCCTCGTTCGCAGTTCAACGCTGCTGGCGGTAGGGAGTGGCGTGAGCAGGTGCTCCCGGCGGCGAGCGCCGAGATCGTCACCCTGCTGAACAACCGCCAGTGGGTGTTCCCGATTCACCCTCAGTATTCGATTGCCCTTGCAGTTCTAGAAAAGACGGCGAGCGGGAGGATTACGCTTGCGGGGCCGTTCCCCTCCGAGACCGAGTTCTCCGCTGGGCGCGACTCAGTTGGAGTGCTCGACTTTGCAACTCTCTCCGCGGCGAGTGCCACCGCAGCACTCCCTAACTTGCCTGATCCGATGAGCGTCGACGTCTTCGCCCAACTCCGCAAAGCGCCTCGACTCGACGCGAGGCGGCGCGGGTGGGACTTCCGTCCAGTTGCTGAGTTTCACGCCACGAATGACCGGCAGACTTTTGATGACGGCCCGCAGGCCCCGGGCAAGCTCCCAGTGCGCGGCGGTGCGGGCTTCGATCTGTGGACGCCGGAGACGGCGGAGGTGTACGCCTGGGCGGACCCGCGGAAGGCCGAGACCGCACTACAAGCGAAGCGTCAGCGGCAGATCAGGCTGAAGTCGTCGGCGTTCTACGGAAAATCGGTGGCCTGGGCCAGCGACCAAGCAACGCTTCCGCTACATCATCCGCGTATTGCCTTCCGTGATGTCACCAATGCGACGAACACGCGAACCTCGATAGCGGCGCTGGTGCCCCCCGAGACAGTGCTTGTCAATAGCGCTCCGTACGCATTTCGCGCGGACGGCGACGCGAAAGCGGAGGCCTATCTCCTGGGTGTGCTGTCGTCGATCCCGCTGGATTGGTACGCCCGGAAGTACGTGGAGCTGCACATGAACCTGCACATCTTCAACGGGCTCCCTATTCCGGAGTACGTCCCGGGAAGGCCGCTGGTCGACCGCGCGGTGAACATCGCCGGCCGGCTAGGTGCCGTGGATGCGCGTTACCACGCGTGGGCTGCGGAAGTCGGTGTCAAGGTTGGCACCGCCAACACCGAACCGACGAAATCGGAACTCATCGCGGAACTCGACGCAGTCGTCTCGCTTCTCTACGGGTTGACGCAGCAACAGGTGGAGCATGTTTTTGAGACGTTCCATCGCGGCTGGGACTACACCGGGCGGCTTGAACGCGTCCTCGCGTACTACGTGCAGTGGAAGGACGAGGCGTGAACGAGCAGCTTCCCGTCTTTGCGACAAACCGCATCGCGCCGCCCATGACGGTGCGTGAGGAGCTGCGTCGCCTGTTCAGGGTGAACCGCGAAGCACTCACCGTACCGCCGAGCGCCGCGATCGCTACTGCGTACATCAACCCGGCCGGTTTCCTGCTGCTTGCTGACGAGCTGGAGAAGCTGCCGCATATCCGCATTCTGCTCGGCGCGGATCCCGTACCTGATCCGCTCTTGCCGATCGATGCGGATGCGGCGCTCCAGAAGCGCCTGGATGCGGCGCTGTCCGATCATGAGCGGTGGCTGAAAGCCGAGCGCGACGCGCTCGGGTTCGAGCCGAAGGCGACCCAATCGGCGAAGCGCCTCGTGGCCTGGTTGCGCGCCGCTGACGAGCGAGGCGAGCCGATTGTGGAGATCCGCCGCTACACCGGCGGGTTCCTGCACGGCAAGGCCTTCATCAGTCATCACCCCACGCATCCCGCCTACCTTGCTGGGTCTTCCAACCTGACCTATGCCGGTCTCACGCGAAACGCCGAGTTGAACGTGGGTGCATCGGGGCAGTATGGTTCGACGCCGCAGGTCATCGACTGGTTCGAGGAATGCTGGGCCGACGCCGAGCCATTTGATCTTGCGGCGCTGTACGAGCCGCTGTGGGCCGAGCACACGCCGTGGAGCGTCTTCCTCCGAATGCTGCTTGCCCGCTACGGCGATCACCTCGAGGACGAGGAAACGGGGCCCACCCGATTCGAGCTGACGAGATTCCAGGCCGACGGTGTGAAGCGCATGCGTCGCCTCCTCGACGAGATTGGCGGAGTGCTCGTGGCCGACGAGGTTGGCCTGGGAAAGACGTTCCTCGCGCTTGAGGTCATCGCTGCGGCCACCGAGGAGCAGCGGCAACGCGTGCTCGTCGCAGCGCCGGCCGCGCTTAAGGCATCGGTGTGGGATCCCGTGCTGGAACGATACGACATCTCCCGTCGTGTGTCGGTGCACTCCTATGAGGAGATCCGCAGCCGGATGGACCCCAACCACCCAGAGCACAACGCCTTCTACGACCGTGCTGAGGACGCGGCGCTGATCATTGTGGATGAGGCGCATAACCTGCGGAATGCGGGAGCGGCGCGCTCCGAGGCGCTGGACAGGATCATTCTCGCCGGAAGGCACCCCAAGAAGGTCGTGCTGCTGACGGCAACGCCCGTAAACAACTCCCTCGTCGACCTCGAGACGTTGGTGAAGTACTTCATTCGCGATGACGCGCGGTTCGCTTCGATCGGTATTCCGTCGATCCGCAAGTACATCCGCGATGCGCAGGCTCTCGACCCCGAGGCGCTCACGCCTGCACATCTCTTCGACCTGATGGATCAGGTGGCTGTGCGCCGCACCAGGAAGTTCGTCAAGGACAACTACCGCGGTGAGATGATCGCAGGCCCAGGCGGCAAGAAGATCCCCGTGGAGTTCCCCGACGCGGATGTGCGCCGCGTTGATTACCAGCTTGACGAGCCCGGCGAAGCGCTCGTCGACGCCGTCACGTACGCGCTTGACATCCCGGAGGATGAGGCGCATGTCGCGTCGTTCAACGTTCGCCGAAGCGATGCTGGCCGCCTCCTGCTGGCGCGGTATGTTCCCAGCCGGTACCTGAAGTCGGACGATCTCAACAACACCGAGGTCTCAAACATGGGGCTACTCCGCTCCGCTCTGCTGAAACGACTCGAGTCCTCGCCGACCGCGCTGGCAGGAACGCTTGGCGTGCTCGTCCAGACCCATGAGGCTTTCCTCTCGGCACTCGACAAAGGCACGGTCCTTGTCGGCGGAGCGCTACGTGACTACGTCAACTCCGAGTCTGAAGACCTTGATGAGATCGTCGCCGGACTTGACGAGGACACCGAGCGCCAGGCGACACCAGCTGCTCTCTACGACGCGACGCTGTTGGCATCCGACGTCGAACGCGACCTGGAACTGATCCGTCACCTCCAGTCGCTCGCGGAGGCGGCGGCGCACGATGGTGAGCCGAAAGTCGGCGCCCTCCTTGCCGAGCTCGAACGAATCGCGGCCGAGGCAGACAAGCCCGCTGTGACGAACGCACCGGCCGGCGATCGGCGGAAGGTCATCGTCTTCTCGACGTACGCCGACACGATCCGCGACCTACACGAGCGGGTGACCGACGCTCTGGAAACGGTGCCAGAGTCGTCACCGCTCGCGGCTTACCGTGGCCGGGTCGCGCCCGCGGTCATCGGCGAGTTCGCATCCGGGAAGCGTGGCGGCATCGACCAGCCGACCCGTGCGAAGGCGGTCGCGAACTTCGCGCCTCGGACCGCGGGACAGCTCCGGGCGGACGGCACACCGGTCGAGGACGACCTTTACGACATCCTGCTCACGACCGACGTCCTCGCGGAGGGCGTAAACCTCCAGCAAGCGGCGCACATCGTCAACTATGACCTGCCATGGAACCCCATGCGCATCGTTCAGCGTCATGGTCGCGTGGACCGGATCGGCAGCCAGCACAAGGCGATTGAACTGAACGTCTTCTTCCCCGCCGAGCATCTCGACGAGTTCCTCGGGCTGGAGCAGACGCTGATCCGCAAGCTCCGGCAGGCCGACGCTGCCATCGGTGCAGGAAAGGTGCTGCCCGGTGTATCGCACTATCCGCCGCAGGAGCACTACGATCCAGATGCCATCGTCGATGAGATCGAGGAACTCATCGAACAAGGCGGCGGTTCGGCGGCTGGATCCGGCGAGGAGTACCGGCGACGCCTCGCCAATGCACTGGACGCCGATCCGGGCTTGCGTGGTCGTCTCGAGGAGCTGCCGTACGGGATTGGAAGCGGCTTCGTGAACCCAACGACCTCGGGGCGTTGCTTCGTGTTCTGCATGAGCATGGGCGACACCGGCCACGTCTGGTTCCGCACGGTTAACGCGGACGACTCCTGGGAGCCAGTCGCTGATGAGGAAGGTCGTCTCGTTGTCGACGACACCCTCATGGCTCTTGTCGCGGCTGACCCCGGCAGTGCTGGGCGCGAGCGGTCGCTGCCGCAGCAGGCGTTCCAGGCCGCCTATGGTGCGTGGGAGTTGGCACGCGAGCATGCGTACGAGGAGTGGACGCGCTCCACGGACCCGAACGCCCTCGCTGCGGAAGTCCCCGCATCGTTTCGCGATGCGCGTCGGGAGGTGATGGATCACGGCGGCCATCTCGGATCTGCGCAGATCGAGACAATCAAGCGGCTGAACACGGTTCCCTCCGCAAAGGCGCGTAAGGCCATGCGAGCCGCGCTACGTGACGGCGACGGCCCGCATGACGTTGTGGCGAACATCGTTCGTGTCCTCGACGACTTCGGTATTCAGCCGGCGGGGAAGGTCGAGCCTTTGCCTCCTATCTCGAAGCAGGACATTCGCCTCATTACGTGGATGGCTGTCGAGGGCGCGAAACCGCCGACGTTCTCGAAGGCAGACACGGAGGCACGGTCGTGACCTTTGATGCGCGGCAGTCCATTGACCAGGGATTTCAGCTCCTGGCGCTTCGCCTGGAACCGATCATTGCGGACAGGCTCGCTTCCGTGCTGGGCGGCCTTCCGTGGACGACGGTGCTCAGCGAACTCGATCGCGCGGCTGGTCGCCGCGCATATGAGTACGCAACAGGAGACCCCCAAGCGCAGCTGAAGGTCTTGACGCAACGATTGGGAGCTCTCGGGTTCCCCTTCGATGACCACACTCGGGCCACGAGCATCCTGGGCGGGGAGCTTCGCATCATGCGCAATCGGCTTGCGCATAACGGCCAACTCGATGTGCTCGACGCCTGGCGCGCTCATGACTTCATCGTTCGTCTCCTCGAGCGTTTTGACGACGAGCTCGGCGTCGTCGAGGCCGTCTCCTTGCGCGACGCGGCATTCGCCACGCTCGTGGAGCAGCACGGCATCGCGGTACACGCGCGCCCAGTCGAGCCAGACGGCGTTCCGACGCGTGTATCCGGGCCGGACTTCACGATCGCGCGGCGCACTGGTGAGCCAGACCCTGACGAGGAGCCCGCCTTCTCCCTTCGTTCGCCGCTTGCCCCGGGGCCGACACTGGACTTCACGGGCGACGGGACGTCCACACCGGTCCACGGCGCGGCAGGCCGTTCCGAGGCCGCCTTTGAACCCTGGACGGTTGTGCCAATTGGTGAGCCCGCGGAGCTCGACGAACTCCCGAAGAAGGCAGTGAAGGAGAAAGTGCGCGCAGTGGCGCGCGAGGTGGTGGAGTTCGAAGGACCCGTGCATCTGGACAGGGTCGCCGCTCTCGTCGCGGCTTCGTTTGGTCTGAAGCGACTTCACGCGGGACGCGCCAAGAAGCTGAGCTACCAGATCCGCCAAGCGGTCCTCGTTGATGGTGATCGTTTCGCGTGGCCCGACGGAGTTGACCGTGAGAGCTGGCGCGACTACCGGCCGAGCCAGGACCCGTCCCGGCGGTTCACCGACATCAGCCCGGTCGAGATCGCTAATGCGATGCGTTCCTTGCAGCAGGAGAGTCCGGAGCTAACGATCGCCGAGATCGAGGTGGCCGTGCTCGAGTTGTTTGGTCGCAAGCGCCGCACATCGGCACACGTGGCCCATCTCGCGAAGGCGAGGTCCCTGCTCAAGGAGTCGGACGATGACCTGAGCACCACTGGGCAGGGGACGGGGGACGCTTCATGAACTGGGCGGATCTCGCTGGCTCGGTTGCCCTCGGCCTTGCTGGGGCGCTCGTGCTCTGGGGGTGTTACCGTGCCGTCGAGACCAAGTGGCCCGACCGTTACGCGGGCATGACACAGACATTCGCCCTTCGTGCGCGGCAGACGCTGGGGCGATTCGTCACTTTTCGTTGTCTCCCGACCGCCCTCGTTGTTGTCATCGTGTCCTTGACTTGTGAGCGACTCGTGGGGGCTCCGGGAGCGGCCGTCATCGGAGGCGCCGTTGCCGCTTTGCCTTCCGTTCTTGTCCATGGATACGTATTTGCGAGGTCAATGGTCAGGGGAGGCGACCACACCGTCAACTACGGGATCTTCCAGCTGGCGATGGCGCTGATGATCGCAATTACGGCGCTTGCAGCGTTGCCTGCGCGTGTCCTCCTGGCGCCGTTGGTGCCGCAGCCCGAGGTTCTGCTGGACTCGATCTGGGCGGCCCTCATCGCCGTCGGGATCGGCGGTGCGGCGGTTGCCGTCCTACGACCAAGGCCACCGGATGCACCGGAGTTCGGGCCGCGGTACTGGATCGACCGCGCAAAGCGCGACGCGGGTGTCGCAATATTCGACAGGGCATTCGAAGTCAGTCGGGACCGCGGTGCCGACCCTCTCCTGGTATGGGCACGCCTCGTAGGCGAAGTTATGCAGCGTCCGCGCTGGATGCGTTGGCTTGAGTTTCAGCTAGCCCGTTGGAGGCCTGCCACCTCCGTCGGGGTGCTGCAGGTCCCCGGCTCAGAGGCAAAGACGGACATCGACTCCGTTGACGTCGGCGTGAGTCAGATGGCGGGGAGATGGGCTCTGGTCGCAACCGAGTACGGATACGCGACCGATTACAACTCGATCTGGACAACCGCCACGGAGTGGAACGCTGAGGCCGACTATGTGGATCGCGTGTACTCGATACATGCGGAACTTTTGAGCGGTTGCTCCGAACCGTCGGGATGGCCAGGGGTTCTGATCGAGACGCGGCGATACCCGCGGCGGATCGCGCTTCGGGGGATTACATCAGCCGACCGCGTCGCATGTGCCGACCCAAGTAGGCCCGACCGACAGACCGAAGTGAGTCCCTCAAGGCGCTCTGACGACGGCTTATGGGCATTCGAGATCGATGTCCCGCTGGGGGTGTCCACCCTGGAGCTAACCGCGCACACAGAGGCGGGAGTTTTGGCGACGCAAGTGGTACTCAGCCGCGGGGAACTCTCGTGGGCAGGGCCCGCCGAGATTCGGCCGACGACGCAGCCGCGGAGCGACTCGTGGACTATGACGAATGCTGACGCGGCGGCTCTTCCTGGTGCGAGTGACCGCTTGCGGCTCGCTACGGATTCGGGGTCCGACGGCGATGAAACGGACCCTTTGGGGGAACTCGAGCCGTCGCAGTCGTGACGGTGGCGCAAGGGCGGACGCGTTTTGTCGCCGCGGTAGCCCGCCAGGCATTGCCTGCCCGGGAATACCCGCCCACGCGCCCCCGTTCCCTCTGGTAACCTGAAGTGTCACGCGTGTGCGTGGGGTCCGGCGTGCTCGCCGGAGCGTCCCGCCGCGTGACGGAAGACAACCAAACCAACCGCCTCGGTTCATCCGCGGTCCCGCACGTCCGTGGGGGATCCGAGCCGCAGGCCCGACCATCAACCCCATAAGGCAAACCACTACATGACTAACGCAACGACCGCCCCGGCCACCAAGCAGGTCGCGATCAACGACATCGGCTCTGCTGAGGACTTCCTGGCCGCGGTCGAGAAGACCCTGAAGTTCTTCAACGACGGCGACATCATCGACGGCACGATCGTCAAGATCGACCGCGACGAGGTTCTGCTCGACGTCGGCTACAAGACCGAGGGTGTCATTCCCTCGCGCGAGCTCTCCATTAAGCACGACGTCGACCCCAACGAGGTCGTCAGCGTCGGCGACCACGTCGAGGCCCTCGTTCTCCAGAAGGAGGACAAGGAAGGCCGTCTGATCCTGTCGAAGAAGCGTGCGCAGTACGAGCGCGCCTGGGGCGACGTGGAGAAGATCAAGGAGAACGACGGCGTCGTCACCGGCACCGTCATCGAGGTCGTCAAGGGTGGCCTCATCGTCGACATCGGCCTCCGCGGCTTCCTGCCGGCGTCGCTCATCGAGCTGCGCCGCGTCCGCGACCTCACGCCGTACCTCGGCCAGGAGATCGAGGCCAAGATCCTCGAGCTCGACAAGAACCGCAACAACGTCGTGCTCTCGCGCCGCGCCCTCCTCGAGGAGACGCAGTCGGCCACGCGCACGCAGTTCCTGAACAACCTGCACAAGGGTCAGGTCCGCAAGGGCGTCGTCTCGTCGATCGTCAACTTCGGTGCGTTCGTCGACCTCGGCGGCGTGGACGGCCTCGTGCACGTCTCGGAGCTGTCGTGGAAGCACATCGAGCACGCTTCGGAGGTCGTCGAGGTGGGCCAGGAGGTCACCGTCGAGATCCTCGAGGTCGACCTCGACCGCGAGCGCGTCTCGCTGTCGCTCAAGGCGACGCAGGAGGACCCGTGGCAGGTCTTCGCCCGCACCCACGCGATCGGTCAGATCACGCCGGGCAAGGTCACCAAGCTCGTTCCGTTCGGTGCGTTCGTTCGCGTCGCCGACGGCATCGAGGGCCTCGTGCACATCTCGGAGCTGTCGAACAAGCACGTCGAGCTCGCTGAGCAGGTCGTCTCGGTCGGCGAGGACGTCTTTGTCCGCGTCATCGACATCGACCTCGACCGCCGCCGCATCTCGCTGTCGCTCAAGCAGGCCAACGAGATGGTCGACCCCAACGGCACCGAGTTCGACCCGGCGCTGTACGGCATGGCGACCGAGTACGACGAGAACGGCGAGTACAAGTACCCCGAGGGCTTCGACCCCGAGACCAACCAGTGGCTCGAGGGCTTCGACGAGGCTCGCCAGAAGTGGGAGAACGAGTACGCCGCCGCCCAGGCTCGCTGGGAGCAGCACAAGGAGCTCGTCGCCAAGGCCCTCGAGGCCGAGGCCGCCGCGGGCGACGACTTCGGTGGCGCCGCCGGCCAGAGCTTCAGCTCGGAGTCGACCGGCACCGGCACCCTTGCCGACGACGAGGCTCTCGCCGCTCTGCGCGAGAAGCTCGCCGGCGCGTAAGTCACGCTGCAACACGGAAGGCCGGATCCCCTCGGGGGTCCGGCCTTCCGGCGTTTGCGGGCCGCTACATGGTCCCCTCGTACAGGCCGATGACGTTGCCGTTGGGGTCGGCGAAGACCGCCCACCAGGCCGTCTCGGTGATCGGGGAGCGCTCCATGAGGACCGTGCCGCCGCCGGCGACGACCTTCTCGAGGGTCTCGTCGATGGAGTCGACCTCGACGGTGGATCGCGGCTGCGTGAAGTCGCCCTCGCGCACGGTGAGCGCGCCGCCGCTGATCTGGTTGGGCGCGCGCCACATCGGATAGTCGTCGTAGCCCGGGGTGTCTTCGATCCTCCAGCCGAACAGGTCGCCGTAGAAGGCCTTCGCGCGGTCGAAATCCGCGACCGGGATCTCGAGGTGGGTGACGTCGCCGTGTGCCATGATCGTCCTCTTTCCGTGGGCAGAGCCGTGCGGGAGTCGTGCTCGACGCGCCCACCGTATGCCCGCGGTCACGGCGCGGCAAGGGGTCCCGCGAGCGCTATGTGACGTCATATTTCTCGCTGTGTGACGGTGTGTGACCGCGCGGCGAGCGGGGCGGTCGGGCGGCGTGGTGAACTGTCCGCCACACCCGTTCCGTCCCTGCCCCAGGAGGCCGAGATGACCCGTCCCTTCCGCTCCCTCGCTGGCCGTGCCCTGCGCGCGACCGCCGCGATCGCCATTGTCGCGGGGCTGATCACGGGCTGCGCGGGTGGCACCTCGGGCGGCGGTAGTGACGGGGGAGAGGGCGCGGGCGGCACGCTCACGTACCTCGAGCCGCAGACGTGGACCACGCTGTACCCGCCGGCCGCGGGCTTCTACCCGAACGGCGGCATCGTCAACAACATCACCGACCGGCTGCTGTACCAGAACCCCGAGACGCTCGAGCTCGAGCCGTGGATCGCCACGGAGCTGCCCGAGGTCAACGCCGACGCCACCGAGTACACGTTCACGCTCCGTGAGGGCGTGACCTACTCGGACGGCACGCCGCTGGACGCCGAGAACGTCGTGAAGAACTTCGACCTGTTCGGCAAGGGCGACCCCGACCGCGCCCTGACGGCGTCGGAGGCGATCAACAACTACGACCACGGCGAGGTGATCGACGATCACACCGTCCGCTTCCACTTCTCCGCCCCCGCCCCGGGCTTCGCGCAGGCCGTGTCGACGATCAACTCGGGCCTGCTGTCGAACGCGACGCTCGACAAGACGAACGAGGAGTTCGGTCCCGGCAACGCGACGACGATCATCGGATCGGGTCCGTTCGTGATCGCCGACGAGCAGATCGGCACCCAGGTGAGCCTCAAGGCGCGCGAGGACTACGACTGGGCGCCGCCGTCGCTCGAGCACCAGGGTCGCGCCCTGCTCGACGGCATCGACATCGTGCTCGCGAGCGAGAGCAGCGTCCGCGTCGGCACCGTCGTGGCCGACCAGGCCGACATCGCGCGGCAGATCGACGCGCCCGACGAAGCGCAGTTCGCCGCCGACGGCCTCACCCTCCACGCCGCCACGACGAACGGCGTGAACAACGGCTTCAGCTTCCGCTTCCGCAACGAGCTCCTCTCCGACATCCGGGTGCGTCAGGCGATCATCGCCGGCGTCGACCGCGAGGCGATCGTCGACACCCTGTTCACCGACAGCTACCCGCTCGCGACCGGCGCGCTGGCGAAGACCGCGCTGGGCTACCTCGACACGTCGGAGTACTACGCCTACGACCCCGGGCGGGCGGCGCAGCTGCTCGACGAGGCCGGCTGGACGGTCGGATCGGACGGCATCCGCGAGAAGGACGGCCAGAAGCTGTCGCTCACCTTCAACGAGGCGCTGCCGCAGCCGCGATCGAAGGACGTCGTCACGCTCGTGCAGGAGCAGCTCGCCCAGCTCGGCATCGAGGTGAACCTGTTCCCCGGCGACCAGGCCGCGCAGACCGAGGCGGCCCTCTCGGCCGACACGATCCAGGTGTACCACTCGATGGTCGGCCGCGCGGACTTCGATGTGCTGAAGTCGCAGTTCTCGTCGGACAACCGCAACACGCTCCTCAACCGCGACAACACCGACGACAGCGTCGGCGACCCGGAGCTCGACGCGCTGCTGGCGGCGGTCGCGTCCGCCCCGACGGTCGAGGAGCGCCAGGCGGCGTCGGAGGCGGCCCAGCTGCACATCGCCGAGAACGCGTACTTCCTGCCGCTGTTCGAGGAGCCGCAGGTGTTCGGCCTGCGCGCCGATGTGCAGGGCTTCGCCACCGAGTCGGTGGGCCGCCCGTCGTTCTACGCGACCTCGCTCGACCGCTGACCGACCGATCCCGGGGCGGGCGCGCTGCCCGCCCCGGGCCGAAAGGCGACATGGTGTACCTCCTCCGGCGCGTGGGCCAGGCGATCCTCGTCCTCGCCCTCACCTACACGCTCGCGTACCTGCTGCTCGCGGCGCTGCCCGGCGACGCGGTGCTGGCCCGCTACGGATCGCCCGAGCTCGGCCTGTCCGCCGAGCAGCTGGCCGAGATCCGCGCGGCCTACGGCGCCGACCGCAGCCTGCTCGAGCGCTACCTCGACTCCACCCTCGGCTTCCTCGGCGGCGAGCTCGGCTACTCCGTGCAGAGCGGCGCCGCGGTGGGCGATCTCATCGCCGCCGCCCTGCCGTCCACGCTCGTGCTGGCCGGCGCCGGCCTCGTGGTCGCGATCTTCCTGGCGGTGACGATCGCGTTCACCGCCACCTACGGCGGCTTCGCGTGGCTGCGGCGCCTGTTCCGCGGCATCCCGCCGCTGCTCGTGTCGCTGCCGGTGTTCTGGATCGGGATCGTGTTCGTCCAGGTCTTCTCGTTCCAGCTCGGCCTGGTCCCTGTGATCGGCGCCGATCCGATCGAGGCGCTGATCCTGCCCGTCGCGACCCTCGCGATCCCGATCGCCGCGCCGCTGGCGCAGGTGCTCATGCGCAGCATCGACGAGGTGCGCGAGCAGCCGTTCGTCACGGTCGTACGCGCCCGCGGCGCGAGCACCTCGTGGCTGCTGTGGCGCAACGTCGCCCGCAACGCCCTGCTGCCCACGCTCACGATGGCGGGCCTGCTGTTCGGCGAACTCGTCGGCGGCGCGGTCGTCACCGAGGCCGTGTTCGGGCGGGCGGGCATCGGCCAGCTCACGGCGCAGGCGGTCGCCAACCGCGACACCCCCGTGCTGCTCGTGATCGTCGTGCTCTCCACGGTGGTGTTCGTGGTGATCAACCTCATCGTCGATCTGCTCTACCCGGTGCTCGACGCGCGGCTGCGCACCCCGCGTGGCGGCGCCCGTCGCGCGCGCACCGCCGCGCCGGAGCCCGCACCGGAGCCGGCGGCCGCCGCGATCGCCGAGCCGGAGCCCGAGAAGGAGGCCGTCCGATGACGCTCGCTCTCGCCGCCCCGCGCAGCACCGGCACCCTCGCCTGGCGGCGGCTGCTGCGCCCCGGCACCGTCGTGCCCATCCTCGTGATCCTCATCGCCCTGGCCTGGGCCCTGTTCCCCGGGCTCTTCGCCGCCGGCAGCCCCACCGAGCAGGCCGGCGCCGCGCTGCAGGCGCCCAGCGCCGCGCACCTGTTCGGCACCGACGCGACGGGCCGCGACCTCTTCACGCGCGTGGTGCACGGCGCGTCGCACTCGATCACGGGCGCGGTCGTCGCGGTCGTGGTCGGGCTCGTCGTCGGAACCGCGCTCGGCGTGACCGCCGGGGCCGTCGGGGGCGCGGTCGAGGAGATCCTCATGCGCCTCGTCGACGTGCTCCTCGCGATCCCCGCCCTGCTACTCTCGCTCAGCGTCGTGATCCTGCTGGGCTTCGGCACCACCAACGCCGCGATCGCGGTGGGCGTCACCTCGATCGCCGTGTTCGCCCGCCTCGCCCGCTCGCAGGTGGTGAGCGTGCGGTCGGCCGAGTTCGTCGAGGCGGCCTACGGATCCGGCGGCACGTTCCTCGGGGTGCTGTGGCGGCACATCCTGCCCAACTCGCTCACCCCGGTGATCGCCCTGGCGGCGCTGCAGCTGGGATCGGCGATCCTGCAGATCTCCACCCTCGGCTTCCTCGGCTACGGCGCCCCGCCGCCCACGCCCGAGTGGGGACTGCTCATCGCCGAGGGGCGCAGCTACGTGGCAACCGCCTGGTGGCTCACGGTGCTGCCCGGCGCCGTGGTGGCGGTCGTCGTGCTCGCGACGAACCGGCTGAGCCAGGCGATCGGCGGCGCGGGCCGACGGGAGGAGACGGCATGACCACACCACTGCTGCGGATCGACGACCTCGCGGTGAGCTACCGCACCGGGCGCGGGGACTTCACCGCCGTCGACGGGGTGTCGCTCGAGGTGCAGGCGGGCCGGACCACGGCGCTCGTCGGGGAGTCCGGATCGGGCAAGTCCACGGTCGCGCAGTCCGCGATCGGCCTGCTCGCGGGCAACGGCCGCATCACGCGCGGCAGCATGGTGCTCAACGAGCGCACGGGCGGCCCCACCCAGCTCGTCGGCCTGCCCGAGCGCCGCTGGCGCGGGCTGCGCGGCCGCTGCGTCGCGCTCATCCCGCAGGACCCCGGCACCTCGCTCAACCCCGTGGCCACGGTGGGCGCGAGCGTCGCCGAGGCGCTGCGCATCCATGGCTGGAAGGACCGCCGCAAGATCGAGGCGCGCGTGCTCGAGCTGCTCGAGCGCGTCGACATCGACGACCCCGAGCGCCGCGCGCGCCAGTACCCGCACGAGCTGTCGGGCGGCATGCGGCAGCGCGTGCTCATCGCCGCGGCGCTGGGCCTGGAGCCGGAGCTGATCATCGCCGACGAGCCGACCAGCGCGCTCGACGTGACCGTGCAGCGCCGCGTGCTCGACCTCATCGACCGGCTCCGCGAGGAGTCCGGCAGCGGCGTGCTGTTCATCACGCACGACCTCGCCGTGGCGGCCGATCACTCCGACGAGATCGTCGTGATGCGCGGCGGCCGCGTGGAGGAGACGGGTCGCTCGGCCGAGGTGCTCACCGCGCCGACCGCCGACTACACGCGCGCGCTGATCGACGACGCGCCCTCGCTCGCGCGGATCGTCGAGCGCCGGCCGCACCCCGCCGGGGCCGGCGAGCGTCCGCTCGTGGAGGTGCGCGGGCTGCGCCAGGAGTACCGCGCGCGCGGCCGCGACGCCTTCGTGGCCGTCGACGACGTGTCGTTCACCGTCGCGCGCGGCAGCACGCACGCCCTCGTCGGCGAGTCCGGGTCGGGAAAGACCACGACGGGCCGCAGCATCGCCGGGCTGAACCGTCCGACGGCCGGGTCGATCCGCGTGGGCGACACCGAGGTGACCGACCTGCGATCGCCGCGCGCCTTCCGCCGCGTGGCCCAGCTCGTGTACCAGAACCCCTACGCGTCGCTCGATCCCCGGCAGACGATCGGGCGCACCCTCGCCGAGCCGCTCGACAACTTCGGGATCGGCACCCGGCAGGAGCGGGCCCGGCGGGTGGCGGAGCACCTGGAGCTCGTGGCGCTCGCGCCCGAGATTGCCCACCGGCGCCCCGCGGAGCTGTCCGGCGGCCAGCGCCAGCGCGTCGCGATCGCCCGCGCGCTGATCCTCGAGCCCGAGCTCGTCGTCTTCGACGAGGCGGTCTCGGCGCTCGACGTGACCGTCCAGGCCCAGATCCTGCGCCTGCTCGCGCGGCTGCAGGACGAGCTCGGCCTCACCTACGTGTTCATCTCGCACGACCTCGCCGTGGTGCGCCAGATCGCCGACACCGTGTCGGTGCTGCAGCGCGGCCGGCAGGTCGAGCACGGGCCCACCGATCAGGTGTTCGACGCGCCCGCCCACCCGTACACGCGTCGGCTGCTCGACGCCATCCCCGGCGCCGCGTTCCGGCCGGCGCTGTCCGCACACACCCAGGAGGATGCATGACCTCGCCCCGGCTCGGATTCTTCACGCGCCTGCTCGAGCAGGCCTCGGCCGCCGATCGCTACCGCTTCGCGCTCGAGCAGATCGAGCAGGCCGAGCGCCACGGCTTCGCCTCGGCGTGGGTCGCACAGCATCACTTCGGCGAGCACGAGGGCGGGCTGCCCTCGCCGTTCGTGCTGCTCGCGGCGGCGGCCCAGCGCACCTCGCGCATCGCCCTGGCCACGGCGGTCGTGACCCTGCCGATCGACGACCCGCTGCGGGCGGCCGAGGACGCCGCGGTGCTCGACGCGCTCAGCGGCGGCCGCGTGCAGCTCGGCGTCGCCTCGGGCGGCACCCCGTCGTCGTTCCGCCCGTTCGGGCGCGACCCCGAGCAGCGCCGCGAGATCTTCGCCGATCACTTCGCCGTGTTCCGCGACGCCCTCGCCGGCCGCGGCATCCGCGGCACCGAGGCGCGGATCTACCCGTCGGGCGGCGACCTGGACCGCCGCATCTGGCAGGCGACGTTCTCGGTCGACGGCGGCGTGCGGGCCGGCCGCGACGGCGACGGCCTGCTCCTCTCGCGCACGCAGCCCCGCCCCGGCGGCGCTCACGAGATCCCGCTGCACGACCTGCAGCTGCCGATCATCGACGCCTACCGCGCCCAGCTGCCCGAGGGCGCCGCGCCGCGCGTGCTCGCCTCGCGCACGGCCGTGGTCGTCGACGAGGAGAACCGTACGCGCGTGCTCGAGCTCGCCGAGCGCGGGCTGCGCGAGCTCGCGCAGACCATGCACGGCATCGACACCGACGGGATCGGCATCGACGAGCTCGCGCGGCTGACCGACACGCACGTCGGCACCCCCGACGAGGTCGCGGCCTCGCTCGGCGCCGACCTCACGATCGACGCCGCCACGGACGTGTCGTTCCAGGTGCACTCAATCGACGCGCCGCACGAGCTCACCCTGCGCTCGCTCGAGCTGCTCGCCACCGAGGTCGCGCCGCGCCTCGGCTACGCCGTGGGGCCGGCCGCCGCCGCCGCGCTCCACAGCGCCCACCTCGCCGCCGTCCCGGGACAGGAGACCGCATGACCCACGCCGCCGACATCGTCGACCTGCTCGCCGGGATCGAGCCCGGCAGCCCCCTCGACGCGCTGCGGGACCAGCGCCCGCAGGCCCGCGAGAACGCCCAGCGCAGCTTCGAGGCCCTGCTGGAGCCGGCCGATCCCGGCACGTTCCCCCTCGCCGAGCGCTACGCCGTCGCCGCGTTCGTCGCGCGGCTGCACGGGTTCGATCGCGCCGCCGCGTTCTACGCCGACCTGCTGGGCGACGAGGCGCCCGAGCTCGTGGCGCCGATCGCCGCGGCGGCCGCCGACGGCGCGACCCGCGGCCCGTACGGCGTCTACCGCGAGCCCGGCCTCGCCGCCGAGAGCACGACGGGGCCCGCCTGGCGCCCGGCGGCCGGCGCGTTCACCGATCGCCTCGCCGCCGCCCTCGCGCACACGCACCTGCTCGTGTTCCGCCCGCGCGAGTCCAGCGCGGCCGCGATCCGCGCGCTCGTCGAGGCCGGCTGGGGCGCCGACGACATCGTGAGGCTCTCGCAGCTGGTCGCCTTCCTCAGCTTCCAGCTGCGCCTGGCCTGGGGCCTGCGCGTGCTGGCCGAGACCCCCGTCCCCGCGGCGCAGACCGAAGGAGCAGCCCGATGAGCGACCTCGTGACCGAGTACCCCGACCTCGCCCGGCCCGAGCGGTTCACCCAGGAGGGCCTCGGCTGGGTGCCGTGGCTGGCGCCCGTGCCCGAGGGCGAACTGACGCCCGAGCAGCTCGACGCGCTCATCGAGCCCGCGCGAGCGAAGATGCCGTACTTCCGGCTGCTCGCCCGCGACCCCGGGGCGCTGAAGGCCCGCACGCTCACCGACCTCGACATCTTCTTCAACACCGACGGTGGCGCCGCCCGCGCCGAGCGCGAGCTGGCCGCCGCGGCGACCTCGCGCCACAACGGCTGCGTGTTCTGCGCCTCGGTGCACGCCGCGGCCGCCACGCGCGAGTCCGGTCGGCGCGACGACGTGCAGCGCCTGCTCGACGACGGCGTGGGAGCCGAGCTGGGCGACGAGCGCTGGAATGCCGTCGTCGCCGCCTCGGTGGCGCTCGCCGACACCCCGCTGGGCTTCGGCGCCGACGACATCGCCACGCTGCGCGCGGCGGGCCTGGACGACGCCGAGATCCTCGACGTGCTCGGCGGCGCGGCGTTCTTCAACTGGGCCAACCGCCTCATGCTCTCGCTCGGCGAGCCGGAGGTCCCCGCGCGCCGCGCCGCGAAGGACGCGGAGGCGTGAGCGTCCCCTCGCTGCTCGATCACGTCGTCATCGCCGGCCCCGATCTGGCCGCGCTCGTCGCGTGGTTCGCCAAGCGCACCGGGGTGACGGCGGCGCCCGGCGGCGTGCACCCCACGGGCACCGCCAACGCGCTCGTGGCGCTGACGGTCGACGGCCGGCGCGCCCCGCACTACGTCGAGCTGATCGGTCCCGATCCCGATCGCGCCGAGGCGGCGCTGCCGACCACCTTCGGGATCCACGAGCTGGACGCGCCGCTGATCGTCACCTACGCGATCCACCCGGCCGACATCGACGGCGTGGTCGCGGGCGCCCGGGCGCGCGGATACGACCCCGGTGACGTGTGGGATCTGTCGCGGCGTCGGCCGGACGGGGTGCTGCTCGAGTGGCGGCTCACGCGCGGCGACACCGGGTTCGAGGCGCCGTTCCTCATCGACTGGGGCACCACGACGCAGCCGGGCCTCGACGATCTGCCCGCGCTGGAGCTGCTTGGGTTCGAGCGGATCGAGCCCGACCCCGGCCCGCTGCGGGCGATCCACGACGCGCTGGGGCTGCCCGACGGCTCGCTCGCGGAGGTGGTGCCCGGCGCACCCGCCGGGTTCCGGCTCACCGTCCGCACCGCCGCCGGGGCGACCGTCACGCTCTGAGACCGATGCCAGACTGGGCGGCATGACTCTTGTCGCGCTGACGGGCGGGATCGCCTCCGGGAAGTCCACGATCGCCCGCCGCCTCGCCGAGCACGGCGCGGTCGTGATCGACGCCGACGCGCTGGTCCGCGAGCTGCAGCAGCCGGGCACCGCGGTGACGCGCGCGATCGGCGACGCGTTTCCCGGCGTGGTGGGAGAGGACGGATCGCTCGATCGCGCCGCACTCGGCGCCGTCGTGTTCGCCGACCCGGCCGCCCTCACCACGCTGAACCGCATCGTGCATCCCGCCGTGAAGGCGGAGTCGCAGCGGCGGTTCGCCGAGGCCGTGGGGGCCGATCCCGATGCCGTCGTCGTGTACGACGTGCCGCTGCTGGCCGAGGCGCGAGGGACGGGGGAGTGGGATCTCGTGGTCGTCGCCCACGCGCCGGCCGAGGTGCGCGAGGAGCGCCTCGTGACGCAGCGCGGCATGACCCGCGAGGACGCCCGCGCCCGCATCGCCAACCAGGCCGGCGACGCCGAGCGGCTGGCCCTGGCCGACGTCGTCATCGACACCTCGGGCTCGATCGACGACACCCTCCGCCAGGCCGACGACCTGTGGGCGCGCCTGCGCTGAGCCCCGCCGGTGCCGATGTCGGAGGCCCCGCCTAGGCTGGAATCATGCAGACGACGCGCAGCGTGCGGCCCTTCGAGGTCGTCAGCGAGTACGAGCCGAGCGGCGACCAGCCCAAGGCGATCGCCGAGCTCGCCGCGCGGATCAACGCGGGCGAGACCGACGTCGTGCTGCTCGGCGCCACCGGTACCGGAAAGTCGGCCACCACCGCGTGGCTCATCGAGCAGGTGCAGCGGCCCACGCTGGTGCTCGCGCACAACAAGACGCTCGCCGCGCAGCTGGCCAACGAGTTCCGCGAGCTCATGCCGCACAACGCGGTGGAGTACTTCGTCTCGTACTACGACTACTACCAGCCCGAGGCGTACGTGCCGCAGACGGACACCTTCATCGAGAAGGACTCGTCGATCAACGCCGAGGTCGAGCGCCTGCGCCACTCCACGACCAACTCGCTGCTGAGCCGCCGCGACGTCGTCGTGGTCAGCACCGTCTCGTGCATCTACGGCCTCGGCTCGCCCGAGGAGTACCTGCGCGCGCTCGTCGCGCTGCAGGTGGGCGAGCGCTACGACCGCGACGCGATCATCCGCCAGTTCATCGCGATGCAGTACAACCGCAACGACGTGGACTTCTCGCGCGGCAACTTCCGCGTGCGCGGCGACACGATCGAGATCATCCCCGTGTACGAGGAGTTCGCGATCCGGATCGAGATGTTCGGCGACGAGATCGAGGCGCTCTACAAGCTGCACCCGCTCACGGGAGATGTGATCGAGCGGCTCGACGCCGTGGCGATCTTCCCGGCCACGCACTACGCCGCGGGCACCGACACCGTGCAGCGGGCGATCAAGACGATCGAGATCGAGCTCAAGGAGCGCCTGGACGAGCTGAACCGGCAGGGCAAGCTGCTCGAGGCGCAGCGCCTGCAGATGCGCACGTCGTTCGACCTCGAGATGCTGCAGCAGCTCGGGTTCTGCTCGGGCATCGAGAACTACTCGCGTCACCTCGACGGGCGCGCGCCGGGCGAGCCGCCGCACACGCTGCTCGACTTCTTCCCCGACGACTTCCTCATGGTCATCGACGAGTCGCACGTGACGGTGCCGCAGATCGGCGCCATGTACGAGGGCGACGCCTCGCGCAAGCGCACGCTCGTGGAGCACGGCTTCCGCCTGCCGAGCGCGATGGACAACCGGCCGCTGCGCTGGGACGAGTTCAAGAACCGCATCGGCCAGACCGTGTACCTCTCGGCCACGCCCGGCAAATACGAGATGGGCATCGCCGACGGCGTAGTCGAGCAGATCATCCGCCCGACGGGACTCGTCGACCCGGAGATCGTCGTCAAGCCGTCCAAGGGACAGATCGACGACCTCCTCGAGGAGATCCGGGTGCGCGTCGATCGCGACGAGCGCGTGCTCGTCACGACCCTCACGAAGAAGATGGCCGAGGAGCTCACCGACTTCCTCGGCGAGCACGGCGTGCGCGTGCGCTACCTCCACTCCGACGTCGACACGCTGCGCCGCGTCGAGCTGCTCACCGAGCTGCGCCAGGGCGTGTACGACGTGCTCGTCGGCATCAACCTCCTCCGCGAGGGCCTCGACCTGCCCGAGGTGTCGCTCGTGGCGATCCTCGATGCCGACAAGGAGGGCTTCCTGCGGTCCGGCACCTCGCTGATCCAGACGATCGGCCGCGCGGCGCGAAACGTCTCGGGCCAGGTGCACATGTACGCCGACAAGATCACCGACTCCATGCGCGGGGCGATCGAGGAGACCGAGCGTCGCCGCGAGATCCAGATCGCCTACAACAAGGAGCACGGGATCGATCCGACCCCGCTGCGCAAGAAGATCGCCGACATCACCGACGCGCTCGCGCGCGAGGGCGCCGATACGGCCGAGATGCTCTCCAAGCGCGACGCCGCGCGCACGAAGTCGGGCAAGGGCAAGGCGCCCACGCCGATCCGCAAGCGCGAGGGCATCGCCGCCGAGGGTGCCGAGCAGCTCGAGGGCACGATCGCCGACCTCACGGCGCAGATGCTGCAGGCGGCCGACGAGCTCAAGTTCGAGCTCGCCGCCCGCCTCCGCGACGAGGTCCAGGACCTCAAGAAGGAGCTGCGCGCCATGGAGCGCGCGGGCCACGCCTGACGCAAGGCTTGCGGCTCAGCTCTCGACTCGTCGCTTCGCTCCTCGCTCGAGCCGTCTCGGCTCCCTTCGGTCGCTCGACGAGCCCGGGTGGTTGTACCCCTCGGGCTCGTCGACCGGAGGCGCGGAGCGCCGGAGCGGAGACGGGTCGAGCGCAGCGGCGCAGCCGCGGAGTCGAGACCGAGGGTTCAGGCCCTGCTCTCGACTCCGCTGCGCTCCGCTCGAGCCGTCTCCGCTCGCTTCGCTCGGTCGACGAGCCCGGGTGGTTGTACCCCACGGGCTCGTCGACCGGAGGCGCGGAGCGCCGGAGGGGAGACGGGTCGAGCGCAGCGGCGCAGCCGCGGAGTCGAGACCGAGGGTTCAGGCCCTGCTCTCGACTCCGCTGCGCTCCGCTCGAGCCGTCTCGGCTCCCTTCGGTCGCTCGACGAGCCCGGGTGGTTGTACGCCACGGGCTCGTCGACCGGAGGCGCGGAGCGCCGGAGCGGAGACGGGTCGAGCGCAGCGGCGCAGCCGCGGAGTCGAGACCGGGGGCCTCGAGCTCGGCTCCGCCGCAGCGCCGCAGGCCCTACGCCCGCAGGGCCTCCAGCCGTTCCCACACGCGGTGGGTCGAGAGGAGCGTGAGCAGTTCGTCGACCGCGGCCGCCGGCTCCACCGTCACCACGCCGGGCGCGTCGCCGATGTGCACCGCCTCGAGCGTGTCGGCCGCGGCGGGCGACGCCGCGATCGCCTTGCCGTGGCGGAACACCTCGCCGAGCATCCGCAGCGCGCGCGGATCGGTCGAGGGCGCGAGGAGCACGACGGCGTCGACCTCGATGCTCGCGGCCGTCTGCACCGATCGCTGCACCGGGATGCCGTGGAGCATCCCGCCGTGCGGGGCGATCACGAGCGGGACGATGCCGGCGGCGTGCAGCCCCTCGCGCACGGTGGCGAGCGCGCTGGCCTCCGTGGACTCGTCGGCGACGATGCCCACCACGCGGCCCTCGGCCGGCCACTGCTCGCCCACCTGGCGCAGGGCCGGGCTGGGCTCGACGTCGGCGACCTCGACCGTCGGGGCGGGCGCCGGCAGGCCGAGCGCCGCGGCGACGGTCGCGCACAGATCGGCGTCGATGTTGGCGAGCGCCTGCAGCTGGCGCTCCTTCACCGCCTGCTCGTAGCACTTGCCGAGCTCGAAGGCATACGCCTCGGCCACGTGCTGCTGCTCGATCGGCGTGAGCGAGCGGTAGAACAGCGTGACCTGCGAGAAGTGATCGTCGAAGCTGCGCGAGTCCGCGCGCTCCTTGACCGACTCCGACACGGTCACCGGGATGTCGATGAACGCGCCCTCGTCGGCGCCCGCGAAGAACGGGCAGCCGCCGTCGAGCGAGTTCGGCTTGTACGGTGCGACCCCCGCGTGCACCGCCGTCTGGTGCATGCCGTCGCGGAGCATGTCGTTGATCGGCGCGTGCGGCCGGTTGATCGGCAGCTGGGCGAAGTTGGGCCCGCCCAGGCGTGTGATCTGCGTGTCGATGTACGAGAACAGCCGGCCCTGCAGCAGCGCGTCGTTGGTGACGTCGATGCCCGGCACGAGGTGACCCGGGTGGAACGCCACCTGCTCGGTCTCGGCGAAGAAGTTGGTCGGATTCGCGTTGAGGGTCATGGTGCCGATCACCTGCAGCGGTGCCAGCTCCTCGGGCACGATCTTGGTGGGATCGAGCAGGTCGATGCCCTCGAACGTCTCCTCGGGGGTGTCCGGCATCACCTGCAGCGCGAGGTCCCATTGCGGGAACGCCCCGGCCTCGATCGCGTCGGCGAGGTCGCGGCGGTGGAAGTCGGGGTCCTTGCCGGACGCCAGCTGCGCCTCCTCCCACGTGAGCGAGTGCGTGCCGAGCTTGGGTCGCCAGTGGAACTTGACGAGCACCGTCTCGCCGGCGTCGTTCACGAGCCGGAAGGTGTGCACGCCGAAGCCCTGCATCATCCGGTAGGAGCGGGGGATCCCGCGGTCCGACATGTTCCACATGGCGTGCGCCTGCGCCTCGGTGTGGAGCGAGACGAAGTCCCAGAACGTGTCGTGCGCGGACTGCGCCTGCGGGATCTCGCGATCCGGGTGCGGCTTGCCGGCGTGGATGATGTCGGGGAACTTGATCGCGTCCTGGATGAAGAACACGGGGATGTTGTTGCCGACCAGGTCGTAGACGCCCTCGTCGGTATAGAACTTCGTCGCGAAGCCGCGGGTGTCGCGGACGGTGTCGGCCGATCCGCGCGATCCGAGCACGGTCGAGAACCGCACGAACACCGGGGTGGTCACGCCGCGCTTCAGGAAGCCGGCCTTCGTGACCGACTCGGCCGCGCCGTTGGCGACGAAGACGCCGTGCGCCGCGGCGCCGCGGGCGTGCACCACCCGCTCGGGGATGCGCTCGTGGTCGAAGTGCGTGATCTTCTCGCGCAGGTGGTGGTCCTGCAGCAGCACCGGTCCGCGCGGGCCGGCCTTGAGCGAGTGATCGGTGTCCGTCAGGCGCGCGCCCTGCGCGGTGGTGAGATACGCGCCCTGCTGGCCGACCGTCTCCGGCGGGTAGTCGGTCGGAACGCCGGTGGGGGTGCGAGTCTCGGGTGCGCCCTGATCGGGCTTCGGGGGGAGCGGCTTGTGCGGCTCGGTCGGCTCCTCGAGCGACGGCGGGACGGGTGCGGGAGCACCCGGGATCGTGATCGGGTCGGGCTCGCGAGCGGCATCCATGACGTGGTCTCTCCTCCGTGTCGGCGGCATCCGTACGCGGCGACCGTACGCACGCCGATGGGCATCGATCGAGAGGGTTGACCTCGCCCCGACGCGCGCGTACACAGGGCTGACGACATCAGGGCCGGCGGCGGCTCACACGGGGCAGTGCAGCAGCCCGTCGCGCTCGACGTGGTCGGCCTTGTACTCGCCGCAGCGCGAGCACGGGGTGCCCTTGCCCTCGCCGAGCTGCGGCGGACCCGCGAGGCGGATGAGGGTGGCGTTGAACCAGTTGTAGAACCCGCCCGCGTCGCGGATCTGTTCTCGGAGGGGGATCTTTCTGGGCATGATCATTAGTGTACTAACTAAAGGCCATAGGATGGGCGCGTGAACGATACCCGCGACGATCTGCTCACGCTCGAGAACCAGCTGTGCTTCGCCCTCGTGACGGCGGCGCGCAACGTGGTGTCGGTCTACCGGCCGATCCTCGAACCGCTCGGCCTCACGCACCCGCAGTACCTCGTGATGCTCGCGCTGTGGGAGCGATCGCCGCGCTCGCTGCGGGAGCTGGCCGACGCCCTCGCGCTCGAGCCGGCCACGGCCTCTCCGCTCGTCAAGCGCCTCGAGGTGCAGGGCCTGGTGCGCCGCGAGCGCCGCGCGGCCGACGAGCGCCGCCTCGACATCGGGCTCACCGAGGCCGGCGCCGCGCTGCGGGAGCGTGCGCTCGAGGTGCCGGGCCAGGTGATGGCCGCCACGGGCCTGAGCGTGGATCAGATCGCGTCGCTGCGCGATGCGCTGCGGCAGTTCGCGGGTGGTCGCCCCGCGGACTGAGCGACGTCGGGCGCATCCCCAGGCGGCTCCGGATCCGATGTCGGAGGCCCCGCCTAGACTTGAACGGTGCCTATCGTCCCCGTGAAAAACGCCGGAAAGATCAGTGTGCGCGGCGCCCGCGTGCACAATCTGAAGAACGTCGACCTCGAGATCCCTCGTGACTCCATGGTCGTGTTCACGGGGCTGTCCGGCTCCGGCAAGTCGAGCCTCGCGTTCGACACGATCTTCGCCGAGGGGCAGCGCCGATACGTCGAGTCGCTGAGCGCGTACGCGCGCCAGTTCCTCGGCCAGGTCGATCGCCCCGACGTCGACGTGATCGAGGGCCTGAGCCCGGCGGTGTCGATCGACCAGAAGTCGACGAACCGCAACCCGCGCTCGACGGTGGGCACGATCACCGAGATCTACGACTACATGCGCCTGCTGTGGGCGCGCATCGGCGTGCCGCACTGTCCCGAGTGCGGCGAGAAGATCCAGCGCCAGACGGTGCAGCAGATCGCCGATCAGCTCGTCGCGCTGCCCGAGGGCACGCGCTACCAGATCGTCGCCCCGGTGGTCACGCAGAAGAAGGGCGAGTTCGTCGACCTCTTCAAGGAGCTCGCGGCGAAGGGCTACGCCCGCGCCGTGGTCGACGGCGAGCTCGTGCAGCTGGCCGAGCCGCCCGCGCTCAAGAAGTCCTACAAGCACGACATCGCGGTGGTCGTCGACCGCCTCGTGGCGCGCGGTGACATCCTCCAACGCGTGACCGACTCGGTCGAGACGGCGCTGGGCCTCGCCGGCGGCGTGCTCCAGGTCAACTTCGTCGACGAGGAGGGCGAGGCCGCCTGGCAGTCGTACTCGGAGAAGCTCGCCTGCCCCAACGGGCACACGCTGCAGCTCACCGAGATCGAGCCGCGCACCTTCTCGTTCAACGCACCGTTCGGCGCCTGCCCGTCCTGCTCCGGCCTCGGCACGCGCATGTCGGTCGACGTCGACCTCATGCTCGGCGACGAGGAGCTCTCCATCCGCGAGGGCGTCATCGTGCCGTGGACCACCCAGGGCAAGGGCCTCTTCCAGTACTACGAGCGCCTGCTCGAGGGCCTCTCGCGCGATCTGTCGTTCTCGCTCGACACCCCGTGGCGCGCGCTTCCCGACGTGGTGCGCGAGGCGGTGCTGTACGGCGAGGACTACAAGGTCGACGTCAAGTTCAAGAACCGCTGGGGCCGCGAGGTCCGCTACGCGAGCGGCTTCGAGGGCGTCGTGCCGTACATCGAGCGCCAGTACAACCAGGCCGAGAGCGACAATCAGCGCGCGCGCTGGGGCGAGTACCTCCGCGAGGTGCCGTGCCCGGTGTGCAACGGCGCTCGCCTCAAGCCCGAGGTGCTCGCGGTGAAGGTCGACGGGCGATCGATCGCCGAGGCCGCCGATCTCAGCCTCGAGGACACCCTCGACGTCGTGAACCAGATCACCCTCACCGAGCGCGAGGCGATGATCGCCGCGCAGGTGCTGCGCGAGATCCGGGTGCGCCTGGAGTTCCTCATCCGCGTCGGCCTGAACTACCTCACGCTCAGCCGCGCCGCCGGCTCGCTCTCGGGCGGCGAGGCGCAGCGCATCCGCCTGGCCACGCAGATCGGCACCGGCCTCACGGGCGTGCTCTACGTGCTCGACGAGCCGTCGATCGGCCTGCACCAGCGCGACAACCGCCGGCTCATCGAGACCCTCGAGACGCTGCGCGACCTCGGCAACACGCTCGTCGTCGTCGAGCACGACGAGGAGACGATCGAGGCGGCCGACTGGGTGGTCGACATCGGACCGCGCGCCGGCGAGGGCGGGGGAGAGGTCATCCACTCCGGGCCCTACGACGAGCTGCTCCGCGAGACGAGGTCGCTCACCTCCGACTACCTCTCGGGCCGTCGCGAGATCGAGACGCCGAAGAAGCGCCGCAAGATCGACAAGAAGCGGATGCTCTCCGTGGTCGGCGCCCGCGAGAACAACCTCCGCGGCGTGACCGCCGACTTCCCGCTGGGCGTGTTCACGGCGGTCACCGGCGTGAGCGGATCGGGCAAGTCCACCCTCGTGAACGACATCCTGTACCAGGTGCTCGCCTCCCGCCTCAATGGCGCCCGCACGGTCCCCGGCAAGCACACCCGGGTGACGGGGCTCGAGCACCTCGACAAGGTCGTGCACGTGGACCAGGCACCGATCGGCCGCACCCCGCGCTCCAACCCGGCCACCTACACGGGCGTGTTCGACAAGATCCGCAACCTGTTCGCCGAGACGCCCGAGGCGAAGGTCCGCGGCTATCAGGCCGGCCGGTTCAGCTTCAACGTCAAGGGCGGCCGCTGCGAGGCGTGCTCCGGTGACGGCACGCTGAAGATCGAGATGAACTTCCTGCCGGACGTGTACGTCGACTGCGAGGTGTGCCACGGCAAGCGGTACAACCGCGACACCCTGCAGGTGCACTACAAGGGCAAGAACATCGCCGAGGTCCTCGAGATGTCGATCTCGGAGGCCGCGGAGTTCTTCGAGCCGATCCAGTCGATCCACCGCTACATGAAGACGCTTGTCGACGTGGGCCTCGGCTACGTGCGCCTCGGCCAGGCGGCCACGACCCTCTCGGGCGGCGAGGCGCAGCGCGTCAAGCTCGCCACCGAGCTGCAGAAGCGCTCCAACGGTCGCAGCATCTACGTGCTCGACGAGCCGACCACGGGCCTGCACTTCGAGGACGTCCGCAAGCTCCTCGAGGTGCTGAACGGGCTCGTCGAGAAGGGCAACACCGTCATCGTCATCGAGCACAACCTCGACGTGATCAAGTCGGCCGACTGGATCATCGACCTCGGTCCCGAAGGCGGCTCGGGCGGCGGCCAGATCGTCGCGACGGGCACCCCGGAGCAGGTCGCCCGCGTCGAGGGCAGCCACACGGGCGCGTTCCTGGCCGAGACGCTCGGCATCACCCCGCGCGCCCGGAGCCAGAAGGTCGCGTAGCGGCATGGCGGATCAGCTTCCGTACAAGCCGAAGCAGGGGGAGATTCCGACCGATCCGGGGGTGTACCGCTTCCGCGACGCCCACGGCCGGGTGCTCTACGTGGGCAAGGCCAAGAACCTCCGCCAGCGCCTGTCGAACTACTTCGCGCCGCTGCACACGCTGCACGAGCGCACCCGCCGCATGGTGACGACCGCCGCGTCGGTGGAGTGGACGGTCGTGCCCACCGACGTGGACTCGCTGCAGCTCGAGTACCAGTGGATCAAGGAGTTCGATCCGCCCTTCAACGTGCGCTACAAGGACGACAAGTCCTACCCGTTCATGGCGATCACCCTCGCCGACGAGGCGCCGCGCGTGATGGTCACCCGCAACCACCGCATCCGCGGGGCGAAGTACTTCGGGCCGTACCCCAAGGTGTGGGCGGTGCACGACACGATCGACCTCATGATCCGCGTCTTCCCGATCCGCACCTGCAGCGACTCCTCGTACAAGCGGGCGATGCAGACCGGTCGGCCGTGCTTTCCGGGGCAGATCGGTAAGTGCGGCGGTCCGTGCTCGATGCGGGTGTCGATCGAGGAGCACCGCGCGATCGTCGACGACTTCATCGCGTTCATGCAGGGCGGCGACGAGCGCTTCACGCGCGAACTCACCGCCAAGATGAAGGCCGCCGCCGCGGCGATGGACTACGAGGCCGCCGCGGTCTACCGCGACAAGCTCGCCTCCATCGAGGCCGTGCTCAACAAGAGCGCGCTGGTGCTGCCCGAGAAGGCCGACGCCGACCTCTTCGGCATCGCCGAGGACGAGCTCAGCGCCGCGGTGCAGCACTTCGTGATCCGCGGCGGGCGCGTGCGGGGCGTGAGCTCGGCGACGATCGACAAGGAGCTCGACATCTCGGGCGGCGACCTCGTCGGCCAGATCCTCGAGCGCCAGTACGGCGACGCCGCGCCGATCGACATCCCGCGCCGCGTGCTCGTGCCCGCCCTCCCCGGAGACGCGGAGGAGCTCGAGCAGTGGCTGCGCGACAAGCGCGGCAAGGCCGTCGAGCTGGCCGTCGCCCACCGCGGCCAGCGGGCGGAGCTGATGCGCACGGCCACCCTGAACGCGCAGCAGGCGCTGATGCGCCACAAGACCCGCCGCACGAGCGACTACGTCGCCCGCACCCAGGCGCTGACCGACCTGCAGGAGGCGCTCGGCCTCGAGGAGGCGCCGCTGCGGATCGAGTGCTTCGACATCTCGCATCTGCAGGGCACCAATGTGGTCGGCTCGATGGTCGTGTTCGAGGACGGCCTGCCGCGCAAGGACCAGTACCGCTCGTTCTCGATCGCCGAGACGACCGACGACACCGATTCGATCCACCAGGTGCTCAGCCGCCGGCTCGCGCACCTCGATCGGGTCGAGGACGAGCCGGAGGCCGTCGTCGTCGATCCCACCGCGGACGGCATCGTGCAGACGGAGCCCACCAAGCGGCGCCGCTTCGCGTACCCGCCGCAGCTGCTCATCGTCGACGGCGGCAAGCCGCAGGTCGATGCCGCCGCCCGCGCGCTGCGCGAGACCGGGCACGACGACATCCCGCTCGTGGGCATCGCCAAGCGCCTCGAGGAGATCTGGCTGCCCGACGACGACTTCCCGGTGATCCTGCCGCGCACGAGCGAGGCGCTGTACCTCGTCCAGCGCCTGCGCGACGAGGCCCACCGGTTCGCGATCACCCATCAGCGCAAGCGGCGCAAGCGCGACATCCGCACCGTCCTCAGCGAGATCCCCGGGCTCGGCGAGGCGCGGATCAAGGCGCTGCTGCGGCACTTCGGATCGGTGACCGCCCTGCGGGGCGCCACGGCCGAGCAGATCCAGGAGCTGCCGGGCATCGGTCCCAAGCTCGCCGACACCATCCGCGCCACGCTCGCGGCGGGTGAGGACGCGCGGGCGGAACCCCATAGGCTGGAGGCGTGACTGAGGGCGTCGAGGAGACCGGCACCGGCGAGGTGCTGATCGTCACCGGCATGTCCGGCGCCGGCCGCTCGACCGTGGCGAACGCGCTCGAGGACCTCGACTGGTACGTCGTCGACAACCTCCCGCCCCAGATGCTCCGGCCGCTGCTGGACCTCAGCGGGCGCCTGGGCAGCGAGCTGCCGCGCGTGGCCGCGGTGGTCGACGTGCGCGGCCGAGACCTGTTCCGCGAGCTTCCCGACCGCATGCGCGAGCTGCGCGACCGCAGCGACCTGCGCGTGGTGTTCCTCGACGCGAGCGACGAGGTGCTCGTGCGGCGCTTCGAGCAGGTGCGCCGGCCGCACCCGCTGCAGGGCAACGGCACGCTCCTGGACGGCATCCGGCGCGAGCGCCAGGCGCTGTCGCCGATGCGCGAGAACGCCGACATCGTCATCGACACCTCGTCGAGCAACATCCACCAGCTCGCCACCCGCGTGGCCGACCTGTTCTCCGCGGCGGGCGCGGCCCGTCACACGGTCACGGTGATGAGCTTCGGCTTCAAGTACGGCCTGCCGCCCGACGTCGATCTCGTCGCCGACATGCGCTTCCTGCCCAACCCGTACTGGGACGACGCGCTGCGCGGCCTCACGGGCGAGGACGACGCCGTGCGCGACTACGTCATGGCGCAGGAGGGGGCGGCCGAGTTCCTCGACGCCTACGCCGCCGCGCTGCGGCCGGTGCTGCAGGGCTACCAGCGCGAGAACAAGCGTCATTCCACCGTCGGGGTGGGCTGCACGGGCGGTCGGCACCGCTCCGTGGCCATGGCGCGCGCCCTGGCCGAGCGGCTCTCGAACGAGCCCGGCGTGGCGGTACAGGTGCGCCATCGCGACCTCGGCCGCGAGTGATCGCCCGCACCCCCATGCCTAGCGCACGAGGCTGAACAACTCCCTCGGTCGCGGCGCCCCTCGGCGGGTAGGCTGGGGGATCCCGTGGCGCTGGTTCGCGCGTCCGGAGGCCGGCGCAGGATGTCTTCCGCGCGGCTCGTAGTTGTCGAAGGAGTCCCGTGTCACTGACCGCCGATGTCAAAGCAGAGCTGATCGCCGTTCGCGACCCCCGCCCCTCCGTGCGGATCGCCGAGTCGACGGCCCTGCTGCGCTTCGCCGGCGGCCTGCACTCGATCGCGGGCCGCGTGGCCGTCGAGGCCGAGGTGGATTCCCCGATCGCCGCCAAGCGCATCGCCCGCGACATCGCCGAGATCTACGGCGTGCGCCCGGAGATCGCCCACGTGCAGGCCTCGGGCAGCCGCGACGGCGACTTCTTCGCCGTGCGCGTGATCGACGGCGGCGAGACCCTCGCCCGCCAGACCGGTCTGCTCGACGCCCGCCGCCGCCCCGTGCGCGGCCTGCCCAACAAGCTCACCACCGGCACCCGCCACGACCTCGCCGCCGTGTGGCGCGGGGCGTTCATCGCGACCGGCACGCTGTCGGAGCCGGGCCGCTCGGCCGCGCTCGAGATCACGTGCCCGTCGGGCGAGGCCGCGATGGCGCTCGTGGGCGCCGCCCACCGCATCGGCATCGCCTCGAAGGCGCGCGAGGTGCGCGGGGTGCCGCGCGTGGTGGTCCGCGAGCCCGACGCCATCAAGGGCATGCTCGTGGCGATGGGCGCGGTCGGCACCGCCTCGGAGTGGGACCAGCTGCGCCAGCGCCGCGAGGTGCGCGCCGGCGTGAACCGGCTCGTGAACTTCGACGACGCCAACCTGCGCCGCTCGGCCCAGGCGGCCGTGGCCGCGTGCGCCCGCGTGGAGCGCGCGCTCGAGATCCTCGGCGACGACGTGCCCGAGCACCTGCGCGAGGCCGGCAACCTGCGCCTCACGCACCGCGACGCGAGCCTCGACGAGCTGGGCCAGCACGCCGACCCGCCGCTGACCAAGGACGCCGTCGCCGGCCGCATCCGCCGCCTCCTGGCGATGGCCGACAAGCGCGCCGAGCAGGACGGCATCCCCGGCACCGAGGCCGCCGTCGCGGCCGCCGAGGCCGCCGAGGCCGCGCGCACGGCGTAGCACGCCGACGCGTCCGTCGACACCCCGCGCCGGGCCCCTCCGCCGCCGCTAGGCTGAGAGACATCCGCCCGGTTCCAGGGCGGAGGATCGACGAGCGCCGCCCGCGCGGCGCGGATGGGAAGAATCGACGATGGCTGTTTACACCCTCCCCGAACTGACCTACGACTACGGTGCGCTCGACCCGCACATCAGCGGCCAGATCATGGAGCTGCACCACTCGAAGCACCACGCGACCTACGTCGCCGGCGCCAACACCGCGCTCGAGCAGCTCGCCGAGGCCCGCGAGACCGGCAACTTCGCGAACATCAACAAGCTCGAGAAGGACCTCGCCTTCAACCTCGGCGGCCACACCAACCACTCGATCTTCTGGACCAACCTCACCCCCGAGGGCCAGGAGCGTCCGGAGGGCGACATCGCCGCCGCGATCGACGAGTACTTCGGCTCGTTCGAGGGCTTCCAGGGTCAGTTCGCCGCCGCGGCCCTCGGCATTCAGGGCTCCGGCTGGGCCGGCGTGTTCTGGGACTCGATCGGGCAGCGCCTGATCATCCAGCAGTTCTTCGACCAGCAGTCGCAGTTCGCCGCCGGCACCGTGCCGGTGCTGCTCCTGGACATGTGGGAGCACGCGTTCTACCTCGACTACAAGAACGTCAAGGCCGACTACGTCAAGGCGTTCTGGAACATCGTGAACTGGCAGAACGTGCAGGAGCGCTTCCTCACCGCTCGCGAGAAGACTTCGGGGCTGCTGGTAGCCTCCTGAAGTAGCGGGGGTGGTCCGCCGGTGTGCGTGATCGGCGGGCCACCACACCTCCCGTCCATACCGCGCCGAGAGGCGCAGAGAACAAACAATCAGGAGACGTCAGTGTCCGCCAGGATCGGAATCAACGGATTCGGCCGTATCGGCCGCAACTACCTTCGCGCGGCTCTCGCGCAGGGCAGCGACCTCGAAATCGTCGCGGTGAACGACCTCACCGACAACAAGACCCTTGCCCACCTTCTCAAGTACGACTCGATCCTCGGCGTGCTGAACGAGGAGGTCACCTACGACGAGACCTCGATCACGGTCGGCGGCCGCAAGATCGTCGCGCTCGAGGAGCGCGACCCCGCCGCGCTGCCGTGGGGCGACCTCGGCGTCGACATCGTCATCGAGTCGACCGGCCGCTTCACCAACGCGGACGACGCGCGCAAGCACATCGAGGGCGGCGCCAAGAAGGTGCTCATCTCGGCCCCCGCCAAGGGCGAGGACGCCACGTTCGTGATCGGTGTGAACGAGGACACCTACGACCCCGAGAACCACCACATCATCTCGAACGCGTCGTGCACCACGAACTGCCTCGCGCCGCTGGCGAAGGTCTTCAACGACACGTTCGGCATCGAGCGCGGTCTGATGACCACGGTCCACGCCTACACGGCCGACCAGAACCTGCAGGACGGCCCGCACAAGGACCTGCGTCGCGCCCGCGCCGCGGCCCTGAACATCGTGCCGACCTCGACCGGTGCCGCCAAGGCCATCGGCCTGGTGCTGCCGGAGCTGAAGGGCAAGCTCGACGGCTTCGCGCTGCGCGTGCCCGTGCCGACCGGCTCGATCACCGACCTCACGGTCGAGACCACGCGCGAGCTGAGCCTCGACGAGATCAAGGCCGCGTACAAGGCCGCCGCCGAGGGTCCGCTCAAGGGCATCCTCAAGTACACCGAGGACGAGATCGTCTCGAGCGACATCGTCACCGACCCGCACTCGTCGATCTTCGACTCGGGCCTGCTGCGCGTCATGGGCAACCAGGTCAAGCTGTCGGCCTGGTACGACAACGAGTGGGGCTACTCGAACCGCCTCGTCGACCTCACCAAGATCGTCGCCGACAAGCTCTGAGCCCTCGCGACTCGCACCGCCGGTCGTCTCCCTCGGGAGGCGGCCGGCGGTTCGTTTCTGTGGGTCCGCTTCGAGCGGCGGGCGCCCCGCACGGCGTGGTATCCACGGGGCTCGCGCGGCGGTAGCGTTTCCCTGTGGCTCTTCGAACACTCGAATCACTCGGAAATCTGTCCGGCAAGCGGGTCATCGTCCGCTGCGACCTCAACGTCCCGCTGAAGGACGGCGTGATCGGCGACGACGGTCGCATCCGCGCCTCGCTGCCGACGCTGCGGGCGCTCATCGACCAGGGCGCGCGCGTCATCGTCGTGTCGCACCTCGGCCGCCCCAAGGGCGAGCCCGACCCGCAGTACAGCCTGGCCCCCGTTGCGGAGCGCCTGGCGGAGCTGCTGGGGCGTCCCGTGATGTTCGCGCACGACACCGTCGGCGCCTCGGCCCAGGACACCGTCGCGGGCCTGCACAACGGCGACGTGGCGCTGCTGGAGAACCTGCGCTTCAACGCGGGCGAGACCGCGAAGGACGACGCCGAGCGGCTCGCGTTCGCGCGCGACCTGGCCGTGCTGGCCGACGCGGTCGTCTCCGACGGCTTCGGCGCCGTGCACCGCAAGCACGCCAGCGTCTACGACCTCGAGGGCCTGCTGCCCAGCGCCGCCGGCCTGCTCATCGCCGCCGAGCTCGACGTGCTGGACCGCCTCACCGAGAAGCCGGAGCGCCCGTATACGGTCGTCCTGGGCGGCTCGAAGGTGTCCGACAAGCTCGGCGTGATCGATCACCTCCTGCCGCGCGTGGACCGCCTGCTCATCGGCGGCGGCATGCTCTTCACGTTCCTCGCCGCGCAGGGCCACAAGGTGGGCGCATCGCTGCTCGAGGCCGATCAGATCGACACCGTCAAGGGCTACATCGCCACGGCCGCCGAGAAGGGCGTCGAGCTGGTGCTGCCGACCGACGTGGTCGTCGCAGCCTCGTTCGCCGCCGACGCCGACCACGAGGTCGCCGCGGCCGACGCGATCGAGGGCACCGAGTTCGGTCCCTCGGGCGTGGGCCTCGACATCGGCCCCGACACCGCCGCGGCCTTCGCCGAGGCGATCGCGGGCTCGAAGACGGTGTTCTGGAACGGCCCGATGGGCGTGTTCGAGTTCCCGGCCTTCGCCGCGGGCACCCGCGCGGTGGCGCAGGCGCTCACGAAGGTCGACGGCCTCAGCGTGGTCGGCGGCGGCGACTCGGCCGCGGCCGTGCGCACGCTCGGTTTCGCCGACGATCAGTTCGGTCACATCTCGACGGGCGGAGGCGCCAGCCTCGAGTTCCTCGAAGGCAAGAAGCTCCCCGGTCTGGAGGCACTCGGATGGTCGTGAAGGGTCGCACGGCGCTGATCGCCGGCAACTGGAAGATGAACCTCGACCACCTGCAGGCGGTCGCGTTCGTGCAGAAGCTCCACTGGGCGCTGAAGGACGTCAAGCACGACTTCGACTCGGTCGACGTGACGGTGTTCCCGCCGTTCACCGACCTGCGCAGCGTGCAGACGCTGCTCGACGCCGACAAGATCCCGTTCGGGCTCGGCGCGCAGGACCTCTCGGTGCACGACTCGGGCGCCTACACGGGCGAGGTCTCGGGGGCGTTCCTCAAGAAGCTCGACGTGAGCTCGGTGATCATCGGGCACTCCGAGCGCCGCGAGTACCACGCGGAGGGCGACGATGTCGTGGCCGCGAAGGTGCAGGCGGCCCTGCGCAACGGCCTCGTGCCGGTGATCTGCGTGGGCGAGACGAGCGAGGACCTCGAGAAGTTCGGCGCCTCCGCCGTGCCCGTCGGGCAGCTGGAGAAGGCGCTCGAGGGCGTGCCGGCGGGCGCGGAGATCGTCGTGGCCTATGAGCCGGTCTGGGCGATCGGCTCGGGCCAGGCCGCGACCCCCGAGCAGGCCCAGGAGGTCTGCCAGAAGCTGCGCGGCGTCGTCATCGACAAGCTGGGCGAGGCCGTCGGCGCCACCACCCGGGTGCTCTACGGCGGCTCGGTGAAGTCCTCGAACATCGCGAGCTTCCTGCGCGAACCCGACGTCGACGGCGCCCTCGTGGGCGGCGCGAGCCTCAAGGTCGACGAGTTCGCGTCGATCATCCGCTACCAGAAGCACGTCGGCGTCTGAATCCCGCGCCGCGGCGTCCGGCGGCAGCACCGCCGCCGGACGCCGCGGTATGCTGGGTCCTCGTGCGGAGACTTCTCCCGCGCCACACGAAAGGCCTTCACGTGGTTGTCATCGAGTTCATCCTGCAGGTCCTGCTGGGCCTGACGAGCCTCATTCTGACGTTCTTCATCCTGCTGCACCGCGGACGGGGCGGCGGGCTGTCCGACATGTTCGGCGGGGGAATGTCGCAGGCGGTCGGGTCGTCAGGCGTGGCGGAGCGGAACCTCAACATCATCACCGTCATCGTCGCG
Organism: Microbacterium sediminis; assembly: GCF_004564075.1. Taxonomy (NCBI): domain Bacteria; kingdom Bacillati; phylum Actinomycetota; class Actinomycetes; order Micrococcales; family Microbacteriaceae; genus Microbacterium; species Microbacterium sediminis. Next base: position 1,281,967 of record NZ_CP038256.1, read on the forward strand.
CTGGTGTGGTTCCTGTCGATCGTCGGCCTCGGGCTGATCACGAAGTTCCAGGTGATCTGACGTGGCGGTCGGAGGAAACGCGATCCGCGGCACCCGCGTCGGATCGGGTCCGATGGGCGAGCAGGACCACGGCTACCACGCCGACCGCATCGCGGTGAGCTACTGGGACGCCCTCGGCAACGAGACCGTCCGCTACTTCGCGGCCGGCCTGCCCGAGGACGAGATCCCCGAGATCATCGATCACCCGCACTCGGGCCTGCCGGCCGGGCGCGACAAGGACAACCCGCCGCAGCTCGCCAAGAACGAGCCGTACAAGACGCACCTGGCCTACGTGAAGGAGCGTCGCACCGACGCCGAGGCCGAGGAGCTCCTCGACGAGGCGCTCCAGAAGCTCCGCGAGCGCCGCGGCCTCTGAGCCAGGGTTTTCGGCGGCGGTCTCGACTCGCTGCGCTCGCTCGACCCGTCTCCGCTCGCTTCGCTCGGTCGACGAGCCCGCGGGGGCAGGGCGCGTGGTCCGCTGCAAGCCTCACGGCTCGTCGACCGGAGGCGCGAAGCGCCGCAGTGGAGACGGGTTGAGCGGAGCGCCGCAGGCGCGGAGTCGAAACCTCTGGGGCCGCGCCCGACCTCAGTAATCGGGGTCGATGAGGTCCTCGGGGACCTCGGCCGCGGCGTCGTCGTCGACGAAGATCACCGTGCGGGCGGTGCCGTGGGCGCCGGCCGCGGGCACGCTGAGGTAGCTCGCTCCGGCCAGCACAAGGCCGAGCGCCGGGGCCTTGTCGCCGCCGGCGACGACCATCCACACGCGCACCGACGAGTTGATCACCGGGCGCGTGAACGTGATCCGCTCGGGCGGCGGCTTGGGGGAGTCGCGCACCGCGAGCACGGCGCGATCCGAGATCCGCACCTCGCCGCGATCGGGGAACAGCGACGCGATGTGCCCGTCCGGCCCGACGCCCAGGAAGCAGATGTCGAACTGCGGCCACGGGCGCTGGTCGGTGCCGTAGCGCGCCAGCTCGGCGGCGTACGCGTCGGCCGCCTCATCGAGCGTGACGCCCTCGCCGGCGGCGGCGGGCTCGTGGATGTTTTCGGCGGGGATCTCCAGCCGGTCGAGCATCGCCTGCCGCGCCTGGAGCGCGTTGCGCTCGGCGTCGTCGCGCGGCACGAAGCGCTCGTCGCTCCACCAGAAGTGCGTGCGGCTCCAGTCGACCATGCCGACCCCGGGGTGCGCGGCGGCGCGCTCCAGCACCGCGGCGCCCATCGATCCGCCGGTCAGCGAGATGTGCACGGCCTGCTGCGACTGCGTCAGCTGCACGAGCTTCCCGACGAAGCGCGTCGCGACCGCGTCGGCGAGCGACGGCTTGTCCGGCTCGACGACGCACCGGGTGGCGGCAGGATCGATGCTCACGCGGACTCCCTCCGATCGTTGGCCGCCGTCACGCGGCCTCCGATGACACCGGGGGAGCGAGGCGCTCCCAGCCATCGGTGAGAACACGACCATACAGGCGATCGGCATCGAGGCGCCGCAGCTCCTCGGCGAGGCACTCGCGCAGCGAGCGGCGCGGCAGCAGCAGCTCGTGGTCCGGCTGACCCGGCTGCGTGAGCCGGGCCACCGAGGCGTCCAGCCGCTCGAGCAGGATGTCGCCGCTGGGCCGGCTCAGCCGCACGGAGTGGATGCCGTGATCCCACACCGCCGGGTCCTCGTAGCGCCAGGTCACGGGCAGCTCGAGCGCCATGCCCAGCCACGCCGCCAGCAGCGCGGTGGAGGGCGACGTCGACGCGCCCCGGACCTCGACGGCCGTGACCGGCTCGTACGGGGGCTGGTCGAGCACGGCCGCGAGCTGCTCGCGCCACCGCGTCAGGCGGGTCCAGGCGAGGTCGGTGTCGCCGGGCATGTACGTGCGCTCGAGCGCCGTGAGGCGATCGCGCGTGTACGGCGCGGTCGAGGTGTCGGTGATGCGGCGCTGCGCGATCCGGCCCAGCGGGTCGGTGCCGGGCTGCACGGGCGGATCCTCGGGCCACCAGGCGACGACCGGGGCGTCGGGCAGCAGCAGGCCGGTGATGAGCCCGTCCGTCCCGCGCGCGGTCTCGCCCGAGGCGTGCAGCACGACGACCTCGCTCGCGCCGGCGTCGCCCCCGACGCGGATCTGCGCGTCCAGGCGTGTGGGGCCATCGGGGGTCGTCACCAGCACGATCACGCGCATCGGGTGCTCGCGCGAGGCGTCGTTGGCGGCGTCGATCGCCTCCTCGCGCGGGGTGCTGTCGCACGCGATCACGAGGGTGAGCACGCGGCCGAGGGCCACGGCGCCGCCCTCCTCGCGCACGGTGACGAGCTTCTTGGCCACCTGGCTCACGGTAGTGTCGGGCAGGTCGTAGATCACGGACGCCTCCAAACGCGGCCGTCGCGGGCCATCATCTCGTCGGCCGACGCGGGACCCCACGTGCCCGGCTGGTACTGCTCGAGCGGCTCGTCGAGCGCGGCCCAGTAGCGCTCCACGGGGTCGAGGATCCGCCAGGACAGCTCGACCTCCTCGTGGCGCGGGAACAGCGGCGGGTCGCCGAGCAGCACATCGAGGATGAGCCGCTCGTACGCCTCCGGGCTCGCCTCGGTGAAGGCGTGGCCGTAGCCGAAGTCCATCGTGACGTCGCGCACGTGCGAGCCGGTGCCGGGCACCTTGGACCCGAAGCGGATCGTCACGCCCTCGTCCGGCTGGACGCGGATGACGAGCGCGTTCTGCCCGAGCTCGTCGGCCTGCGCGCGGGCGAACAGGTGCTCGGGCGCGCGCTTGAACACGACCGCGATCTCGGTCACGCGGCGACCGAGCCGCTTGCCGGTGCGCAGGTAGAACGGCACGTCGGCCCAGCGCCGGGTGCCGATCTCGAGCTTGATCGCCGCATAGGTCTCGGAGCGGGACTGCGGGTTCATGCCGTCCTCTTCGAGGAAGCCGCACACGTGCTCGCCGCCCTGCCAGCCGCCGGCGTACTGGCCGCGCGCCGTGGCGAGGGAGAGGTCCTCGGGCAGGCGCACCGCCGCGAGCACCTTCTCCTTCTCGGCGCGCAGGTGCTCGGCCGAGAGGCTGATCGGCTCCTCCATCGCCGTGAGCGCGAGCAGCTGCAGCAGGTGGTTCTGGATGACGTCGCGCGCCGCGCCGACGCCGTCGTAGTACCCGGCACGCCCGCCCACGCCGATGTCCTCGGCCATGGTGATCTGCACGTGATCGATGTGGTTGCGGTTCCAGATCGGCTCGAACAGCTCGTTGGCGAAGCGCAGGGCCAGGATGTTCTGGACCGTCTCCTTGCCGAGGTAGTGGTCGATCCGGAAGATCGAGTCGGCCGGGAACGCCGACTCGAGCGCGTCATTGAGCGCGCGGGCCGACGCGAGGTCGTGCCCGAACGGCTTCTCGATGACGACGCGCTGCCAGCGGTTCGGATCGGACTTCTCGTCGACGAGCCCCGAGCGCAGCAGCTGCTGCGCGACGGTGGGGAACGACTTCGGCGGGATCGACAGGTAGAACGCGTGGTTGCCCATCGTGCCGCGCTCCGCGTCGAGCTGCTCGACGGTGGCGCGCAGGCGCTCGAACGCCGCGTCGTCGTCGAACTCGCCCTGCACGAAGCGGATGCCGGCCGCCAGCTGCTGCCACGTCTCCTCGCGGAAGTCGGTGCGCGAGTACTGCTTGACGGCGTCGTGCACGACCTCGGCGAAGTCCTCGTCGGCCCAGTCGCGGCGGGCGAAGCCCACCAGCGCGAAGCCGGGGGGCAGCAGGCCGCGGTTGGCGAGGTCGTAGACCGCGGGCATGAGCTTCTTGCGCGACAGGTCGCCCGTCACGCCGAAGATCACGAGCGCGCTCGGGAGCGCGATGCGGTTCAGGCGGAGATCATCCGGGTCGCGCAGCGGGTTCGCGCCGCGCGAGATGTTCACGGTCATCGTCCTCCGGGCCTTACTGCGCGGCCTGGTAGAGAGCGAGCACGTCGGCCTGCGGATCGACTAGCGTCAGGGTGACGACCGGGCGGCCGTGCTCCGCGAGCACCGCCGCGTCGCCGGCTGCCTGCGCCTCGATGAGCTGTCCGAAGGTGAACGGACGCTCGGGGATCTCGACGTCGGTCTCGGTGCGCTCGGTGATCTGCAGGAACACGCCCTGCTCGGGTCCCCCCTTGTGGTACTGGCCGGTCGAGTGCAGGAAGCGCGGGCCCCAGCCGAACGTGGTGGGGCGGCCGGAGTCGGCGGCGACCATCTCGCGCAGGCCCTGCAGCTGCGGCAGCTCCAGGCGGTTCACGTAGGCCTGGATCGACACGTAGCCGTCGTCGGCCAGGCGCGCCCACAGCGCGTCGAGCACACCGGCGATCGTGCCGGACGCGGCGAGAGCCGGAGCGGTCACCCGGACCTCGATGCCCTGCTCCGTGAACGCCGGCGCGGCCGGCTCCGGGCGGGCGTCCAGCAGGCCGCGCGCGGCGACCTTGGCCGACTCGACGTCGGGCTGGTCGAACGGGTTGATGCCGAGCAGGCGGCCGGCGATCGCCGTGGCGTACTCCCACACGACGAACTGTGCGCCGAGCGTGCCGCTGACGAGGATCTCGTCGGGGTAGCGATGGGCCGACTCGCGCGCGTCGTCGACGATCCGCACGACCTGCAGGTCGGCGGGGCGCGACTCCAGCTCGGGCGAGACGGGCAGCAGCACGACGGGCAGGATGCCGGTGCCGAGCTTGCCGGTCGACTCCGCGACGAGCTGCTCGATCCAGTCGGGCAGGCCCACGATGTGGGTGCCGTCGGTCACGAGCGCCAGCTTGTCGCGGCGCGGATCGGTGGCCGCGATCGCGGCGCCGAGGACGAGCGCCGGGTTGTCGGGGGCATCGATCGCCACCTGCAGCGCGATGGCCTCCGCCTCGTCGAGCAGCTCGCCGATGTCGGCGCCGGCCAGGCCGGAGGGCACGAGGCCGAACGCGGTGAGGGCCGAGTAGCGGCCGCCGACGGTGGGGTCGGCGTTGAAGACGCGGTAGCCCGCGGCGCGCGCCGACTCGTCCAGCGGCGAGCCCGGGTCGGTCACGACGATGATGCGCTCGGCCGGGTCGATGCCGAGGTCGCGGTACGCCGCCTCGAAGGCGCGGCGCTGCGAGTCGGTCTCGACGGTCGAGCCCGACTTCGACGACACGACGAGCGCGGTGCGCTCCAGGCCGCCGTCGAGGGCCGCGAGCACCTGGCCGGGCGCGGTGGAGTCGAGGATCGTCAGCTCGACGCCTGCGGTCTGCGTGATCACCTCGGGGGCGAGCGAGGAGCCGCCCATGCCGGCGAGCACGAAGCGGTCGACGCCACGCGCCGCGAGCTCCTCGCGCAGGGCGACGATCTCGGGGACGAGCGGGCGCGACACCGAGACGGCGTTCACCCAGCCGAGGCGCTTCGACGACTCGGACTCGGCCTCCGGGCCCCACAGGGTGGGGTCGCCGTTGGTGATGCCGCTGGCGACGAGATCCGCGACGAGGGTCGGCAGCGTCCGCTCGACGGCGGCCTCGGCCGCGCCGGAGACGTGGATGGAGAAGGTCATGCCCGGGCCTCCTTCAGTGCCGCCTCGACGGTGGCCTGCAGTTCCTTCCACGAGGCGATGAACTTGTCCACGCCCTCGTCCTCGAGCACCTGCGTGACGTCGGCGAAGTCGACGCCGACGGCGGCGAGGCCGTCGAGCACGGCGTGCGCGTCGGAGTACGCGCCCGTGACGGTGTCGCCGGCGATGACCGCGTGGTCGTACGTCGCCTCGAGCGTCTTCTCGGGCATCGTGTTGACGGTGCCGGGCGCGACGAGCTCGGTGACGTAGAGCGTGTCGGGCAGGGCCGGGTCCTTGACGCCGGTCGAGGCCCACAGCGGCCGCTGCACGTTGGCGCCCGCGTCGAGCAGCTCGGTGGCGCGCGGCTCGGCGAAGCGCTGTTCGTACAGCTCGTAGGCGAGGCGGGCGTTCGCGACGCCGGCCTTCGACTTCAGCGCGAGCGCGTCGGCGGAGCCGATCGCGGTCAGGCGCTTGTCCACCTCGGTGTCGACCCGCGAGACGAAGAACGAGGCCACCGACTGGATCGTCGACAGGTCGATGCCGTCCGCCTTCGCGGTCTCGAGGCCCGTGAGGTACGCGTCGATCACCTCGCCGTAGCGCTCGAGCGAGAAGATCAGCGTCACGTTGACGCTGATGCCGGCGCCGATCACCTGGGCGATGGCGGGCAGGCCGGCCTTCGTCGCGGGGATCTTGATGAGCGCGTTGGGGCGGCCGACGAGCTCGGCGAGCTGCTTGGCCTGCGCCACGGTGGCAGCGGTGTCGTGCGCGAGCTCGGGGGAGACCTCGATCGACACGCGGCCGTCCACGCCGCCGGTCGCCTCGAACACGGGGGCGAACACATCGCACGCGTTGCGCACGTCGTCGGTGGTGATGGTGGTGATGGCGTCGTCGACGCTGGCGCCGGAGGCGGCGAGCTGCGCCACCTGCGCCGCGTACGCCTCGCCCTTGGCGAGCGCGCCGGCGAAGATCGTCGGGTTGGTGGTGACACCGCTGATGTCGCGGGTCTCGATGAGCTCCTGCAGGTTGCCGGAGGTGATGCGCTGGCGCGACAGGTCGTCGAGCCAGATGCTCACGCCCGCGGCGGCGAGCTGGGCGGTGGGGGTGGTGCTCATGATGCGTTCTCCTGGAGGGTCTCGCGGGCCGCGGCCACCACGGCCTCGGCGGTGATGCCGAACTTCTCGAACAGGGTCTTGTAGTCGGCCGATGCGCCGTAGTGCTCGATCGACACCGAACGGCCGGTGTCGCCGACGATGCCGCGCCACGTCAGCGCGATGCCGGCCTCGACCGACACCCGCGCCTTGATGGACGACGGCAGCACGCTCTCGCGGTAGGCCTCGTCCTGCTCGGCGAACCACTCGAGGCACGGCGCCGACACGACGCGCGCCTGGACGCCCTCGGCGGCGAGCTGCTCGCGCGCCGCGACGGCGAGCTGCACCTCGGAGCCGGTGGCGATGAGGATGACGTCGGGCTCGCCCTCGCTGTCGGCCAGGACGTAGGCGCCCTTCCCGACGAGCTCGGCCGAGGCGAACTGCGTGCGGTCGAAGGTCGGCACGCCCTGACGGGTCAGGGCGATGCCGGCGGGGCCGCCGCGGCGCTTGAGGATCTCGAGCCAGGCGTACGCCGTCTCGTTGGCGTCGGCCGGGCGGACCACCGCGAGGTTCGGGATGGCGCGGAGCGCCGCCAGGTGCTCGATCGGCTGGTGCGTCGGGCCGTCCTCGCCGAGCGCGACCGAGTCGTGCGTCCACACGTAGATGCTCGGGATGTTCATGAGCGAGGCCAGGCGCACGGCGGGGCGCATGTAGTCGGCGAACTGCAGGAACGTGCCGCCGAAGGCGCGCGTGCGGCCGTGCAGCACGATGCCGTTGACGATCGCGGCCATCGCGTGCTCGCGGATGCCGAAGTGCAGCACGCGGCCGTAGGGGTTGCCGCTCCACTCGTGCGTCGACCACTCCTCGGGGATGAACGACGCGGCGTCCTTGATGGTCGTGAGGTTGGACTCGGCCAGGTCGGCCGATCCGCCCCACAGCTCGGGCAGCTTCGCGGCGAGGGCGTTGATGACCAGGCCCGACGCCGCGCGGGTGGCGACGTCCTTGCCCGCCTCGAACGTGGGAAGGGCCTCGGCGAGGTCGGCGGGCAGCTCACCGGCCTGCAGCCGGTCCCACAGCGCCTTGCGCTCGGGGTTCGCGGCGGCCCAGGCGTCGAACTTCTCCTGCCAGGCGGCGTGCTCGGTCGCCGCGCGCTCGGCGAGCGCCCGCGTGTGGGCCAGGACATCGTCGGCCACGACGAAGTGCTGCTCGGGGTCGAAGCCGAGCACCTTCTTGGTGGCCGCCAGCTCGTCGGCGCCGAGCGCCGAGCCGTGGATCTTGCCGGTGTTCTGCTTGCCGGGGGCCGGCCAGCCGATGATCGTCTTCAGCACGATGAGCGAGGGCTTGCCGGTCTCGGCCTTCGCGGCCTCGATCGCCTCGTACAGCGCCGCGACGTCCTCGACGTACTCGCCGGTCTTCTTCCAGTCGACCGTCTGCACGTGCCAGCCCAGCGCCTCGTAGCGCGCCGCCACGTCCTCGGTGAAGGCGACGTTGGTGTCGTCCTCGATCGAGATCTGGTTGGCGTCGTAGAGCACGACGAGGTTGCCCAGCTTCTGGTGACCGGCGAGCGAGGAGGCCTCGTTCGTCACGCCCTCCTGCATGTCGCCGTCGGAGGCGATGACGTACACGTGGTGGTCGAACGGGCTCTCGCCGGCGGGCGCCTCGGGGTCGAACAGGCCGCGCTCGTAGCGGGCGGCGTAGGCGAAGCCGACCGAGGAGGCCAGGCCCTGGCCGAGCGGGCCGGTCGTGATCTCGACGCCGTCGGTGTGCCCGACCTCCGGGTGGCCCGGGGTCTTCGAGCCCCACGTGCGCAGCGCCTTGAGGTCATCGAGCTCGAGCCCGAAGCCGCCCAGGTACAGCTGCACGTACTGGGTGAGCGAGGAGTGGCCGGCCGAGAGGATGAACCGGTCGCGGCCCGGCCAGTGGGTGTCGGCGGGGTCGTGCCGCATCACGTGCTGGTACAGCAGATACGCCGCCGGCGCCAGGCTCATCGCGGTGCCGGGGTGGCCGTTGCCGACCTTCTCCACGGCATCCGCAGCGAGCACGCGTGCCGTGTCCACGGCCCGCCGGTCGATCTCTTCCCAACGCAGTTCCGACACCGGGCCGCCTTTCGATAGGGGGGTGGTGCGCCCGCGCCTGGTGGCGTCCGCGGCTCCGCACGGGGCGGGACTCGCGAGCGAGCGCTTGGGCGCGCGTTCTCGCCCCAGCATAGCGAGCGGCGAGGGCACGGGATCGGCCCCGGGTCGCCGCATTACCGGCGAGTACGCGGCCCGGGCGTGTCGCGCTCGTGTCGGGTCGCTCACGCCCGTCGCGCACCCGCGGTGAGGGCACCGCCGGGCGCGCTCATGGAGCAGGCTCACAGGAACCCGATGGCCTAGACTGAGGAGGTCTGTGCCGGTGAGATCTCGAGGGGGACGCGTGATGACGACGACCGTCTCGGCTCCGCGTACGGAACGGTCGATCGGCCGCAGGATCCGCGCCTATGTGGCGCTCACCAAGCCGCGCGTGCTCGAGCTCCTGCTCGTCTCCACCGTGCCGGTGATGTTCCTCGCCGCCGGCGGCGTGCCGGATCTCTGGCTCGTCTTCGCCACGGTGATCGGTGGATCGGCCAGCGCCGGATCGGCGGCGGCGTTCAACATGTACCTCGACCGCGACATCGACGCGCACATGCAGCGCACGAAGAACCGTCCGATCGTGACGGGCGAGGTCACCCCCCGCGCCGCCCTGATCTTCGCCTGGTCGCTCGCCATCGGCTCCACCGTCTGGTTCCTCGTGTTCACGAACGTCCTCGCGGCGGCGCTGTCGGCGATCGCGATCTTCTTCTACGTGGTCATCTACACGATGATCCTCAAGCGCCGCACCGAGCAGAACATCGTGTGGGGCGGCATCGCCGGCTGCTTCCCGGTGCTCATCGGCTGGGCGGCCGTGACCGGCTCGCTCGACTGGCCGCCGCTCGTGCTGTTCGCCCTCGTGTTCCTGTGGACGCCGCCGCACTACTGGCCGCTGTCGATCAAGTACGCGGCCGACTACGACGAGACCTCGGTGCCGATGCTGGGCGCCACGCGGTCGGGTCGCCAGGTGGGCCTGCAGATCGTGCTGTACGCGTGGGCGACCCTGGCCTGCTCGCTGCTGCTCATCCCGGTCGCCGGCATGGGGATCGTGTACACGGTGTCGGCGATCGTGTTCGGCGGCTGGTTCGTCTACGAATCGCACCGCCTCTACAACCGCACCGTGCTGGCCGCCTCCGGCCAGGGCGAGCCCGTCGGGCCGATGCGCGTGTTCCACGCCTCGATCACCTACCTCTCGCTCGTGTTCATCGCCGTCGCCGTCGATCCGCTGCTCCCGTGGTGAGCGACGCGGTCGCTCCGTACCCGCACCGCTGGCGCACGTTCTGGATCTGCGCCGCGGTCGCGGCGATGACGATCCTCGACCTGTCCAAGGTCAACGTCGCGCTGCCCTCCATCCGCGAGGTGCTCGGCGGTGGCTCCACCGAGATCCAGCTGATCGTGTCGGGCTTCGTGCTCGCCTTCGGCCTGCTGCTCGTGCCGATGGGGCGCCTGGGCGACCAGGTCTCGCCGAAGCGCCTGTTCCTCATCGGCCTCGTGCTCTACGCGGCCACGAGCGCGCTGTGCGCCCTCGCGCCGACGCCCGAGGCGCTCATCGTCGGGCGCATCGCGCAGGGCGTGGCCGCCGGCATCCAGATGCCGCAGGTGATGGGCACCCTGCAGCGCGTGTTCACCGGTCGCGAGCGCGGCATGGCGTTCGGCCTGCTCGGCGCCACGATCGGCCTGGGCACCGCGCTCGGGCCGGTGATCGGCGGCCTGTTCGTGCAGCTCGGCGATGGCCACGACGGCTGGCGCGGCATCTTCTGGATGAACGTGCCCCTGGCCCTCGTCATCGCGGCGATCGTCGTGTGGGCACTGCCGGATCTGCGCCCGCAGCAGCGCGGCCGGATCTCGCTCGACCCGGTCGGCGTGGCGCTGTTCGCGATCGCGGTGCTGGCGCTCATGGTGCCGTTCCTGTTCACCACGGGCGAGCCGACCGACGACCCGCGCCGCTGGTGGTCGCTCGCGGTGTTCGTGCCGGCGCTGGCCGGCTTCGTCGCGTGGGAGGCGCGCTACCAGGCCCGCGGCAACGCGCCGCTCGTGCCCCCGGGGCTGCTGCGCATCCCGTCGTTCCGCAACGGCTCGCTCCTCATGACGGCGTACTTCGCCGGCATGCCCGCGATCTTCCTCACGACGACCCTGTATCTGCAGACGGGCCTGGGCATCGGCGCCCTCGCCGCCGGCGCGACGACCATGGGCTTCGCCCTGGCGAGCGCCGCATCGTCGGTGATCGGCGGGCGCCTGGTGGGGCGCATCGGCCGGCCGCTGGTCGTCACCGGGCTCGTCCTCGTGATGGCGAGCGTCGCGGGTCTCGGGCTCGTCGCCGCCTTCGCTCCGGCCGGCGCGGTGACCTGGCTCATGGCCGGCGTGATGACGCTGGGCGGTCTCGGCGGCGGCATCGTCATCTCGCCCAACCAGACGCTCACGCTGGCCGACATCCCGCCGCACGAGGGCGGCCTTGCAGGCTCTGTGGGTCAGCTCGTGCAGCGCATCGGCACCGCGGTGGGCACCGCCGTGACGCTGTCGCTGTTCTACGCCACGGTGTTCGGCGAATCCGGCGGCGAGGCGCAGCCGGTGGTGTACCGCGACGCCTACCTCCACGGCCTGCTCGCGGTGGGAGCCTGCCTCGCGCTGGCGCTCGTGTTCGCGCTCATGGACCTGCGCTCGCGCCGCCGCGCCCGCTGATCCGCGCCGTCGCGATCGACCGATCCTGCCCGGCGGACGGGCCACCGGCGCGTACGATTGCCGGGTGAGCACCGTGTTCGATCCGCCTCGCCCCTGGACCGCTTCGTACGCCCCGGGCGTGCCCGAGGATCTCGCACCGGTCTCCGGCTCGCTGATGGACCTCGTCGCCGACTCCGCGCGCGACTTCCCCGATGCGCCGGCGCTGCAGTTCTTCGGCCGCGAGACGACGTACGTCCAGTTGAGCGCCGCGATCGAGCGCGCCGCCGCCGGGCTCCGCGCCCGTGGCGTGAAGAAGGGCGATCCGGTCGCGATCATCCTGCCCAACTGCTCGCAGCACATCATCGCGTTCTATGCGGTGCTGCGGCTGGGCGCGATCGTCGTCGAGCACAACCCGCTCTACACGCCGCGCGAGCTGCGCAAGCAGTTCGAGGATCACGGCGCCAAGCACGCGATCGTGTGGAGCAAGGTCGCGAAGACCGTGCAGGAGTTCCCCGAGGATCTCGCGGTCGAGACGCTCATCTCCGTCGACGTCACCAAGGGCATGCCGGGCTACATGCAGCTCGCGCTGCGCCTGCCGATCCCCAGCCTCCGCGAGAACCGCCGCCAGCTCACCGAGCGGGTGCACGGCGCCACGACGTGGGAGGAGATCGTGCGCCACGCGCCCCTCGACGCCGATGTGCCGGGCCCCGCCACCGACGACGTCGCGATCATCCAGTACACGAGTGGCACCACCGGCGACCCGAAGGGCGCCACCCTGACGCACCGCAACCTGCTCGCGAACGCGGCGCAGGCGCGGGCCTGGATCCCGCAGGTCACGCGCGGCGTCGGCACCGTCGTCTACGCGGTGCTGCCGATGTTCCACGCCTACGGCCTCACGCTGTGCCTGACCTTCGCGATGTCGCAGGCCGCGCGCCTGGTGCTGTTCCCCAAGTTCGACCCCGACATGGTGCTCGCCGTCACGAAGAAGCACCCCGCCACGGTGCTGCCCGCCGTGCCGCCGATCGCCCAGCGGCTGCTGAACCGCGCGAAGGAGAAGGGCGTCTCGCTCGCCGGCACGCAGATCGGCGTCTCCGGTGCCATGGCCCTCGACTCCGCCCTCGTCGAGCCGTGGGAGGCCGAGACCGGCGGCTACCTCGTCGAGGGCTACGGCCTGTCGGAGTGCTCGCCCGTGCTGATCGTCAACCCGGTCGCCCCGAACCGCAAGGCGGGTGCCATCGGCCTGCCGCTGCCCGGGACGGAGTGCCGCGTGGTCGACCCCGACACCGGCGAGGACGTGCCCCAGGGCGAGGCCGGGGAGCTGCTCGTGCGCGGGCCGCAGGTGTTCGGCGGCTACTACGGCAAGCCCGAGGAGACCGAGCGGGTGTTCCTCGACGGCTGGTTCCGCACCGGCGACGTCGTCGAGATGGACGAGGACGGCTTCTTCCGCGTGGTCGATCGCATCAAGGAGCTCATCATCACGGGCGGCTTCAACGTCGCGCCCACCGAGGTCGAGATCGCCCTGCGCCAGCACCCGGCCATCGAGGACGCCGCCGTGGTCGGCATCCCCGGCGCCAACGGCGAAGAGGTCGTCGCGGCGGTCGTGCTCGACGGCACCCCCGAGTTCGACCCCGAGGAGGTGCGCGCGTTCGTGAAGAAGGTGCTCACCCCGTACAAGGCGCCCCGTCGCCTCATCGTCGTGGACGAGCTGCCCAAGTCGATGATCGGCAAGGTCATGCGTCGCCAGGTGAAGCAGCAGATCCTCGAGAAGCTGAACGGCTGACGCGGCTTGGGGAGTTTCGGCGAGGCAGCAGGGGCTCTGCTGCCGGAGGAGCGATGAAGCCCGACTTCCCGGAGCAGCGCCTGGCGTGGGCACGCGAGCACGGCTGGAGCGGCGTCGCGGAGCGCACGATCGAGCCCGACCTGTTCAGCCGCTTGTCGTGGCGCGCCGCGGGGGAGCGGGACACGCCCGTGCGGGTGCTCGGCGAGATCCGCGGGACCTACGGGAACCGCGCCGCCTTCGCGCACGACCGTCCGCTCCCGCTGCTGCAGTCCCAGGCGCGCGCGCACGAGCGCTTCGGGCGCATCTCGGGCGTCTCGGTCGAGGCCTCTCTGCCGGCGGGCTACGTGCTCCTGGCGCGGAAGCCGTCCTTCGCGCGGATGTATCCCATGCCGTGGGCGGAGGGGCTGGCGGTGACGCGCAGGCCGCTCGGGACGCCGACGGCGGTGTGGGCGCAGCCCGGCGCGGAGGATCTGGTGATCGGCGCCCTCGCGCCGATCCTGCAGAGCGCGGCGCCGATCGTCACCGGCGGCGAGGGCGGCGAGTACCTCGTCGCGATCGGCGAGGGGTCGGTCATCGTCGGCGAGACGTACCAGAGCGGGCCGGAGGCCGCGCTTTACCGCATGGGCCTCGCCGATGATGTCGCGACCCGGCTCGAGCACGCCGTGCGCGCGGGAGCGGCCCCCGCGGCGAACTAGACTCGAGGGGTGTCTGAAATCACCCCCGATCTCGTGCGCCATCTCGGTGTGCTCGCCCGGATCCAGCTGAGCGACGAGGAGGTGACGCGCCTCACCGGCGAGCTCGACGCCATCGTCGAGAACATCGCCAAGGTGAGCGAGGTCGCGTCCGCCGACGTCCCCGCGACGAGCCACCCGATCCCGATGCAGAACGTGTACCGCCCGGACGAGGTCGGCTACATGCTCACCGTCGACGAGGCGCTGAGCAACGCGCCCGACGCGGACGGCGATCGCTTCCGCGTGACCGCGATCCTGGGCGAGGAGCAGTGATGAGCGACCTGATCCGCATGTCGGCCGCCGAGCTGGCGTCCCACCTCGTCTCGGGCGAGGTCTCGAGCGTCGAGGTCACGCAGGCCCACCTCGACCGGATCGCCGCCGTCGACGGCGACGTCCATGCCTTCCTGCACGTCAACGAGCACGCCCTCGACGTGGCCCGCTCGATCGACGAGCGCCGCGCCTCGGGCGAGGAGCTCGCGCCGCTGGCGGGCGTCCCGCTGGCGATCAAGGACGTGCTCGTCACCACCGACATGCCGTCGACCTCGGGCTCGAAGATCCTCGAGGGCTACATGTCGCCCTACGACGCCACGGTCGTCGCGCGGGCCCGCGCCGCCGGCCTGGTGCCGCTGGGCAAGACGAACATGGACGAGTTCGCCATGGGCTCGTCCACCGAGCACTCGGCGTACGGCCCCACCCGCAACCCGTGGGACCTCGACCGCATCCCCGGCGGCTCGGGCGGTGGCTCGGCCGCCGCCGTGGCCGCCTTCGAGGCGCCGCTCGCGCTCGGGTCGGACACCGGCGGCTCGATCCGCCAGCCCGCCCACGTCACGGGCACGGTGGGCGTCAAGCCGACCTACGGCGCCGTGAGCCGCTACGGCGCGATCGCTCTCGCCTCGAGCCTCGACCAGGTCGGCCCCGTCACGCGCACCGTCGCCGACGCCGGCCTGCTGCAGGACATCATCGCCGGGCACGACCCCAACGACTCGACCTCGATCCCGGAGGCGTGGCCGTCGATGGCCCTCGCCGCGGCCGAGGGTGCGTCGGGCGAGGTGCTCAAGGGGCTGCGCATCGGCGTGGTGAAGGAGCTGCCCGACGCCGGGTTCCAGGCGGGCGTGGCGGCCTCGTTCCGGGAGGCGCTGGCGAAGCTCGAGGCGCAGGGCGCCGAGATCGTCGAGATCAGCGCGCCGCACTTCGAGTACGCCGTTGCGGCGTACTACCTCATCCTGCCGGCGGAGGCCTCGAGCAACCTCGCGAAGTTCGACTCGGTGCGCTTCGGCATGCGCCTGGACGTGCCGGGCGGCACGGTCGAGGACGTCATGTCGGCCACGCGCGACGCGGGCTTCGGCCCCGAGGTGAAGCGACGCATCATCCTCGGCACCTACGCGCTCTCGGCGGGCTACTACGACGCCTACTACGGCAGCGCGCAGAAGGTGCGCACGCTGATCCAGCGCGACTTCGCCGAGGCGTTCGCGCAGGTCGACGTCATCGCGACGCCGTCCGCACCCACGACCGCGTTCAAGATCGGCGAGAAGATCGACGACCCGCTCGCGATGTACCTCAACGACCTCACCACGATCCCCGCGAACCTCGCGGGCGTGCCGGGCATCTCGGTGCCCTCGGGCCTGGCGGCCGAGGACGGGCTCCCCGTGGGCATCCAGTTCCTCGCGCCGGCACGCGAGGACGCCCGCCTGTACCGGGTGGGCGCCGCCCTCGAGGCGTTGCTGCTCGACGAATGGGGCGCGCCGCTGCTCGACCGCGCCCCGGCGCTGAACGGAGAGGCGCTCTGATGGCTGCCGACAAGCTGATGGACTTCGACAAGGCGCTCGAGCTGTTCGAGCCGGTGATCGGCCTCGAGGTGCACGTCGAGCTGAACACGAAGACCAAGATGTTCTCGGCCGCGGGCAATCCCGCGAACACCGAGAACCACGACGCCGCGCCGAACACGCTCGTCGCGCCGGTCGACATGGGTCTGCCCGGATCGCTCCCCGTCGTCAACGGCGAGGCCGTGCGCAAGTCGATCAGCCTGGGCCTGGCCCTGGGCTGCTCGATCGCGCCGTCGAGCCGCTTCGCGCGGAAGAACTACTTCTACCCGGACCTCGGCAAGAACTACCAGATCAGCCAGTACGACGAGCCGATCGCCTTCGAGGGATCCGTCGAGGTGGAGCTGTCCGACGGCACCACCTTCACGATCCCGATCGAGCGGGCGCACATGGAGGAGGACGCGGGCAAGCTCACGCACGTCGGCGGCTCCACCGGCCGCATCCAGGGCGCCGAGTACTCGCTGGTCGACTACAACCGCGCCGGCGTGCCGCTCGTCGAGATCGTCACGAAGCCGATCTTCGGGGCGGAGCACCGGGCGCCCGAGCTGGCCAAGGCGTACCTCGCCACCATCCGCGACATCGCGATCGCGCTCGGCATCAGCGAGGCCCGCATGGAGCGCGGCAACATCCGCTGCGACGCGAACGTCTCGCTTCGCCCGCGCGGGGCCGACAAGCTCGGCACGCGCACCGAGACGAAGAACGTCAACTCGATGCGCTCGGTGGAGCGCGCGGTCCGCTACGAGATCCGGCGGCAGGCCGCGATCCTCGCCGACGGCGGCACGATCATCCAGGAGACGCGTCACTGGCACGAGGACACGGGGGAGACCTCTCCGGGCCGCCCCAAGTCGGACGCCGATGACTACCGCTACTTCCCGGAGCCCGATCTGCTGCCCGTGGAGCCGTCGATCGAGCTGATCGAGGAGCTGCGCGCCGCGCTGCCCGAGCCGCCCGCGGCCCGTCGCCGCCGCCTCAAGGGCGACTGGGGCTTCACCGACCTGGAGTTCCAGGACGTCGTCAACGGCGGCCTGCTCGCCGAGGTCGAGGCCACCGTCGCCGCCGGCGCCTCGCCGCAGGCGGCGCGCAAGTGGTGGACGGGCGAGATCACGCGCATCGCCAACGCGCAGGGCACCGAGGCGTCCGCGCTCGTGTCGCCGGCCGACGTCGCCGCGCTGCAGCAGCTGATCGACGCGGGCACGCTCACCGACAAGCTGGCGCGTCAGGTGCTCGAGGGCGTCATCGCCGGCGAGGGCACCCCGCAGGAGGTCGTGGACGCCCGCGGCCTGGCGGTCGTCTCGGACGACGGGGCGCTCATCGCCGCCATCGACGAGGCCCTCGCCGCGCAGCCGGACGTCATGGACAAGATCAAGGACGGCAAGGTCCAGGCCGCCGGCGCCATCATCGGCGCCGTGATGAAGGCCATGAAGGGCCAGGCCGACGCCGCCCGCGTGCGCGAGCTCATCCTGGAGCGCGCGGCCGGCTGATCGCGCGGCCCGGGGCGTCGCGCTCCGGGCATCGCCGGGCGCGGGCGGGGCGAGACCCCGCCCGCGCCCGAATGTCGGCACCCCGCGGGAGAATGGACGCATGGGTCGAGCGGATGGATCGGGGCGACTCGTCTCGCCCCCGGACGCCGACGACTCCGGCACCGGCATCCTGCACGTCGACATGGACGCGTTCTACGCGGCGGTCGAGGTGCTCGACGACCCCTCGCTCGCCGGCAAGCCGATCATCATCGGTGCGCCCGAGAGCCGTTCGGTCGTCTCCAGCGCCTCGTACGAGGCCCGGCGCTACGGCGTGCGCTCGGCCATGCCGGTGTCGCAGGCCCTGCGGCTGTGCCCGCACGCGATCATCGTGCTGCCGCACTTCGATCGCTACCGCGCCGTCTCCGCGCAGGTGATGGAGATCTTCCGCAGCATCACGCCGCTGGTCGAGCCGCTGTCGATCGACGAGGCCTTCCTCGACGTCCGCGGGGCGCGGCGGCTGTGGGGGCCGCCCGCGGCGATCGCGCGCATGATCCGGCAGCGGGTGCGTGACGAGGTGGGCATCACGTGCAGCGTGGGCGTGGCGGCGACCAAGCACGTGGCCAAGATGGCCTCGACGCTGTCCAAGCCCGATGGGCTGCTGGTCGTCGCCGCCGCCGACACCCTCGACTTCCTCGAGCCGCGCTCCGTGCGCGCGATGTGGGGCATCGGTCCCAAGGCGGCCGACGCCCTGGAGGCACGCGGCATCCACACGATCGGCGACATCCGCCGCACGCCCGTCCCGGTGCTCGCGCGCGCGGTCGGGCAGGCCGGGGCGCAGCGGATCTCCGAGCTCTCGCGCGGCGTCGACCCGCGCGAGGTCCACACCGAGCGCGTGGAGAAGAGCGTCGGTCACGAGGAGACCTTCGCGGAGGACGTCGCGGATGCGGAGTTCCTGCGCGGCGAGCTGCTGCGACTGGCCGATCGCGTGGCGGTGCGGCTGCGGCGCGCGGGCTGGGAGGCCGGCGGCGTGGCGATCAAGGTGCGGTTCTCGGACTTCTCCACGATCAGCCGTTCGCAGACGCTCGCGGAGCCCACCGACGTGGGGCAGCGGCTCGGCGAGGCGGCGCGCGAGCTGTTCGCCGGCGTGGACCGCCGGCTGCCGGTGCGCCTCATCGGCGTCCGCGCCGAGCGCCTGCAGCCCGCCGGCGGCTCGCCGCTGGCGCTCTGGGACGACGACGAGGACTGGCGGCGCGTGGAGGGGACCCTCGACGAGGCGATCGCGCGCTTCGGATCGGGCGCCGTCACGCGCGCCGCGTTCCTCGGCCGCGAGCGCAGCACGCGGCTGCCGTCCCATCCGCGCCCGCCGGAGGATTCGGACTGAGTCTCGTGCGACCGCCGGTTCGCGGGTAGCGTGGCCTCATGGCCAACATCGCACTCGAACTCGGCAAGATCTCGTCTCAGCTCGGCGTCAACGCGTCGTACGGCGAGCAGCAGGACGTCGATGGCGAGAAGATCATCCCCGTCGCCGCGACCTGGTCCGGCTTCGGCGGCGGCTCGGACGAGACGGGCAACGGCGGCGGGGGCGGCGGCGGCTTCACGGCTCCCGTCGGGGCGTACGTGCGTCGTGACGGCCAGCTGCGCTTCGAGCCGAACGTCATCGCGCTGCTCGCGGTGGGCATCCCGTTCGTGTGGGTCGCGGGCGGAGCGCTGCGCAAGATCATCCGTGCCCTCAAGAAGTGACGACCCGTTCGGGGCGGCGCTGCAGCGGGCGGTCGACGATGTGGTCGCCGCCGTCGCGGACCTGACCGCACCGCTGCCGCGCGTGCTCATCGACGGGCGCAGCGGATCGGGCAAGACCACGATCGCGGCGCGCCTGCGCGAGCGCTGGCCGCTGCCCGCGGTGCCGAGGGTCATCGCGCTGGAGGACTTCTACCCGGGCTGGGACGGCCTCGCGGAGGCGTCGCGGATGGCGGTCCGGGGCGTGCTCGAACCGCACGCCGCCGGCCGCCTCGGCATGTACCGCCGGTGGGACTGGGCGCGCGATGCACCGGGCGAGAGCCAGTTCGTGCAGCCGACGTGGCCGCTCCTCGTGGAGGGCTGCGGG
Source organism: Microbacterium sediminis (assembly GCF_004564075.1). NCBI lineage: Bacteria > Bacillati > Actinomycetota > Actinomycetes > Micrococcales > Microbacteriaceae > Microbacterium > Microbacterium sediminis. The sequence continues at coordinate 1,301,247 of NZ_CP038256.1, forward strand.
CTGCTCACCCCCGAATCGCACCCGTACGCCGACCTGTCGATCTGGGTCGACGCCCCCGAGGCCTCGCGCAAGCGGCGCGCGCTGGAGCGCGACGGCGAGGGCTACGCGCCCCACTGGGACCGCTGGGCGGCGCAGGAGGTCGCGCACATCGCCCGGAACCGGCCGCAGCGGCTGGCCGACCTCGTGTTCGAGTTGCCCTAGTCGCCCAGCGAGTCGGCCGCCTGCACGAGGCCGTCGAGGCGATACCCGAGCCAGTCGTACACGCCGAAACGCGGATCCGACGGGTCGTGGTCGTCCTCCGACGCGATCCCCAGGCGATTGGCGATCACCAGGCGCACGGCCGTGAGGGTGCGCAGCCACGCGTCGACCTGATCGCCCGGGATGGCGATGTCGGCCGGCGCGAAGTCGTCGTCGCTGCCGTCGAGCGGCTCGATCCCCTCGAGCGCCCGCTTGACCACCGCCGCGTCGTGCGCGCGCCGGTGCAGCAGGTCGCCGCGCGTGAGGCTGCGGAACTCGCGCGAGGCGTCCGGGTCCTCGGGGTAGGCGTCGGGGGTGAGGCGATCGAGCGCGGGGTCGGGATCGGTCGGCGTGGCGTTCACGAGCTCCGTGAACTGGCCGACCAGGTCGGCGAGGTGCCCGGCCTCGATGCGCGTGAGGGTCAGCATGATCATCCGGTCGCTCATGAGCGTCCTCCTTCGCGCACGGTGGCCCACAGGCCGTAGTCGTGCATCGCCTGCGCGTGCATCTCCATCTGCTCCCTCGCGCCCTCGGCGACGACCGCGTGCCCGTCGTGGTGCACCTGCAGCATCAGCTGCGTGGCCCGCTCCTCGCTGTACCCGAAGTACTCGCGGAAGACGCGCACGACGTAGCTCATGAGGTTGACCGGATCGTTCCACACGACGGTCTGCCACGGTCCGCTCGTGCGCGAGGCGAGGTCGGTCAGCTCGTCGAGTTCGGGTAGCGCGGTGCTCATGCCCAGCCCAGTTCGTGGAGTCGTTCGTCGTCGATGCCGTAGAAGTGCGCGATCTCGTGGACGAGCGTGGTGTGGATCTCGTCCCTCAGCTGTTCCATCGTCTCGCACTGGGCGAGGTGGGGCTCGCGGTAGACGATGATCCGATCGGGCAGCTCGCCCATCCCGTAGCGATCGCGCTCGGTCAGCGCGAGTCCGTCGTAGAGCCCGAGCAGATCGAGGCTGCCGTCCTCGGGGCGATCCTCGACGACGAACACGACATTGTCGAGGCCGTCGATCATCTCGTCGGGGAGGAGGTCGAGCTCGTCGACCACGACGGCCTCGAACTCCTCGGGGGAGAGCTGCATCGTCATGGGGAGTCTGCCCGCTCCGCGAGAGGGGTGACCCTCGATCGCTTGATCGGGTGGCTAACCGGGCTTGAACCGGCGACCTCCTGGACCACAACCAGGCGCTCTACCAACTGAGCTATAGCCACCGTGGCCCCCAGCCGCGAACGGCGCGGGGACAACCGCTCCATTCTGTCACACTTCTGAGCCGAACGACGACACGACCGACGATGCGATCGCGCGCGCGCCGTCGCTCGTGGGCCCCGGCTCCGGCACGAACACCGCGCGGCGGTAGTACTCCAGCTCGCGGATCGACTCGAGGATGTCGGCGAGCGCGCGGTGCCCGCCGTCCTTCGCCGGCGCGTGGATGTAGGCGCGGGGGTACCAGCGCCGCGACAGCTCCTTCACGCTCGACACGTCGACGCTGCGGTAGTGCAGGTACTGGTCGATCTCCGGCATGTACTTCGCCAGGAACATGCGGTCGGTGCCGATCGTGTTGCCGGCCAGCGGGGCCTTGCGCTCCTGCGGCGCGAACCGCTTGATGTACTCGAGCGAGAGGCGCTGCGCCTCCTCGAGCGAGACGCCGCGCTCCAGCTCCTCGTAGAGGCCGCTCGAGCGGTGCATGCGCGTGACGAAGTCGTTCATGTTCGCGAACGCCGCCGCGCTCGGCTTGATCACGACCTGGAACCCGGGATCGAGGATCCGCAGATTGAAGTCGGTGACGACGATCGCGATCTCCACCAGCTCATCGACCGCGAGGTCGAGTCCCGTCATCTCGCAGTCGATCCAGACGAGCCGGTCGTTCTCGGAAGCTCCCACCATGCCACCCACCCTATCGGCGGCCGCCGACGCGCCGGCTGAGCGGGAGAAGGTCCCCCAGGCACGATTCGAACGTGCGACCAACGGATTAGAAAGCCGATGCTCTTCCACTGAGCTACTGGGGGTCACCTTCCAGATTAGCCGGGGGAGCGGGGCGAACGCTGGTGGCGGAGCCGGGGCGTGCGCGCTCGCCTAGGCTGGAGGCATGCAGACCTTCGTGCTCGCCGGTGGATGTTTCTGGTGCCTCGACGCGGCCTACCGCGCGCTGGACGGCGTGGAGAGCGTCGTCTCGGGGTACACGGGCGGCACCGTCGCTCAGCCGTCGTACGAGCTCGTGTGCACCGGCGCGACCGGCCACGCCGAGGCCGTGAAGGTCACGTTCGACGAGACGAAGATCCCGGCCGAGGTGATCCTCGACGCGTTCTTCACCATGCACGACCCGCGGCAGCTGAACCACCAGGGCGCCGACCAGGGCACCCAGTACCGCTCGGCCATGTTCTACGCCGACGACGCGCAGCGCGCGCTGTTCGAGACCGCGCGCGAGCGCGCCACGCAGCTGTGGGACGCCCCGCTGGGAACCGAGGAGGGCACGGTCGTGACGACGATCGAGCCGCTCGCCGAGTTCTACGACGCCGAGGACTACCACCAGGACTTCTTCGCCAAGAACCCGACGCAGGGCTACTGCCTCGCCGTCGCCGTGCCGAAGGTCAACAAGGTCCGCGCCTCGTTCTCGCAGTACATCCGCTGACCGGACGCCCGCTCACAGGCGGGCCCCGCACGCAGTCTGTCCACAGATCGCCGTCACGGCACCCGCGGGCCGTGGTCGCGTCGCCACGCTGGAAGCCGGACCCGCCCGGGTCCGTTCCAGCGAGAGGACAGATCATGAGCGACACCATCACCGTGACCGGCAACATCGCCACTGCGCCGAGCCAGATCACCACTCCCAGCGGCGCGGTGATCACCAAGTTCCGCATCGCGAGCACCCAGCGTCGCCGCGACGCCGCCACGGGGGAGTGGATCGACGGGCACGTCAACTGGTTCACCGTGTGCGCGTATCGCCACCTCGGCGCGAACGCCTTCGCCTCGTTCCGCAAGGGCGAGCGGGTGATCGTGACGGGCCGGCTGCGCATCCGCAAGTGGGAGAACGAGGACCGGCACGGCACCGAGGCCGAGATCGACGCCGACGCCCTCGGCCACGACCTCATGTTCGGCACGAGCGCGTTCGCCCGCGTGGTGCGCGGCGCCGCCGACACGGCCACCGGCGCCGGATCGACCGGGGACGGCGACGCATGGGCGCCGTCGGACCTCCCGGCCGAGGCCACCTCCGAGGCCGACGCGAGCTCCGAGGCCGAGAGCGTGGCCGTGCCGTTCTGAACCCTAGACTCGGCAGGGTGACGATTCGGCGATGGGAACGGCGCGCGGCTGGGGCGCTGGCGATCGTGTCGACGCTCGCGGCACTCGCGGCCTGCGCCCCCGAGCCCGTGGCGCCGACGACGGGACCCACGGCGCCCTCCGCCTCCGCGGCGCCCACGGCGGCGCCCGAGCCCACGCTGGTGCCCGACGGCTCGGCCGCCGACAACCTGCCGCTGTTCACGCGCGTGGTGGCCGACGTGTGGGGCTCGGAGCAGCGCGGAGCGGGCCGGGCATATGTCGACGCGCTCGTGGCCGCCGGCTTCGACAAGGCGGCCATGCAGGTCACCCGCGACGTGTCGACGGTCGGCAACGCGGCGGAGTCGATCCAGTTCTCCGTGCGATGGGGCGAGGAGTGCCTCATCGGCCAGGTCGGTCCCGAGACGGGCGATCCGGTGACGTCGGTCGAGGCGGCGATCGACGGCGTCTGCCTGATCGGCAATACGCGCCCGATCGACTGGTAGGGCCCGATCGGGCCCGCGCGGCGGGGAGCGGCGCCCTAGACTGGAGGGGATATGGCTGAATACATCTACCAGATGGTCCGGGCTCGCAAGCAGGTCGGCGACAAGCTGATCCTCGACGACGTGACCATGTCCTTCCTTCCCGGCGCGAAGATCGGCATGGTCGGCCCGAACGGCGCCGGCAAGTCGACGATCCTGAAGATCATGGCGGGGCTCGACACCCCGTCCAACGGCGACGCGACGCTAAGCCCCGGCTTCTCGGTCGGCATCCTCATGCAGGAGCCCGAGCTCGACGAGTCGAAGACCGTGCTCGAGAACGTGCAGGACGGCGTTCGCGAGATCAAGGACAAGGTCGACCGGTTCAACGAGATCTCGGGCCTCATGGCCGACCCCGATGCCGACTTCGATGCGCTGCTGGCCGAGATGGGCCAGCTGCAGGAGGCGATCGACGCCGCCGACGCGTGGGACCTCGACGCCCAGCTCGAGCAGGCGATGGACGCGCTGCGCACCCCGCCGGGCGACGCGGAGATCAAGAACCTCTCGGGTGGCGAGAAGCGCCGCGTGGCGCTGTGCAAGCTGCTGCTCGAGAAGCCCGACCTGCTGCTGCTCGACGAGCCCACCAACCACCTCGACGCCGAGAGCGTGCTGTGGCTCGAGCAGCACCTGCAGAAGTACGCGGGCGCCGTGATCGCCGTCACCCACGACCGGTACTTCCTCGACCACGTTGCCCAGTGGATCGCCGAGGTCGACCGCGGCCGCCTCTACCCGTACGAGGGCAACTACTCGACCTACCTCGAGAAGAAGGCCGAGCGCCTGGACGTCCAGGGCAAGAAGGACGCGAAGCTCCAGAAGCGCCTCAAGGACGAGCTCGAGTGGGTCCGCTCCAACACGAAGGGCCGCCAGGCCAAGTCGAAGGCGCGTCTGGCCCGCTACGAGGAAATGGCCGCCGAGGCCGAGCGCACGCGCAAGCTCGACTTCGAGGAGATCCAGATCCCCGCGGGTCCGCGCCTCGGCTCGATCGTGATCGAGGCGAAGAACCTCCAGAAGGGCTTCGGCGACCGCACCCTCATCGACGGCCTCAGCTTCAGCCTGCCGCCGAACGGCATCGTCGGCGTGATCGGCCCCAACGGCGTCGGCAAGACCACGCTGTTCAAGACGATCGTGGGTCTCGAGCCGCTCGACGGCGGCGACCTGAAGATCGGCGAGACGGTCAAGATCAGCTACGTCGACCAGACGCGCTCGAACATCGACCCCGAGAAGACCCTCTGGGAGGTCGTCTCGGACGGGCTCGACATCATCACGGTCGGCAAGACCGAGATCCCGTCGCGCGCGTACGTGTCGAAGTTCGGCTTCAAGGGCCCCGACCAGCAGAAGAAGGCCGGCGTGCTCTCCGGTGGTGAGCGCAACCGCCTCAACCTGGCGCTGACGCTCAAGGAGGGCGGCAACCTGCTGCTCCTCGACGAGCCGACCAACGACCTCGACGTGGAGACCCTGCAGTCGCTCGAGAACGCGCTGCTGGAGTTCCCCGGCTGTGCCGTGGTGATCACCCACGACCGGTGGTTCCTCGACCGCGTCGCCACGCACATCCTCGCCTACGAGGGCACCGAGGAGAACCCCGCCAACTGGCACTGGTTCGAGGGCAACTTCGAGGCGTACGAGGAGAACAAGATCGCCCGCCTCGGCCCCGACGCCGCCCGCCCGCACCGCACGACCTACCGCAAGCTCACGCGCGACTGAGCCGACCGGCAGCCGCGGGCTCGAGCCGCAATGGAAGGCGCCCCCTGGATCGGATCCAGGGGGCGCCTTCCGTTGCTCGGGCGTCAGCCGATCACTCGGCGATCAGCGTCTCGAACGCGTCGGGGTTCTCCTCGATCCAGGCGTCCACGGCCTCGGCCTCGGCGCCCTCGCCGTACTCGTTGACGACGAGGTCCTCGAGCGAGGCGTACTGGGCGTCGTCGAGCTGGATGCCCGCGATGAGCTCGGCGGCCTCGGGGAACTCCTCGGCGAAGCCGGAGGTGCCGAGGAAGTGCAGCGCCTCGTTGCCTCCCATGGCGCCCTTGGGGTCCTCGAGGTCCTTCACGTCGTACGAGCCGTAGGCCCAGAAGGGGCGCCACAGCGTGACGGCGATGTCCTCCTCGTTGTCGATCGCGTTGCCGAGCTCGGTGAGCATGGCGGCGGTCGACGAGGTGACGAGCTCGTAGTCGTCGGTCAGCTCGTACTCCGGCATCATGACGTCCTGGGTCTGGGCCGTCAGGCCCGCGCCCGGCTCGATGCCGTAGATCTTGCCGTCGAAGCGGTCGGCGTTGCCCTGCAGGTCCTCGATCGAATTGACGTCGTCCATGTACGACGGCACGGCGATCGTCAGCTGCGCGCCCTCGTAGTAGGCGCCGAGATCCTCGATGTCCTCGCCGTACTCCTCCATGTAGGAGGCGTGGGTGAGCTCGGGCCAGGCCGACGGGTAGATGTCGACGTCGCCCTGCGCGAGCGCGGTGTAGAGCGGTCCCGCCTCGGTGAGCGTCTGCATCTCGACCGTGTAGCCGAGCTTGGTGAGCTGGTCCTCGAGCAGGTAGGCGGTGCTGAGCCCGTCGGTCCACGAGGGGATGTACCCGAGCGTGATCGTGCCGAGGTCGCCCTCGGCGTCGCCGCCGTCGCCGGCGCCGCCGCTGGCGCACGAGGTGAGGGCGAGGGCGCCCACCGCGCCCATCGCGAGGATGCCGGTCAGGTGTCGCTTCTTCATGATGTCCTTTCGTGCCGCGCCGGTCGGCGCGGACTGGGGAGGGGATGAGCAGGTCTGGGGGCCGCACGCGCGGTGCGGCGCGGGGACGGGTGCCGGTCGCACCCGCGGGCGCTCGGTCAGGCGCCGGTCGGAACCGGGGTGCGGCGCGGCGAGGCCTTCTCCCGCGCGATCTCGTCGGCGGTCGTGGTCGCGCGCTGCGTGGCTCGACGCCGGCGCAGCATGCCGAGAAGCGAGCTGCGGTAGTCGGCGGGGTTGCCGAGCGCGGCGGTGACGCGATCGAGGAACACGGCGAGGAAGACCACGCCCAGGCCGTTCTCGACGCCCTTGGCGATGTTGATCGTGGAGATCGCCTCGACGACGTTCTTCCCGAGCCCGTCCGCACCGGCGATGCCCGCGATGACGGCCATCGACAGCGCGAGCATGATCACCTGGTTGACGCCCGCCATGATGGTGGGCACCGCCAGCGGCAGCTGCACGCCGCGCAGGATCTGGCCGGGCGTCGCGCCGAACGCGTGGGCCGCCTCGACCGTCTCGGCGTCCACGCCGCGGATGCCCAGCTCGGTCATGCGCACGCCCGGGGGCAGCGCGAAGATCATGGTGGCGATGACGCCGGGGACGACGCCGATGCTGAAGAACACGATCGCCGGGATGAGGTAGACGTACGCCGGCATCGTCTGCATGAAGTCGAGGACCGGCTTGACGACGGCGCGGACGGTGGCGTTCCGGGCCGACCAGATGCCCACGGGGATCGAGATCACCACGGCCACGAGGGCCGCGATGAGCACGAGCGCGAGCGTCTGCATCGCGGGTTCCCACACGTCCATCGCGGCGATGAGCGTGAAGGTCACGAGCGTTCCCACGCCCATCTGCCACGAGCGCACGAGCCAGCTGAGCAGGGCCGCGACGAGCACGGTGAGGACGAAGGGCGTGGCGACGAGCGCGTCGGTCAGGGTGTCGACCAGCCAGCGCACGACGAGCGAGATCAGATCGAGCAGCCACTCGAGGTTGTCGGTGATCCAGTCGACGCCGGACTCGATCCAATCGCCCAGGGGGATGCGGAAGCCCTCCATCAGCGCACCTCCTTCAGGTCGGCGGCCGCGACTTCGGCCTCGGCGAGCACCTGGTCGATGACCGTGGTGGGCACGGGCTGCTGCGGCAGCGTGATCTCCTCGGTGGCGCCCGGGCCGGGCCCGAGCGCGGCGAGCAGGGTGACGCGGGGGATGACACCGAGCAGGCGCCCCGCCTCGTTCGTGACGGCGATCGGCAGCTTCGACTCGACGGCGGGCACGAACAGGTCCATGAGCACGGCGTTCTCGTCGACGGTCACGGCGTCGCGCTTCACGATGCCGGCGATCGACGTCTCGCCGCGGCGGACGAGCTTGATGGCATCGCGGTCCTCGATCGTGCCGAGCAGACGGCGATCGCGGTCCACCACGTAGGCGGCGGCCGAGTACGCGTCGCGCATCGTGCGCAGCGCGGTGCGGGGGCCGGCCGACTCGGCGACGACCGGGCGCGGACGCTCCATCACGGCCGAGGCCGTGAGCACGCGGGCGCGGTCGACGTCCTGCACGAACTGCTCCACGTAGTCGTTGGCGGGGTCCGTGAGGATGTCCTCGGGCGTGCCGATCTGGACGATCCGGCCATCGCGCATGACCGCGATGCGGTCGCCCAGGTACATCGCCTCGTTGAGGTCGTGGGTGATGAACACGATCGTCTTGCCGAGCGTGGCCTGCAGCTCGAGCAGCTGATCCTGCATCTCGCGGCGGATGAGCGGATCGAGGGCGCTGAAGGCCTCGTCCATGAGCAGGATCTCGGTGTCGGCGGCGAGGGCGCGGGCGATGCCGACGCGCTGCTGCATGCCGCCCGACAGCTGGGAGGGCAGCTTGTCGCCCCAGCCGGACAGGCCGACGAGCTCGAGGATCTCCGTGGCCTTCGCCACGCGCTCGGCACGCGAGACGCCGCGCAGTTCGAGGGGGTAGGCGACGTTGTCGATGACCGTGCGGTGGGGCAGCAGCGCAAAGTGCTGGAACACCATCGACACGCGGTCGCGGCGCAGCTCGCGCAGCCGTGCCGGTGCCACGCCGGTGAGCTCGTCGTCGCCGAGCGTGATCCGCCCGGCCGTGGCATCGTGAAGCCCGTTGAGCATGCGGATCAGCGTGGACTTGCCGGAGCCGGACAGGCCCATCACCACGAAGATCTCGCCGCGGCGCACCTCGAACGACGCGTCGATCACGGCGGCGGTGGTGCCGGGGCCGAGCCGGTCGCGGGCGGTCCCGGAGCGCAGGCGCTCGACGGCTTCCTGGGGTCGGCGGCCGAAGACCTTGAACAGTCCTTCGGCGCGCAGGGCGATATCGCTGTCGGTCAACGTTCTCCTCTGCCGGCTGCGCAGGGGCCGGTGATCGGTAACGGTCCGGGCAGACGAAGGCCGAAGCAAGCTCCGGCGCGCCACGGTCGTCTCGGGTGTGACGGTGGTGGATCGTCGGCCATACGCCCGTCGCGACGGCGACGTTCGCGGGCCTGGATGGGCAGGGAGCCATGAGGGTTCCCAGTGGTCGAGCAGGCTGTACGCACAGCCCGACCGGCGCCTCGACAGCTTACCGATCTGACAGGGAATGTCCACTCAGCCCCGACGCGCCGAGGTACCTAGGGCACCTGTGCGCCGCACGGAATCTGCGTGATCCCGCGGTTCTCAGGCGCATTCGCGGCGTTATGCAACCGTTACCCGCGTGCTGCGAGAGGATGGACGCATGACCCGCCTGCACGTACCCGTCCACCTCCGCTGGGGCGACATGGACGCGTTCAACCACGTCAACAACGCCACCCTCGTGAAGATCCTCGAGGAGGCGCGCATCCGCGCCTTCTGGAAGCACGAGGATCCCGCGCAGCGCGTGGACACCGCCGTGTTCGATCAGGACATGCGCGTGGGCGAGGAGGGGCCGTACTTCACGCTCATCGCGAAGCAGGGGATCGAGTACCTCGCTCCGATCCCGTACCAGCAGGCGCCGCTCGACATCCGGCTGTGGTTCACCCGCTTCGGCGGCTCGTCCGCCGAGATCGCGTACGAGGTCTGGGGCGGGCCGGACGACGCGACGCTGTTCGGCCGCGCCACCACCGTGATCGTGCTCGTCTCGCAGGAGTCGGGCGGGCCGGTGCGCATGCCCGAGGCGCTGCGCGCGGCGTGGGGCCCGTACCTGGAGGAGCCCGTGGACCAGGCGGTGGCGCGCTGAGGATCGTCACACGGCGCCGCCCCTCCCGGATCTGCGAGAGACTGGAGGGGTGACTTCCCCGAGCTCCGCCACGCGCATCGGCGCCGCCGTGCGCGAGGACTTCCCGTACTTCGCCGCGCACCCCGACGCCGTCTACCTCGACTCCGGGGCGACCTCGCAGCGCCCGGCCGAGGTGATCGACGGCGAGGCGGAGTTCGCCCGCCGCGACTACGCGGCCGTGCACCGCGGCTCGAGTATGGCCACGGGTGAGGCGACCGCCGCGTTCGAGGACGCCCGCGAACGCGTGGCGGGCTTCGTCGGCGCGGGCGAGCGGGAGCTCGTCTGGACCGCGGGCGCCACCGACGCCCTCAACATGATCGCCCTCGGCATGTCGGACGCCTCGGCCGGGCTCGGCGACGACCGGTTCGCGCTCGGCGAGGGCGACGAGATCCTCGTCACCGAGGCCGAGCACCACGCCAACCTCATCCCGTGGCAGCGGCTCGCCCGCCGCACGGGCGCGTCGCTGCGCTACGTGCCCGTCGACGACGCCGGCCTGTGGACGATCGACGATCTCCGCGCGGCGCTGACCCCCCGTACCCGCGTCGTGGCATTCCCGCACATCTCCAACGTCACCGGCCAGATCGCGCCCGTGGCGGACGTGGCCGAGGCCGCGCGCGCGGTCGGCGCGCTGACCGTGCTCGACGCGTGCCAGTCCGTGCCGCACCTGCCGATCGACCTGACCGGCCTCGGCGTGGACTTCGCCGCGTTCTCGGCGCACAAGATGCTCGGTCCCACGGGCATCGGCGCGCTGTACGGCCGCGCCGAGCTGCTCGACGCGCTCCCGCCGGCGCGCACCGGCGGGTCGATGATCACGACCGTCACCATGGACGGCGCCGAGTTCCTGCCCGCCCCGCATCGGTTCGAGGCCGGCACGCAGCCCGTGTCCCAGGCCGTGGGGTTCGGCCTCGCGGCGGAGTACCTGTCGCGGCTGGGCATGGAGCACGTCGCGGCGCACGAGGCCGAGATGGCCGGGCTGCTCGTCGACGCCGTGCAGTCCGTGCCGGGCGTGCGGCTCGTCGGCCCCGCCGCGGGTCGGCCGCGCGGGGCGCTCGTGAGCGTGATCGTCGACGGCGTGCACGCGCACGACGTGGGGCAGTTCCTCGACGACCGGGGCATCACCGTGCGCACCGGTCACCACTGCGCGCAGCCGCTGCACCGGCGGCTCGGCGTCTCGGCAACCACCCGCGCGAGCGCCTCGGTGTACACGACGCCCGATGACGTGGCGCGTTTCCAGGACGCACTCGGCGAAGTGCGCGGATTCTTCGGAGCGGACCGATGAGCGATCTCGAAGGCCTGTACCGCGAGCTGATCATGGATCACTCGCGCGACCCCTACGGCAAGGGCGACCCCACGGGGCTCGCGCACACCCACCACGAGCTGAACCCCTCGTGCGGCGACGAGATCACGCTCGGCGTCACGCTCGATGACGCGGGCGCGATCGACACCCTCGCGTGGGACGGCCAGGGCTGCAGCATCTCGATGGCCTCCGCGTCGGTGATGTCGGAGCTCCTCGAGCACGCGGACCGCGAGACCGCCTTCGCCCGGATCGGCGAGTTCCGCGAGATGCTGCGCTCGCGCGGCGCCGTGGAGCCCACGGAGGCCCTCGGCGACGCCGCGGCCTTCCAGGGGGTGGCGAAGTACGTCATGCGCATCAAGTGCGCGATGCTCGGCTGGGTCGCGCTCGAGGCCTGCCTCAAGGAGTCCCAGGCGGCCTGAGCGCCGTCAGCGCCTCACGAGGCGCCCGGCACGCGCGCCATGAACTCCTGGGCGACGCTCGCCACGAGCGCGCCGTCGCGGCGGTACAGGCGCCCGAGCGCCAGCCCGCGGCCGCCCTGCGCGCTCGGCGACTCCTGCACATACAGCAGCCACTCGTCGGCCCGCGCGGGCCGGTGCCACCAGATCGCGTGATCGAGGCTCGCCGTCTTCATGCCGGGCGTGCTCCACGGCACGCCGGCCGCGCGCAGCACCGTGTCCTGGATCGTGAAATCGCTGAGGTACGCGAGCGCCGCGCGGTGCCGCATCGGGTCGTCGCCGAGCGGGCCGCGGACGCGCGTCCACACGGCCTGCCGCGGCGACGGCTCGTCCACCGCGAGCCAGATGTCGCTCGTCGTGTGGCGCACCTCGATCGGGTTCAGGCGCAGCAGCCGGCGCGACAGCGGGTCTGCGGGGGTCTCGGCCGGGTCGGGGAGATCCTCGGGTGACGGCACGTCGGGCATGGGCAGCTGGTGTTCGAACCCCGGGTCGTCGTCCTGGAACGACGCGATGGCCGAGAAGATCGGCACGCCGTCCTGATACGCCTGGATCCCGCGGCGGGCGAACGAGCGGCCGTCGTGGATCCGCGAGACGGCGAACGTGATCGGCTTGGTCACGTCGCCGGGACGCAGGAAGTAGCCGTGCAGCGAATGCGGGTGACGGTCCTCGCCGAGGGTGCGCGCCGCGGCCACCACGGACTGCCCGAGCACCTGCCCGCCGAAGACCCGGCCGCCCGGCATGGGGTGCGAGGCGCCGACGAAGATGTCGGCCGAGGTGCGCGCACCGGATTCCTGCAGATCGAGGACGCCGAGGAGCAACGAGAGGGGATCGGAGGGCAGCTCGCTGGTCACGAGAAAGTAGTCTAGGTCGGATGCCCGCCCTGCTTCGTCTCGCCGACGCCGACTCCGCCCACGACGCCCTGACGTTCGCCGGCCGCGCGGCGCAGGCGGGCTCCGACGGGGTGCGGCTGCAGGGCGCGGGCGGGGTGCTCGCGATGACCGCCGCCGCGCTGGCGCCGCAGGGGCTGCTGGACCGCACGCCCACCGTGCTGGCGATGCGCGTGCTCGCCGCCGACCCGGAGCTGCAGTGCGACCTCGTGGTCGCCGAGCTCACGGCGACCGACGAGCCGGTGGCCCTCGCGCTGCCCGACACGGCGATCGCGCCGGCCTGGGCCGGGGTCGCGCCGCCCCGCGGGGGCTGGGAGCGGCGCGGCGAGATCGCCGCCGCCACGCTCGCGAGCCGCGCTCAGTGGGGGATCGCGGCGGTCGCCGAGCGCCTGCCCCAGAACCCGGGCGAGGACGCCGTGCGCGCCGTGCGCGGCGCGGTGTGGGGCACGCCGGACGAGGAGCTGCACGGGCTGCCGCTGGGCGTGGCGTTCGCGGCCTTCGCGTTCGGCTTCATCGGCGGCGAGGAGGACGCGCGCGTCATGACGTCGGGCCGCTGGACGCGGGTCACGCTGCGCCGCGGCCACGTGCTCGCGCGCGGGCCCGTCGTCAGCGGCCTCACCGCGGTGCGGACGACCGGGCGCTGACGGCCGGCTCAGGCGCCGGGCGTCGGCTCGAACGTGTTGACCATGGCGTGCGCGGCGCGCTCGAGGTAGTCCCACAGCGCCGCCTCGTGCAGCGGCGCCAGGCCGAGCTCGTCGACGGCGGCACGCATGTGGGCCAGCCAGCGGTCGCGCGCGTCGGGGTTGACGTGGAACGGCGCGTGCCGCATGCGCAGCCGCGGGTGCCCGCGCCGCTCGCTGTAGGTCGTGGGTCCGCCCCAGTACTGCTCGAGGAAGAGCAGCAGCCGCTCGCGCGCGGGGCCGAGATCCTCCTCGGGATACATGGGCTTGAGCACGGGGTCGGACGCGACGCCGCGGTAGAAGGCGTCGACCAGGCGGGCGAACGTCTCGCGCCCGCCGACCTGCTCGTAGAAGCTCGGCTCCTCGGTCACTTCTCGTCCTCGCCCTCGGCGGCCTCGGCGTCCTCCGGCGCGGGCGCCGTGTGGGCACCGCGGCGCGGGTGCCACGTGGGGCGCTCCGGCAGCTGCTGCGGGCGGGTGGGCGGGTTCACGCCCCGCACGCGCAGCGCGCCCTCGATGCCGCCCAGCTCGACGCTCGCCAGGCCGGGGAGGGCGATGTCGCGCGCCAGCATCTCGTCGCGCAGGCGGCGTCGCAGCTCGGCCGCAACGTCCTCCTTGGTGCTCGGCTTGGCCTTGAGCACGAGCCGGAACACGAGGGTGTCGCCCTCGATCGACTCCAGGCCCCAGATCTCGGGGTCGCCGACGATGCGCGAGCGCCACGACGGGTCGTGCGTCAGCTCCGAGGCGACACCGGCGGCGACGTGCTCGACCTCGTCGATGTCGACGTCGACCGGCAGGCTGAGATCGAGCACCACCCGCGACCAGCCCTGCGACATGTTGCCGATCCGCAGCACCTCGCCGTTTCGCACGTACCAGAGCGTGCCGTTCACGTCGCGCACGTGGGTGATGCGCACGCTGACGTACTCCACGACGCCCGAGGCGAGACCGAGGTCGACGACGTCGCCGATGCCGACCTGATCCTCGGCCACGAGGAAGATGCCGTTGAGCACGTCCTTGACGATGTTCTGCGCCCCGAAGCCGAGACCGGCGCCCACCGCGGCGCTGAGCAGGGCGAGCGAGCCGAGCAAATCCGGGTTGATGATCTGCACGCTCAGCAGGATCGCGATGATCACCATCGTGACGTTCACGATGTTGCTGAGGATCGACCCCAGCGTGCGCGAGCGCTGCACGATGCGCACCGACGCCAGCGGTGACCGGTCGATCGCGCGCGTGTCGGCGACGTCGGCCTTCTTCTTGGCGCCCTGCACGATCCGCTGCACGACCCGGCGGATGATGAGCCGGAGGACCCACGCGATGACGAAGCAGATCGCCACCGCGATCGCCACGCCGAGCGCCTTCAGGCCGGCCTCGGTGAGGCCGTCCAGCACGCGCGCCCAGAACCCCGGGTCGGTCGGATCGTCGCTCGTCTCGAAGGGTCGCATCACTCGCGCTCCTCGGTCGATGTCGGTCGGGTCACTCCGCGTCGCGCGCCTGGGCGGTGAGGGCCCGCTCGACCCCCGCCAGGCACTCGTGCACGATGCGGCGCAGGGCCGCCGGGGCCTCCGCGTGCGCCGCGAGCCAGGCTCGCGTGGCGTCGCGCAGCTCCACGTTGGCCAGCGGCGCGGGATAGAGCAGCTCGATGAGGTACGACGCGATCTGGTAGGTGCGGCCCTCCCAGATCGGGATCAGCATGTCGAAGTACTTCGGGATGAACGCCGTGAGCTGATCGCGCGTTGCGGGGTGCACGAAGCCGGCGGCCGCCGAGCGGACCACCGTGTTGGGCAGTGTGTCCTCGTCGATGAGCGCGGACCATGCGGCCTGCTTGGCCTCCGCGGTCGGCATCGCCGCGCGCGCCTGGGCGGCGAACTCGCCGCCCTTGGCCGTGTTGTCCTCGGCGAGCGCCGCGTCGATCGCCGCGCCGTCGGCCACGCCGCCCGCCGCGAGCGAGATGAGCAGCTGCCAGCTGAGGTCGGTGTCGATCGTGAGCCCCTCGAGCACGAGCTCGCCCTCGCGCAGGCGCCGCACGTGCTCCCAGTGCGTGGGCGTGGACGCCGCCGACGCGAACGAGGTGGCCAGCTGCAGCTGCAGGTCGCTGCCCGGGGTGGCCTCCTGCAGCAGCCCCCACAGGGCATCGGCGACCTTCGCGCGCGTGGCCTCGCGGTTCTCGGGCGCCACGTAGGAGTTCGCCGCGAGCAGCAGCTGCGACAGCGTGGTGCGGATGGTGGTCGACTCGGTCTCGTCGCCGATGTTGCGCAGCACGAGGTCGACGTAGTCGCTCGCGGCGGTCTCGGCGTCGCGCGTCTGGTCCCACGCCGCGCCCCACACGAGCGAGCGGGCCAGCGGATCGGCGATCGCCGACAGGTGGTCGATGGCCGTGGCGAGGCTCTTGTCGTCGAGGCGGATCTTCGCGTACGCGAGGTCCTCGTCGTTGAGCAGCACGAGGGCGGGGCGCTGGCGGCCCTTGAGCTCGGCGACCTCGGTGACGTCGCCGTCCACGTCGATCTCGACCCGGTGCGTGCGCACGAGGGCGCCGTCCTGCAGGTCGTAGAACCCGATGCCGAGGCGGTGCGGGCGGATCGTGGCGTAGTCGGCGGGCGCGGTCTGGATGACGCGGAAGCGGGTGATGCGGCCGTCCACGTCCTCGTCGATCACGGGCGAGAGGGTGTTGACGCCGGCCGTCTCGAGCCACTTCTTCGACCAGCTCGACAGCTCGCGGCCGCTGGTGCGCTCCAGCTCGACGAGCAGATCGCTCAGCTCGGTGTTCGAGAACGCGTGCTTGTGGAAGTAGGCGCCGACGCCCGAGAAGAACGCGTCGATGCCCACCCACGCGGCGAGCTGCTTGAGGACGGATCCGCCCTTGGCGTAGGTGATGCCGTCGAAGTTCACCTGGACGTCCTCGAGATCGTTGATCTCGGCGACGACGGGGTGGGTGGAGGGCAGCTGGTCCTGGCGGTACGCCCAGGTCTTCTCCATGGCGTTGAAGGTGGTCCACGCCTCGGTCCACTCGGTGGCCTCGGCGGTGGCGATGGTCGACGCCCACTCCGCGAACGACTCGTTGAGCCACAGGTCGTTCCACCACTTCATGGTGACGAGATCGCCGAACCACATGTGGGCCAGCTCATGCAGGATCGTGACGACCCGGCGCTCCTTGACGGCGTCGGTCACCTTGCTGCGGAAGACGTAGGTCTCGGTGAACGTCACGGCACCGGCGTTCTCCATGGCGCCCGCGTTGAACTCGGGCACGAACAGCTGGTCATACTTCGCGAACGGGTACGGGTAGCCGAACTTCTCCTCGTAGTACGCGAAGCCCTGACGGGTCTTCTCGAAGATGTAGTCGGCGTCGACGTGCTCCCACAGGCTCTTGCGGGCGAACACGCCGAGGGGGATCACGCGGCCCTCGGCGTTGGTCAGCTCCGAGCGGACCACCTCGTAGGGGCCGGCGATGAGCGCCGTGATGTACGACGAGATGCGCGGGGTCGGCTCGAAGCCCCACGTGGCGGTGTGGCCGTCGTCGTGGGGGATCGGCTCGGGCGTGGGCTGGTTGGAGACGACCTGCCACGCGGCCGGCGCCGTGACCGTGAACTGGAACGTGGCCTTGAGGTCGGGCTGCTCGAAGACGGCGAACACGCGGCGCGAGTCGGGCACCTCGAACTGGGTGTAGAGGTAGACCTCGCCGTCGACGGGGTCGACGAAGCGGTGCAGGCCCTCGCCCGTGTTGGTGTACTCGCAGTCGGCGTCGACGACGAGCTCGTTCTCGGCGGCGAGGCCCTCGAGGCGGATGCGCGAGTCGGCGTAGACCACCTCGGGCTCGAGCTGCACGCCGTTGAGGGTCACCTCGCGCACGTCGCGGGCGATGAGGTCGATGAACGTGGAGGCGCCGGGGGTCGCGGTGAAGCGGACGACGCTGCGCGAGCCGAACACCTCGTCACCCTTGGTGAGGTCGAGCGTGACCGCGTAGGACTGCGTGTCGACGACGGCGCGACGCTCCTGCGCCTCGATCCGGGTGAGGTTCTCTCCAGGCACTGCACAACTCCCTGATGTTCGGGGGCTCGGGGGAGGCCGGGCGGGACCGGCAACTGCACCAGCCTACGTCGTCGTGCCCCGATCGGCGTGGCACCCGCGAGCGCCGCGAGGCCGCCGGATTCTGCGTGCCGCCTGGGAGGTCGACTTCTACAGCGGTGAGAAAATGGGGGAGTGAGCACCGAGACCGAGGTCACCGTCCCGTTCGCGTCCGCCGCCGCCGCGAGCGGCGCCCCGCACGTGGAGGTGCCGGTCGCCTACGACGCGGTGATCCTCGCGAGCTTCGGCGGTCCCGAGGGGCAGGACGACGTGATCCCGTTCCTGCGCAACGTCACGCGAGGCCGCGGCATCCCG
The DNA here is from genome assembly GCF_004564075.1 of Microbacterium sediminis. Classification (NCBI taxonomy): domain Bacteria; kingdom Bacillati; phylum Actinomycetota; class Actinomycetes; order Micrococcales; family Microbacteriaceae; genus Microbacterium; species Microbacterium sediminis. The sequence goes on from NZ_CP038256.1 coordinate 1,318,928, forward strand.
GAGGAGCGTCTCGAGGAGGTCGGCACGCACTATCGCGCGTTCGGCGGCGTGAGCCCGATCAACCAGCAGAACCGCGAGCTGAAGGCGGCCCTCGAGGCCGAGATCGCCCGCCGCGGGCTCGGCCTGCCGGTGTACTGGGGCAACCGCAACTGGGCGCCGTATCTCGAGGACGCCGTCTCGCAGGCGGCGGCGGACGGTCACCGCACGCTGCTCGCCCTCGCCACGAGCGCCTACAGCTCCTACTCCAGTGACCGCCAGTACCGCGAGGATCTCGCCCGCGTGCTCATCGACACCGGGCTCGGCGAGGGCGATGACCCCGTCACGATCGACAAGGTCCGCCTCTTCTTCGACCACCCGGGCTTCGTCGAGCCGTTCTTCGAGGGCGTCCGCGAGGCCGTCGAGGGCTGGATCGCCGACGGCGTGGAGCCGTCGACCATCCACGTCCTTTTCTCCACCCACTCGATTCCCACCGGCGACGCCGACCGGTCGGGCCCGCGCGACGTGGAATGGCCCGAGGGGGGCGCGTACGCCGCGCAGCACCGCGCCGTGGCGGCCTACATCATGGGCCGCCTGGCCGAGGAGATCCCCGCGGTCGGCACGATCGGCTGGGACCTCGTGTTCCAGTCGCGCTCGGGCCCGCCGTCGCAGCCGTGGCTCGAGCCCGACGTGAACGACCGCATCGCGCAGCTGCCCGGCGAGGGCAAGGCGGCGGTGGCGATCGTGCCGCTCGGCTTCGTGAGCGATCACATGGAGGTGATGTGGGACCTCGACAACGAGGCGCTCGCCTCCGCCGCCGACGCCGGACTGCGCGCCGTGCGCACGCGGACGCCGGGCACGCACCCCGCCTTCGTGGCCGGGCTGGTCGACCTCATCGAGGAGCGCCTGAACGGCACGCCGGCCGCCGAGCGCCCGCACGTGACCGATCTCGGGCCCTGGTACGACGTCTCGCGCCCCGGCGACTGCGAGAACGCGCGCCTCGGCTTCCTGCCGGCCGCCGCGGGCCTCATCCCCTGAGCCGCGCCCGATAGGGGAGAATCGAGACATGCGGATCCACATCGCGACCGACCACGCGGGACTCGAGTTCTCCACGCAGCTGCAGCACCACCTGGCCGGGCAGGGCCACGAGGTGATCGATCACGGGCCGGTCACGTACGACCCCCTCGACGACTACCCGGCGTTCTGCATCCGGGCCGCCCAGGCGGTCGTCGCCGATCAGGAGGCCGGGGTCGACGCGCTCGGCGTCGTGTTCGGCGGATCCGGCAACGGCGAGCAGATCGCCGCGAACAAGGTCAGGGGCGTCCGCGCCGCGCTGGTGTGGAGCATCGCCACCGCGGAGCTCGCCCGCGAGCACAACGACGCCAACGTGATCGCGATCGGCGCCCGACAGCACACGTTCGACGACGTCGTCGAGTTCATCGAGCGCTTCATCGCCACGCCGTTCACGGGCGAGGAGCGCCACGTGCGCCGCATCGGCCAGATCGCCGACTTCGAGAACGACGGCACGCTCCTCCCGGATCCCCGTGCCTGAGGGCCACTCCGTCCACCGCATCGCCCGGCAGTTCTCGCGCAACTTCGTCGGGCGGCGCGTGCGCGCCTCGAGCCCGCAGGGGCGCTTCGCCGAGGGCGCGGCGCTGCTCGACGGGCGCGAGCCGACGCGGGCGCGGGCGGTCGGCAAGCAGATGTTCCTCGCGTTCGAGGGCGACCTGTGGTTGCGCGTGCACCTCGGCCTGTACGGCGCGTGGGACTTCGCCGGCGAGATCCTCGTCGACCCGACGATCGCGTCGGCCAACGGCCGGATGGGGCAGACCAACCAGCGCGGCACCGTGCTCGACGAGCCGATCTACGACGACGCGGGCGAGAACTCGCTCACGTCGATCGGTGCCCCGCGCAAGACGCGCGTGCATGTGCGCATGTCGGAGCAGACCAAGGGCCTCGACGAGGCCGACGGCCTCGCGGCGCCCGACGCCGAGTGGCCGCCGCCGGTGGTGGGGCAGGTGCGGCTGCGGCTGCTGACCGATGCCACGTGCGCCGATCTGCGCGGACCGACCGCGTGCGTCGTCGAGACGGGGGAGCAGGTGCAGGCGGTCATCGATCGCCTGGGCCCTGATCCGCTCGTGGGCGACCCCGCCGAGAACGAGGAGCGCTTCGTCCGCGCCGTGCGGCGCCGCAACGTGGCGATCGGCCAGCTCCTGATGGATCAGGCCGTGGTCAGCGGCATCGGCAATGTCTACCGCGCGGAGCTGCTGTTCCGTGCCGGACTGGACCCGCACACGCCGGGCAAGGTCATCCCGGAGGAGACGCTGCGCGGGCTCTGGCGCGACTGGGACGCGCTGCTGCGCATCGGCGTCGAGACCGGGCAGATGATGACGATGGACGGCCTGGAGGGCGAGGCCTGGCGCAGGGCCATGGCCAGCCGCGACGACCGTCACTGGGTCTACCACCGCGCCGGCCTGCCGTGCCGCGTGTGCGGCACCGAGATCGCGCTCGAGGAGATGCAGGCCCGCAAGCTGTACTGGTGCCCCGGCTGCCAGAGATGAGGAGCGAGATGGAACGCGGATCCGTCGTCGATGTCATCGCCAACGTGCGGATCGCGGGGGAGGGGCGCGAGCTCATGCCGCTCGCGCTGGTGGAGCCGGCGGCCCTTTACGACGTGTTCCTGCGCGAGGGGCGGATCCTCGACATCGCCCCGGCGGGCAATGCGGTGCGCCGCGGCGCCGTGCTCGACGCGGAGGGGGCCTGGCTCGTGCCGGGCCTGTGGGACCACCACGTGCACCTGCTGCAGTGGGCGCTCGCGCAGTCGCGCGCCTCGGTGGAGCACGCGGCCTCTCCGACCGAGGCCGCGGCCCTCGCCGCCGCCCAGCCCGCGTCCGACGACGGGCGCCGCGTGCTGCAGCGGTGGCGTGACGGGCTGTGGAGCGAGGCCGCGTCGCGCGCCGCCCTCGACGCGGCCACGGGCGATGTGCCGACGTACCTGCTGGCGGCCGACTCGCACGCCGTGTGGATGAACGCCGCCGCGTTCCGCCGCGAGGGCCTCGAGCCGACGGCATCGGGCATTCTGCGCGAGGACGACGCGTTCCGCATGATCAGCGTCGTCAACCAGGTCTCCGATGCCACCGCCGATCGGGCGGTGCGGGCGGCGGCTGACGCGGCGGCGGCCCGCGGGGTCGTGGGCGTGTGGGATCTCGAGTTCGGCTGGGAGCTTCCGGCCTGGCGCCGCCGCGCCGCGGCGGGCTGGGATGCCCTGCGCGTCTACACCGACGTCTACCCCGATCGTCTCGAGACCGCGATCGGCGAGGGTCTCGAGACGGGCGCCCCGCTCGCCGGCTCGGACCTCATCCGGGTCGGCATGCTCAAGGTGCTCGCCGACGGCTCGCTCGGCACGCGCACGGCGTGGACGACCGATCCGTACGACGGCCACCCGCATCACCACGGCGGGCACAACGTCGCGCCCGAGCGCATGGTGGAGCTCGTCGTCCGGGCCGCCGCGGCCGGCATCGCCACGACCATCCACGCGATCGGGGACCGCACCAACGCGGCCGCGCTCGACGCCTTCGCGCGCGCCGGGGTGCCGGGGCGTATCGAGCACGCGCAGCTGGTCGCAGCCGCCGACGTGCAGCGGTTCGCGCACCTCGGCGTCTCCGCCAGCGTGCAGCCGCAGCACGCCCTCGACGACCGCGAGCTGACGGATCGGTACTGGGGCGCCCACCGCGCCACGCCGTACCCGCTGCGGTCGTTCCGCGACGCCGGGGTCGACATCCTGCTCGGCTCCGACGCGCCGGTGGCGCCGCTGGACCCCTGGGGCGCGATGGCGGCGGCGGTGTTCCGCACCGACGACGACCGCGCGCCGTGGCACCCGGAGCAGGCGCTCGACGCGCGCACGGCCCTCGCGGCCTCGACCGCAGGCGGCTCCGGCGACCCGCAGACGATCGAACCGGGGGCGCCGGCCGACCTGGCCGTCGTGGCGCACGACCCGCTCGCCGCCGATCGCGAGGCGCTGCGCGCCATGCCCGTGCACGCGACGCTGCTCGGCGGGCGCCTGACGCACCTGGCCTGAACGCGACGATGCCCCGAGCCGAGACGGCCCGGGGCATCGCGCGAGGAGGCTTACTCGGCGACGTGCGCCACGAGGAACCAGCGGTCCTTCTCGAGGCCGGCCTTGATGCCGATCGCGACGTCCTGGCTGGTCAGGTCGATCTCGTCGAGGCCGTCGATCGCGGCCTGCAGGTCGGCGAGGATCGCGTCGATGTCGGCGACGACCTTCGCGATGACGTCGGCGGACTGCTCGAAGCCGGCGCCCACGGCGGTGGCGGGCGTCTTGTCGGCGATCGTCTGCAGGCGCGCGTCGATGGGCAGGCCCAGCGCGATGATGCGCTCGGCGGCCTCGTCGGCCCAACCGCCGGCGTGCGCGACGAGCGTGTCGAGGAACTCGTGGACGCCGATGAAGTTGGCGCCGCGGACGTGCCAGTGCGCCTGCTTGCCGTTGACGGTGAGGGCCTGCAGACCCAGCACGATCGGCGCGAGGAACTGCGACGCGGCGGCGGCGACGGTCGGGTCGGCGGCGGTGGCCTGGATGGTGAGCTTGCTCATGGTGCCTCCCGGTGGTGTGCGAGCGGAATCCGTCGTCCGAATCCCTCTGATGTCTTCAACCGTGCCGCAGCGCGGGGCATTCCGCAAGCAAGCGAAGGCTGGGCTTATCTGCCCGTGATCAGGGCAAAGCAAGCCTGTCCTTATCCCGTGACACCATGAACGCATGACCATCGCGAACGGAGCCTCCGTGCTCGCCCTGCCCGGTGCGACACCCTCGATCGACCCGAGTGCCCTTCTCGTCGACGGCGCGCGCGTGATCGGCGACGTCGCCGTGGGCGAGCGGGCGAGCATCTGGTACAACGCCGTCGTGCGCGGGGACGTCAACGCGATCCGGATCGGGGCGCGCAGCAACGTGCAGGACAACGTGTCGATCCACGTCGACGGCGGTCACCCCGCGGTGATCGGCGAGGACGTGTCGATCGGGCACAACGCCGTCGTGCACGGCTGCGCGATCGGCGACGGATCGCTCATCGGCATGGGCGCCGTCGTGCTCTCGGGCGCGGCGATCGGCGAGAGCAGCCTCGTGGCGGCCGGCGCGGTCGTGCTGGAGGGCACCGTCGTGCCGCCGCGTTCGCTCGTGGCGGGCGTGCCGGGCAAGGTACGGCGGGAGCTCACCGACGACGAGATCGCCGGGCTGCATGACAACGCCCGCCGGTATCTCGATCACGCGGCGCGACACGCGCGGGCGGAGGAGCGGGGCTGATCCGGGAGGCGCCCGGTTCGGTGCCGGCGTGCGCGTCGGCTAGACTCGAACGCGCTGCCCGGCAGTCCGGGGATGTAGCTCAATGGTAGAGCCCCAGTCTTCCAAACTGGTCACGCGGGTTCGATTCCCGTCATCCCCTCCACAGTCCTCTCCGCGCCTCGGGCCGACTCGCCGTCCCGCGGCTCTCGGCCGCGTCGGCTAGACTCGATGGGGCCGTTTCGCACTCCCGCTCCGCGGGACCACCCGGGGCGTAGCTCAGCTTGGTAGAGCGCCCGCTTTGGGAGCGGGAAGTCGCAGGTTCAAATCCTGTCGCCCCGACGAAAACGGCCCAACAGACCTGAAGCCCCCGTGCGGTCCGCGCGTGGGTCCGTCACGAGGAGAAGCAACCAGCATGGTCAACAGCACCGTCGAGAAGCTCAGCCCGACGCGGGTGAAGCTGCACATCACGGTCAGCCCCGAGGAGCTCAAGCCGAGCATCCAGCACGCCTACGAGCACATCGCACAGGACGTGCAGATCCCCGGCTTCCGCAAGGGCAAGGTGCCGGCGCCGATCATCGACCAGCGCATCGGCCGCCCCGCGGTCATGGAGCACGCGGTCAACGAGGGGCTCGACACCTTCTACCGCCAGGCGGTCGCCGAGAACGACCTCAAGGTGCTCGGCCGCCCCTCGGCCGAGATCATCGAGTGGCCCAGCGAGAAGGACTACTCGGGCGACCTCGTCGTCGAGATCGAGACCGACGTGCGCCCCGAGTTCGAGGTCCCCTCGCTCGAGGGCCTCAAGGTCGAGGTCGAGGCCATCGAGGTCGACGAGGCCAAGGTCGACGAGGAGCTCGAGCGCCTGCGCTCGCGCTTCGGCACGCTCGTGACGGTCGACCGTCCCGCCGCCAAGGGCGACTTCGTGGAGCTCGACCTCGTCGCCACGATCGACGGCGCCGAGATCGACCGCGCCGAGGGCGTCTCGTACGAGCTCGGCTCGGGCGAGCTGCTCGAGGGCACCGACGAGGCGATCGAGTCGCTCACCGCCGGTGAGGCGACCACGTTCAAGTCCACCCTGGTGGGCGGCGAGCACGCCGGCGAGGAGGCCGAGGTCTCGGTCACCGTCAAGGCCGTCAAGGAACGCGAGCTGCCCGAGGCCGACGACGACTTCGCCCAGATGGCGAGCGAGTTCGACACGATCGCCGAGCTGCGCGAGAGCCTGGCCGAGCAGACGAAGACCCGCGGCGCGTTCACGCAGGCGTCGGCCGCGCGCGACAAGCTCGTCGAGGACCTCCTCGCCGCCGTCGAGATCCCGGTTCCCGCCTCGCTCGTCGAGGACGAGGTGCACCGTCACCTCGAGCAGGAGAACCGCCTCGACGACGACCAGCACCGCGCCGAGGTGACCGAGGCCAGCGAGAAGCAGTTCCGCACGCAGATCCTGCTCGACGCGATCGCGGAGAAGCTCGACGTCAAGGTCTCGCAGGACGAGTTCACGCAGTACCTGCTGCAGTCGGCCGGCCAGTACGGCATGGCCCCGCAGGACTTCATCCAGGCCATCCAGCAGGGCGGCCAGCTGCCCGCGCTGATGGGTGACGTCGCCCGCAACAAGGCCCTGTCGATCGTGCTCGGCAAGGCCGAGGTCGTCGACACCAATGGCGCGCCGGTCGACGTGTCGGACTTCGCCCTCACCGAGGACGAGGCGGCCGTGGACGAGGACGAGACCGAGGAGAACGAGGCCGAGAAGGCCGAGTAAGCACTCCGATACAAGGGGCGGGCGCCGTGAGCGCCCGCCCCTTCGTCGTGCTCGGCGTCAGCCGAGCGCGCGCAGCCGCTCGAGCAGCGGCTCGGCGACCTCGTCGAGGAAGCGCTGCTGATGGCGATCGCCGACCTGCACGATCGCGATGTCGGTGAAGCCCGCGTCCACGAACGGCCGCACGCTCTCGGCCAGCGCGTCGAGGTCGGGGCCGCACGCGATCGAGCCGGCGACGTCCTCCGGGCGCACGTACTGCGTCGCCTGGGTGAACCCGGCCGGCGTGGGCAGGTCGGAGTTGACGTGCCACGCGCCGCCGAACCAGCGGAACTCCTCGTGCGCGAGCGCGACCGCCTCGTCCGCGTCGGGCGCCCAGCAGATCGGCACCTGGCCGATCGATCGCGGCTCGGGCTGCGAGGTGCGCTCCCGCCAGCCGTCGACGAGCGCCGCCTCGGGGCTGGTCGTGATGAGGTGATCGCCGAGCGGGGCGAACCGCTCGAGCGACTTCGGTCCCGACACGGCGATGCCGATCGGCACGCCGCCCTCCGGCGCGTCCCACACGCGCGCCGAGTCGGCGCGGAAGTGATCGCCCTGCCACGTGATGAGGTCGCCGGTGAGGAGCTCCCGGATGAGCAGGACCGCCTCCTCGAGCATGTCGTGCCGCTCGTCGACCGCCGGCCACCGCTCGCCGACGACGTGCTCGTTGAGGTTCTCCCCGGCGCCGAGCCCGAGCGTGAAGCGGCCCTCGGAGAGCAGCTGCACGGTCGCGGCCTTCTGCGCGACGACGACGGGGTGGTACCGCATGGTGGGGCAGGTCACGTAGGTGGCCAGATCCACGCGCTCGGTGGCGTGGGCGACCGCGCCCAGCACCGCCCACGCATAGGGCGAGTGCCCCTGAGAGGCCAGCCAGGGGGAGTAGTGATCGCTCATCACCTCGAAGTCGAACCCGGCCCGCTCCGCGTCGACCGCGTAGCCCACCAGCTGCCGGGGTCCGCTCTGCTCGGTCATCAGGGTGTATCCGAATCGCGTCATGGTCACCTCTCTCGTTGCGGATGAGCGGCCGCGGCGCGACGGCCGTCGGCAGCCACGCTAGGCCGCCCGGCCTTCGCGCGCGAGGGGTTGGAAGCCGCCGCGCACCGTGCTACGCGGCGGCGCCGGACACGCGCCTATGCCCACGGCGAACACGGCCGGGGGTGCGGAACGCCGCCGGTAGTGTCGTATCGACGCACCATCGAATGGAGTGAGAATGCCCGAACCGCTGATGGCACAGAGTGTCTTCGACCGGCTGCTGAAGGACCGCATCATCTGGCTTGGCTCGGAGGTGCGCGACGACAACGCGAACGAGATCTGCGCCAAGATCCTGCTGCTCGCCGCCGAAGACCCGAACAGGGACATCTACCTCTACATCAACTCGCCCGGCGGATCGATCACCGCCGGCATGGCGATCTACGACACGATGCAGTTCGTGCCGAACGACATCGTCACCGTCGGCATCGGCATGGCCGCGTCGATGGGTCAGCTGCTGCTCACCAGCGGCACGAAGGGCAAGCGCTACATCACGCCGAACGCCCGCGTGCTCCTGCACCAGCCGCACGGCGGCTTCGGCGGCACGGCGAGCGACATCCAGACGCAGGCCGAGCTGATCGTGTCGATGAAGAACCGCCTCGCGCAGATCACCGCGGCGCAGACCGGCAAGACGGTCGAGCAGATCAACGCCGACGGTGACCGCGACCGCTGGTTCACGGCCGAGGAGGCCCTCGAGTACGGCTTCGTCGACCACATCCGCGAGCACGCTCAGGACGTCATCGGCGCCGGCGGCACCGACCGCGACGCGGACTGAGGCGAGAGAGACAAGGACAACAGGAGAGATGCACACCCCCTACACCTCCACGCCGCAGGGCTTCCAGGTGCCCTCGAGCCGCTACATCCTGCCCCAGTTCGAGGAGCGCACGGCCTACGGCTACAAGCGCCAGGACCCGTACAACAAGCTCTTCGAGGACCGCGTGATCTTCCTCGGCGTGCAGGTCGACGACGCATCGGCCGATGACGTCATGGCCCAGCTCCTCGTGCTCGAGAGCCAGGACCCCGACCGCGACATCATCATGTACATCAACTCGCCCGGCGGCTCGTTCACGGCCATGACGGCGATCTACGACACGATGCAGTACATCTCGCCGCAGATCCAGACCGTCGTGCTCGGCCAGGCGGCCTCGGCCGCCGCCGTGCTGCTCGCGGCGGGTGCGCCCGGGAAGCGCCTGGCGCTGCCCAACGCGCGCATCCTCATCCACCAGCCCGCCGTGGGGGAGGCCGGCCACGGTCAGGCCTCGGACATCGAGATCCAGGCGGCCGAGATCCTGCGCATGCGCACGTGGCTCGAGGAGACGCTCTCGAGGCACTCCAACCGCTCGGTCGAGCAGGTGAACAAGGACATCGATCGCGACAAGATCCTCGGGGCGACCGAGGCCGTCGAGTACGGCCTCGTCGACCAGGTGCTCACCACTCGCAAGCGGACCCCGCTGACGAAGTGACTCAGGGCGAAGGCCCCGGCGATCCGCCGGGGCCTTCGTTATCGACCGGATATCGAAGAGGCGTGTGGCGCCGAGACGGTGTCGGTGGCAACGATTAGGCTCGGGACTATCCCGCTGGATCATCAGGAGGACTCATGGCTCGCATCGGTGAGAGCGCCGACCTGTTCAAGTGCTCCTTCTGTGGCAAGAGCCAGAAGCAGGTGCAGCAGCTGATCGCCGGCCCCGGCGTGTACATCTGCGACGAGTGCGTCGAGCTGTGCAACGAGATCATCGAGGAGCGGATGGCCGAGGCCTCGCCCAGCGGTGAGACGGCCGACTTCGATCTGCCCAAGCCGCGCGAGATCTTCCACTTCCTCGAGGAGTACGTGATCGGCCAGGAGGACGCCAAGCGCGCCCTGTCCGTCGCGGTCTACAACCACTACAAGCGGGTGCGCGCCCGCGGCGAGCTCAAGCCGGCCGAGCAGAAGGCCGATGACGTCGAGGTCGCCAAGTCGAACATCCTCATGCTCGGCCCCACCGGCTGCGGCAAGACATACCTGGCGCAGACGCTCGCCAAGCGCCTGAACGTGCCGTTCGCCGTGGCCGACGCGACCGCCCTCACCGAGGCCGGCTACGTCGGCGAGGACGTCGAGAACATCCTGCTGAAGCTCCTGCAGGCGGCCGACTACGACGTCAAGCGCGCCGAGACGGGCATCATCTACATCGACGAGGTCGACAAGATCGCCCGCAAGGCCGAGAATCCGTCGATCACCCGCGACGTCTCCGGCGAGGGCGTGCAGCAGGCGCTCCTGAAGATCCTCGAGGGCACCGTCGCCTCGGTGCCGCCGCAGGGCGGGCGCAAGCACCCGCATCAGGAGTTCATCCAGATCGACACGACGAACGTGCTGTTCATCGTCGCCGGCGCGTTCGCCGGGCTCGAGGACATCATCTCGGCGCGCGTGGGCAAGCACGGTGTCGGCTTCGGCGCCCCGCTGCACGACAAGACGCAGGACAACACGCTCTTCAGCGAGGTGCTGCCGGAAGACCTGCACAAGTTCGGCCTCATCCCGGAGTTCATCGGCCGCCTGCCCGTGGTGGCCTCGGTGAACCCGCTGGATCAGGACGCCCTCATGGAGATCCTCACCAAGCCGCGCAACGCGCTGGTCAAGCAGTACCAGCACATGTTCGCCCTCGACGGCGTCGAGCTCGAGTTCGAGGACGACGCGCTGCGCGCCATCGCCGACCTCGCCGTCGAGCGCAAGACCGGTGCCCGCGGCCTGCGCGCGATCCTCGAGGACGTGCTCGGCCCGATCATGTTCGAGATCCCCTCGGACGACGAGGTCGAGACCGTGATCGTCACGCGCGCCGCCGTCGAGGAGGGCGCCGAGCCCACCCGCCTGCTGCGCCAGCGCAAGAAGACCGCCTGACCGCAGGGGCCCCACCCGGCGCTGCTCTCGACTTCGCTGCGCTCCGCTCGAGCCGTCTCGGCTCCCTGCGGTCGCTCGACGAGCGGTGGGTGGTTGCGGCTCGTCGACCGGAGGCGCGAAGCGCCGGAGCGGAGACGGGTCGAGCGGATCGCCGAAGGCGCGGAGTCGAGACCCTGGGGTTCAACCCCGTGCTCTCGACTCGCTTTGCTCGCTCGAGCCGTCTCGGCTCCCTTCGGTCGCTCGACGAGCCGTGGGTGGTGACGGCTCGTCGACCGGAGCGGCGGAGCCGCGGAGCGGAGACGGGTCGAGCGCAGCGCCGAAGGCGCGGAGTCGAGGCCTCGGGGCTGAAGCCTGTGCTCTCGACTCGCTTCGCGCGCTCGAGCCGTCTCGGCTCCCTTCGGTCGCTCGACGAGCCGTGGGTGGTGACGGCTCGTCGACCGGAGCGGCGTAGCCGCGGAGCGGAGACGGGTCGAGCGCAGCGCCGAAGGCGCGGAGTCGAGACCTCGGGGTTGAACCCCCGACCGGCGGGTCAGCCGGTGAGGCCGCGGCGCTTCAGGAGCGGCTCGATGTCGGCGTCGCGGCCGCGGAAGTCGCGGTAGGCCTCGAGCGGGTCCTTCGATCCGCCCACGCCGAGCAGGCGCCGGCGGAAGCGGTCGCCGTTCGCGCGGGTCAGCCCGCCGTTCTCGCGGAACCACTCGACGGTGTCGGCGTCGAGCACCTCGCTCCAGATGTACGAGTAGTAGCCGGCGCTGTACCCGCCCGCGAAGATGTGCTGGAAGTAGCAGGACGAGTAGCGGGTCGGCACGGCAGGGTCGTTCAGGCCGATGTCGGCGAGGGCCGCGGCCTCGAATGCCGCGACGTCGTCGACCGCGGCGGCCTCCTCGACCGTGAGGGTGTGCCACGCCTGGTCCAGCCACGCCGCGGCGAGGTACTCGCTCGTGGCGAAGCCCTCGTTGAACGCGGCGGAGGCCTGCAGGCGCTCGATCACCTCGGCCGGCAGCGGCTCGCCCGTCTCGACGTGCACGGCGTAGTTCGTGACGATCTCGGGCCAGAGGATCCACATCTCGTTGACCTGGCTCGGGAACTCCACGAAGTCGCGGTACACCTGCGTGCCGCCGAAGTGCGGGTACGTCACGCGCGCGAACAGGCCGTGCAGGGCGTGTCCGAACTCGTGGAAGAGCGTGTTGACCTCGTCGAGGGTCAGCAGCGTGGGCTCGCCCTCCGCCGGCTGCGGCACGTTGAGGTTGTTGACGACGACGGGCTTCGGGTCGCCCAGCAGCTCCGACTGCACGACGATGGAGTTCATCCAGGCGCCGCCGCGCTTGGTGTCGCGCGTGTACAGGTCGAGCAGGTACAGCCCCAGGGCGGTGCCGTCCTCGTTGAACACCTCGAAGGTGCGCACGCCCGGGTGGTACGACGGCAGATCGGCCCGCTCGCGGAAGGTGAGGCCGTAGACCAGGTGGGCGGCGTGGAACACGCCGTCCTGCAGCACGCGCTCGGCCTCGAACCAGGGGCGCAGCGCCGTGGTGTCGAGGTCGTACTCCGCCTGACGCACCTTCTCGGTGTAGAACGCCCAGTCGTGCGCCTCGATCGGCGCCCCGGCGATCTTCTCCAGCGCCGCCTTCTCGAGGCGGGCGTTGCGGGCGGCCGGGGCGGCGAGGCGGCGCAGACGCTCCTCGACCGCGGCGGGCGAGCCGGCGGTCTGATCCGAGGTCACGTACTCGGCGTGGCTGGCGTAGCCCAGCAGGCGCGCTCGCTCGGCGCGCAGCCGCACGATCTCGAGCAGCACCTCGGAGTTGTCGTTCGCGTTACCGCGCGCGGCGCGCGAGCGCGAGGCCTCGAGCAGGCGCGCGCGGACGTCGCGGCGGGTGAGCGAGGCGAGGTACGGGTGGCCCGTGTAGAGGGTGAGCGAGATGAGGTAGCCCTCGATGCCGCGGTCCTGGGCGGCCTGCGCCGCGGCGGAGATCTCGCCCTCGGTGAGGCCGTCGAGCTCGGCGGGATCCGTCACGACGAGCGCGAGCTCGTTGGTGTCGGCGAGCAGGTTCTTCTCGAACTGCGTGGTCAGCGTCGACAGGCGGGTGTTCAGCTCGGTGAGGCGCTGCTTGGCCGCGTCGTCCAGGCCGGCGCCCGCGTGCTGCATCTCGCAGTAGCGGCGCTCGACGAGGTAGCGCTGCTCGGCGTCGAGGCCGAGCTCGTCGATCCGCTCGTGCAGCGACGCGATGCGCGCGAACAGCTTGGCGTTGAGCTGGATCGCGTCCTCGTGCGCGGCGCGCAGCGGGGCGAGGGTCTCGCCGATCTCCTGGATCTCCGGCGTCGCGTGGGCGGAGTTGACCGTGTAGAACGCGCGGCTCACGCGGTCGAGCAGCTGGCCCGAGCGCTCGAGCGCGAGCATCGTGTTCTCGAAGGTGGGCTCGTCGGCCTGCGCGGTGATCGCCGCGATCTCGTCGAGGTGCTCCGCGAACGCGCGCTCGAAGGCGGGCAGGTAGTGCCCCGGCTCGATGGCGGCGTAGTCGGGCAGCCCGTAGGGGAGCGGCGACGGGGCGAGCAGGGGATTGAACTCGAGATCAGTCACCTCGTCAGCCTACGTGCCCGCTCGCGCGCCCCCGCGCATCACTCCATCGGGTCGAACCGCGTCGCGAAGGCGCGCCCCTCGGCATCGAGCGTGATCTCGATGCCGCTGTCGAGCTCGGCGATCGGCCGGCCCTCCAGCCACGTGAGCGTCCACGACGGCGCCGGCTGTCCGGGCGGGAGCGTCGCCTCCACGCGAGCGATCTCCGCCCGCAGCGCCTCCGGGACCGAGCGGGGCGGCTCCCCGCCCGCCGACCAGCGCGTGCCGAGCTGCATCATGCCTCCTCAGGGGCGAGCTCGATGCGCGTGACGGCGAACTGCTCGCCCTCGACGATCTCGAGCTGCGCGATCCGGCCCACGGCCCGCAGGTCGACCTCCGCGGCGCGCAGCGGCGCCGTGCGGTCGGCGGGTGCGGCGATCGTCGCGGTGGCGACGGGGGTCTTCTGCGAGGCCTTGGCCTCGGTCTTCGCCCGGCGGATGCCGATGAGCGCCTCGCTCGCGGCGGCGAGCACGGCGGGGTCGCCGCCCAGGCCGGACGGCTCGGGCCACGCGGCGGTGTGCACGGATCCCTCCTGGAACCACGACCACACCTCCTCGGTCGCGAACGAGATCACGGGCGCGAGCAGGCGCAGCAGGGTCGACAGCGCCGTGCGCAGGGCGACGGCGGCCGAGGCGCCGGCCGCGCCGCCGCCGTACGCGCGCTCCTTGACGAGCTCGAGGTAGTCGTCGCAGAAGGTCCAGAAGAACGCCTCGGTGACCTCGAGCGCACGCGCGTGGTCGTAGCCCTCCAGCGCCCGGGTGGCCTGCGCGATCACGTCGTCGAGCGCCGCGAGCATCGAGAGGTCGAGCGGCTCGGTCACCGCGGCGTCCGCCGGGGCCTCGAAGCCGAGCACGAACTTCGCCGCGTTGAGCACCTTGATCGCCAGGCGGCGGCCGATCTTGATCTGCGTCGGGTTCTGCGGGTCGAACGCCGCGTCCGCGCCGAGGCGACTCGAGGCCGCCCAGTAGCGCACCGCGTCGGAGCCGTGCTGCTCGAGGATGTCGGCCGGGGTGACGACGTTGCCCTTCGACTTCGACATCTTCTTGCGGTCGGGGTCGACGATGAAGCCCGAGATCGAGGCGTGGCGCCACGCGACCCGGTCGTCCTCGAGCGCGCTGCGCAGCAGCGTGGAGAACAGCCACGTGCGGATGATGTCCTGGCCCTGCGGGCGCACGTCGAACGGCGCCACGAGCGACCACAGCTCCTCGTCGCGCTCCCAGCCGCCGGCGAGCTGCGGGGTCAGCGACGACGTCGCCCACGTGTCGAACACGTCGGTCTCAGCCTCGAAGCCGCCGGGCACGCCGCGCTGGTCCTCGGTGTAGCCGGGCGGCACGTCGGTGGACGGGTCCACCGGCAGCGACTCCGCGGTCGGCACGAGCACGCGACCGTAGTCGCGGTCGCCGTTCTCGTCGAGCGCGTACCAGACGGGGATCGGCACGCCGAAGAAGCGCTGGCGCGAGACGAGCCAGTCGCCCGTCAGGCCGTTCACCCAGTTCTCGTACCGCACCCGCATGAACTCCGGGTGCCACTCGATCTGCTGGCCGAGCTCGATGAGGCGGGCGCGCAGCTGGTCGGAACGGGCGCCGTTGCGGATGTACCACTGGCGGGTCGAGACGATCTCGAGCGGGCGATCGCCCTTCTCGAAGAACTTCACGGGGTGCTGGAAGGTCTTGCCGACCTCGATCAGCTCGCCCGACTCCTCGAGCAGCTCCACCATGCGCTTCTTGGCGCTGAAGACGGTCTTGCCGGCCAGTTCGGCGAAGGCGGCGCGTCCGGTCTCCGAGGTGATCGCCTCGGGGGCGTCCGCAACCACGCGGCCGTCGCGGCCGATGATCGTGCGGTTGGGGAGGTCCAGCTCGCGCCACCACACGATGTCGGTCATGTCGCCGAACGTGCAGATCATCGCGATGCCGGAGCCCTTGTCGGGCTGGGCGAGCGGGTGGGGCAGCACGGGCACCTCGACGCCGAAGACCGGCGTGGTCACCGTCGTGCCGAAGTGGGCCTGATACCGCTCGTCGTCGGGGTGGGCGACGAGGGCCACGCACGCCGCGAGGAGCTCGGGGCGGGTCGTCTCGATGTGGATGTCGCCCGAGCCGTCGGTCTTGTGGAACGCGAGGCGGTGGTAGTTGGCCGGCTGATCGCGATCCTCGAGCTCGGCCTGCGCGATCGCCGAGCGGAAGTCGACGTCCCACAGCGTGGGGGCGAGGTCCTGGTAGGCCTCGCCGCGCTCGTAGTTGCGCAGGAACGCGAGCTGGCTGGTGCGGATCGTGTCGTCCGAGATCGTCCGGTAGGTCTGCGTCCAGTCCACCGACAGGCCGAGCTGACGCCACAGCGTCTCGAACGTCTTCTCGTCCTCGACGGTGAGCCTCTCGCACAGCTCGATGAAGTTGCGGCGGCTGATCGGCACCTGGTCGGCCGGCTTCAGGCTCTTGGCATTGCCCTCGAACGGCGGCGTGAAGTCGGGGTCGTACGGCAGCGACGGGTCGCAGCGCACGCCGTAGTAGTTCTGCACGCGGCGCTCGGTCGGCAGGCCGTTGTCGTCCCAGCCGATCGGATAGAACACGGTCTTGCCGCGCATGCGCTCGAAGCGCGTCTTCACGTCGGTGTGGGTGTACGAGAACACGTGGCCGATGTGCAGCGAGCCCGACGCCGTCGGCGGGGGCGTGTCGACCGAGTAGACACCGGCGCGGCCCGAGGCGCGGGCGGCGTCGCGATCGAAGAGGAACGTGCCGTCCTGCTCCCAGCGCTCACCCCACTTCGCTTCGAGTCCCTCGAGAGCGGGCTTGTCGGGGATGGCGGCCATGCGGTGCTCCTCGTATGTGCGGCACGGTGTGTGCGTGCCTGAGTGTGGGGTACGCGCCGAGTCTACCGGGACGGGCCCCGCCCGCGTCGGGCGTCAGCCGCGGATGTCGATGCCCGCCGCCTGTGCGAAGGCCGGCGCGAGCAGGCGCACCTGATCCTCCGTGAGCGTCGCGCCCCGCAGCGACAGCACGTCGAGGCAGCCGAGCATCTCGAGCCCGCGCAGATCGAGGTCCGCGGCGCGCATGCCGCGGGGGTCGAGCTCGTCGGTGCGCGAGCGCACGACGGCCACGCGCGTCAGCTGGGCGCGCGGTATGTCGAGCGAGCCGATCTCGCACCCCTCGATCCGCAGATCCTCCACCCGGGCGCCGGCGAGCGAGAGGTAGTCGATCCGCAGATCCCGCAGCTCCAGCTCGGCGGCGCGCGCCTCGGCGAGATCGAGTGTGCCGATGCGGCCGCCCACGATCCGCACGCGCCGGATCGTGGCGTCGCGCGCCGACACCGAGATCGCGCGCACATCGCTGAGCTCGACGTCCACGAGCGTCGCACCGCGCAGCGCGAGGGCGTCGACCGCGGGGGAGGGCACGACGCACTCCTCGAGCGAGGCGTACGACAGGTCGACGTCGCCGCTCAGCCCCGCGAGCCGGGCATGGCGCAGATCGGCGCGCGGGCGGGGCGCGGCATCGTCGAACTCCCGCGGCAGATCCGGTGCGCCGATGCGGGGAGGGATCGGGCGATCCTGCGTGCGGGCCATGCCCCGACCCTACGTCGTGCGAGCGCGGGGCAGGAATGTGGCGGGAACGTCGCGTGGGGCGGCCCGGGAGCACGTAGAATCGTGGAAACGCACTGATCCGGCCATCACCGGGGAGCTCGCGGAAGAACAGGCTTCGGCCCCAGTAGAACCGCGCGGGGCAGGCCCGTCACAGCCGCAGTGAGAGTGGCGTGGCTGTGAACCGGCAGGTTTCCAGCCACGCAACGCGGGGTGGTACCGCGGCCGGGCTTCACAGCACGGGTCGTCCTCGCAGTCCCCTTGGAACTGCTGGAGTGAGATGACCTACCCGAAGTCCCCGTTCGGCCCCGCCGCCGATGCCGCAGCCCTCGTCGCGAGCCCGCGCTTTCCCGACGTCGAGCGCGAGATCCTCGACTTCTGGGCCGAGGACGACACCTTCCGCGCCTCGGTCGCGCAGCGCGAGGGCGCCGACGAGTGGGTGTTCTACGACGGCCCGCCGTTCGCGAACGGGCTGCCGCACTACGGACACCTCCTCACCGGCTACGCCAAGGACCTCTTCCCGCGGTTCCAGACGATGCGCGGCAAGAAGGTCGACCGCGTCTTCGGCTGGGACACCCACGGGCTCCCCGCGGAGCTCGAGGCGATGAAACAGCTCGGCATCACCGAGAAGAGCGAGATCGAGGAGATGGGCATCGCCGCGTTCAACGGCAAGGCCCGCGAGTCGGTGCTGCGCTACATGGACGAGTGGGAGGCCTACGTCACGCGCCAGGCCCGCTGGGTGGACTTCGAGAACGGCTACAAGACGCTCAACCCCACGTTCATGGAGAGCGTGCTGTGGGCGTTCAAGACCCTGCACGACAAGGGCCTCGCCTACGAGGGCTACCGCGTGCTGCCGTACTGCTGGCGCGACCAGACCCCGCTGTCCAACCACGAGCTGCGCATGGACGACGACGTCTACCAGATGCGCCAGGACCCGTCGGTGACGGTGTCGTTCCCGCTCACGGGCGAGAAGGCGGAGGCCCTCGGGCTGGCCGGCGTGCGCGCCCTGGCCTGGACGACGACGCCCTGGACGCTGCCGACGAACATGTCGCTGGCGGTCGGCCCGCAGATCACCTACGCGGTCGTACCCGTCGGCCCGGCCGGCGCGAAGGAGGGCGCCGAGGGCGACGAGTTCCTGCTGGCCGAGGACCTGCTCGGCGGCTACGCGAAGGACCTCGGCTACGAGTCGGCCGACGAGGCGCGCGCGGCGGTGCGCGCCCGCGTGGCCGGCGCCGACCTCGCCGACGTGACGTTCGAGCGGCTCTTCGACTATTTCGCCGACACCGAGAAGTGGGGCACGCAGAACGCGTGGCGGATCCTCGTCGACGACTACGTCACCACCGCCGACGGCACGGGCATCGTGCACCAGGCGCCCGCCTACGGTGAGGACGACAAGCGCCTCAACGACGCCGCCGGCATCCCGACGATCGTGTCGCTCGGCGACGACGGCCGCTTCCTCGACATGGTCACCGACGTCGCGGGCGAGCTGTGGATGGAGGCGAACACGCCGCTCGTGCGCCTGCTGCGCCAGAAGGGGCGCCTGCTGCGCCTGCAGTCCTACGAGCACAGCTACCCGCACTGCTGGCGCTGCCGGAACCCCCTCATCTACAAGGCGGTCTCGAGCTGGTTCGTGCGCGTGACCGACATCAAGGATCGCCTGCTCGAGAACAACGAGCAGATCACCTGGGCGCCCGAGAACGTCAAGCACGGCCAGTTCGGCAAGTGGCTCGAGGGAGCCCGCGACTGGTCGATCAGCCGCAACCGGTTCTGGGGCTCGCCGATCCCGGTGTGGAAGTCGGACGACCCCAACCACCCGCGCGTCGACGTGTACGGCTCGCTCGAGGAGCTCGAGCGCGACTTCGGCA
Source organism: Microbacterium sediminis (assembly GCF_004564075.1). NCBI lineage: Bacteria > Bacillati > Actinomycetota > Actinomycetes > Micrococcales > Microbacteriaceae > Microbacterium > Microbacterium sediminis. The sequence continues at coordinate 1,337,919 of NZ_CP038256.1, forward strand.
CGCTGCCGCGCAACGAGCAGGGCGAGGTCGACCTGCACCGGCCGTACATCGACGAGCTGACGCGCCCGAACCCCGACGACCCGACGGGCCGGAGCACGATGCGCCGCATCGAGGACGTCTTCGACGTGTGGTTCGACTCGGGCTCGATGCCGTTCGCGCAGGTGCACTACCCGTTCGAGAACAAGGACTGGTTCGACTCGCACGCGCCGGCCGACTTCATCGTGGAGTACATCGGCCAGACGCGCGGCTGGTTCTACGTCATGCACGTGCTCTCGACGGCGCTGTTCGATCGCCCCGCCTTCACGGGCGTGTCGTGCCACGGCATCGTGCTCGGCAACGACGGGCAGAAGATGTCGAAGTCGCTGCGCAACTACCCCGACGTCTCGGAGGTGTTCGACCGCGACGGCTCCGACGCCATGCGCTGGTTCCTCATGTCGTCGAGCGTGCTGCGCGGCGGCAACCTCATCGTGACCGAGGAAGGCATCCGCGCGGGCGTGCGCGAGTTCCTGCTGCCGCTGTGGAACTCGTGGTACTTCTTCGCCACGTACGCCAACGCGGCCGGATACGAGGCGACGCGCCGCACCGACTCCACCGACGTGCTCGATCGGCACATCCTCGCGCTGCTGGGTGACCTCGTGCGCGAGGTCGCCGACGACCTCGAGCGCCTCGACTCGACCACCGCGGCCGCGCGTCTGCGCGACTTCGCCGAGGTGCTGACGAACTGGTACATCCGCCGATCGCGCGATCGGTTCTGGACGGGCGTGACCGACGACCCGAAGAGCACCGAGGCGTTCGACACGCTCTACACGGTGCTCGAGACGCTGTGCCGCGTGGCGGCTCCGCTCATCCCGCTCGTGTCCGAGCGCGTGTGGCAGGGCCTCACCGGCGGCCGCAGCGTGCACCTGACGGAGTGGCCCGACGCCGACGAGTTCGCCCCCGCCGCGGACATCCGCCGCGCCATGGACGCCGTCCGCGAGGCCTCGAGCGTCGCCAACGCGCTGCGCAAGAAGGAGGGGCTGCGGGTGCGCCTGCCGCTGTCGCGCCTCACGGTCGTGACCGAGGGTGCCGACGCGCTCGCGCAGTTCGAGGACATCCTGCGCGACGAGCTCAACGTCAAGTCGGTCGCGCTCGTCGAGCTCGCCGACACTACCGCCGCCGAGTACGGCATCACGCACCGCCTCACCGTCAACGCCCGCGCGGCGGGCCCGCGCATCGGCAAGCAGGTGCAGCAGGCGATCGCCGCCGCGAAGTCGGGCGACTGGGCCGAGTCAGGCGGCGGCGTGACGGCCGGCGGCATCGCGCTGGTCGAGGGCGAGTACGAGCTCGTGCTCGAGACCACGGGACGGCCCGAGGGCGAGGCGCTCGCGCTGCTGCCGTCCGGCGGCTTCGTGCTGCTCGACACCGTGGTCACCCCCGAGCTCGCGGCCGAGGGGCTCGCGCGCGACGTGATCCGCGCCGTGCAGGACACCCGCAAGGGCGCCGGCTTCGACGTGAGCGACCGGATCCGCCTGGAGCTGGCCTTCGCCTCCGCCGAGGACGCCGCGGCCGTGCGGCAGGCGTTCGACATCGCCGATGTCGCCGGCGAGACGCTCGCCGTCTCCGCCGAGGTCGTCGACGGAACGATCGACGGCGGGGCCGAGCACATCGCGACGATCCCGGCCGGGACGTACGCCAACGCCGGCGACTTCCAGGTCGCCGTGACCCGCGTGGTCATCGCAGCCGTCGAGGTGGAGGAACGATGAACGACCGCGAACGCGCCGACGCCGTCTACGAGGCGCTCCTGGCCCGCGCCGGGGAGCGCTGGGTGCAGCCGCGCAAGGAGCGCACCGCGCGCGTGCTCGAGCTGCTCGACGACCCGCAGCGCACCTACCGCGTCGTGCACATCACGGGCACGAACGGCAAGACGTCCACGGCCCGCATCATCGAGAGCCTGATCCGCGCCCGCGGCCTGCGCACGGGCCTGTTCACGAGCCCGCACCTGGAGCGGTTCACGGAGCGGATCCAGATCGACGGGCAGCCGATCGCCGATGCCGCGGTCGCCGACGCGTGGGACGAGATCGAGCCGTTCGTCGGCATCGTCGACGCCGAGCTGGAGGCGCGGGGGGAGGAGCCGCTGACGTTCTTCGAGCTGCTCACGGTGCTCGCGTTCGTGGCGTTCGCCGACGCGCCCGTCGACGTGCTCGTGCTCGAGGTGGGCATGGGCGGCGCCTGGGACTCCACCAACACCGCGGACGGCGACGTGGCGGTGTTCTCGCCGATCGATCTGGACCACGCGGATCGGCTCGGCGACACGATCGAGAAGATCGCCGAGGTCAAGGCCGGCATCATCAAGCCCGGCGCCCGGGTCGTCTCGGCGCGCCAGGCGCCGGAGGCCGAGGCCGTGCTGCGGCGCGTGTCGGCCGAGCAGGATGCCACGATCGCCTTCGAGGGGGCCGAGTTCGCCCTCGACGACCAGAAGCTCGCGGTCGGCGGCCAGCTCATCACGGTGCGCGGGCTCGCGGGCGAGTACGCGGAGCACTACCTGCCGCTGTACGGGCGCCACCAGGGAGAGAACGCCGCGCTGGCGATCGCCGCGGTCGAGTCGCTCATCGGCGACGCCGGCCAGGCCCTCGCCGACGACGTGCTGTCGGAGGGCCTGCAGGAGGCGACCTCGCCCGGCCGGCTGCAGCTGGTCGGGATCGACCCGACCGTCGTCGTCGACGCGGCCCACAACCCGCACGGCGCGGCGTCGCTCGCGCGCGCGCTGCGCGAGGCGTTCGACTTCGAGGAGTGGGGCCTCGTGCTCGGCGTGCTCGGCGACAAGGACGCGATCGGCATCGTCGCCCAGCTGGCGCCGATCGCGACGCACGTGTTCGCCACGGTGCCCGACTCGGATCGCGCCGGCTCGCCCGATGACCTCGCCGATCTCGTCGAGTCGGCGGGCCTGCGCGTCACCGTGCACCCGCACCTCGGCGACGCCGCCGACGCCGCCCGCGAATGGGCCGCGTCCGGGCAGAAGCGCGGCGTCGTGATCACCGGATCCGTCGTGCTCGCCGGCGAGGCGCTCGCGCTCGCCGAGACCGAGGACTGGAAGTCGGGCTGGAGCGCATGAGCACGCCCCGGCCCCGCCGCTACCGTCCGCTGCAGGAGAAGCTCGGGCAGGTCGTGCTCGTCTTCGAGGCGATCGTCGTCTTCCTCGGCGGCCTGACGATCCACGGGCTCGGCGCCCTTCCCGACGGCGTGCCGTCGTGGTGGGGGATCGTCGCCGGCTCGGTCGTCGCCGTCCTCATGTTCGCCACGTCCGGCCTGCTGCGCTGGCCGTGGGGATACGCGGTCGGCTGGGCGCTGCAGGCCGTCGTCGCGCTCGGCGCGTTCCTCGTTCCCGCGATCCTGCTCATCGCCCTGATCTTCGGCGGCATGTGGGCATATGCGACGATCGGTGGTGCCCGCATCGAGCGCCGCGTCGCCGCCCAGCGAGCCGGCACCTCCGACTGACCTCCCCGACACGCCACACACGAAGGGACCACCATGGCCACCGAAGAGACCCTCGTCCTCGTCAAGCCCGACGGCGTCGCCCGCGGCCTGACCGGCGCGATCCTCGCCCGCATCGAGGCGAAGGGCTACGCGCTCGTCGACATCAAGCTCGTCGAGCCCAGCCGCGAGCTGCTCGCGCAGCACTACGCCGAGCACGAGGGCAAGCCGTTCTACGAGCCGCTGCTGGAGTTCATGATGTCCGGCCCCGTCGTCGCGATCCGCGTCGCCGGCAACCGCGTCATCGAGGGCTTCCGCTCGCTCGCCGGCACGACCGACCCGACCACCGCCGCCCCCGGCACGATCCGCGGCGACTTCGGCCGCGACTGGGGCGTCGCCGTGCAGCAGAACCTCGTGCACGGATCGGACTCGCCCGAGTCGGCCGCGCGCGAGCTCGGCATCTGGTTCGCCTGACGCCGGAACCCGCTCGCTGCGCCCCCGTCCGCGCGCCTCATCGGCTCGTAGGCGGGGGCGCTTAGCGTTGCAGGGTGAGCACGCGACGCGTCATGGGCATCGACCCCGGCCTGACCCGCTGCGGCGTCGGGATCGTCGACGTCGCGCCGGACCGATCGGCGCGCCTCGTGCACGTGGGAGTGATCCGCTCGGCCGTGGATGCCCCGGTCGCCGAGCGGCTGGCGACGATCGCGCGCGGCATTCGCGAGGCCCTGGCCGAGCACCGGCCCGAGGTGCTCGCGGTGGAGCGCGTGTTCGCGCAGCACAACCTGCAGACCGTGATGGGCACCGCCCAGGCGTCCGGCGTCGCGCTCATGCTCGCGGCCGAGCACGGCATCCCCGCCGCCATGCACACGCCGAGCGAGGTGAAGGCGGCGATCACGGGGTACGGATCGGCCGACAAGGCCCAGGTCCAGCACATGGTGGCGCGCGTGCTGCGGCTCGACGAGCTGCCGCAGCCGGCCGATGCCGCCGACGCCCTCGCCCTCGCCCTCTGTCACGCGTGGCGAGGCGCCCCCGCCGCCGCGGCCGCCGCGGGCTCGCTCACGCCGGCGCAGCGCGCCTGGGCCGAGGCCGAGAAGCGCTCCCGCCGCGCGCCGGCCCGCCGCTGAGCCGGCCGTGCTCGCGAGCCCCCGCATCGTTCCGCCGCGCCCGCATCTTTGCGCCGAGCCAGCTTCTGTGCGCCGAGACTGGGACGCAGGCACTCGGTTTCGGCGCGAAGATGCCGTGTCGCGGAAGGGGGCCGGGTCCGGAGCGATGAGCTCGCGGCGCGCGTGTCTCGAACGGATGTGCGAACGTCGGCCTAGGCTGGCCTCATGATCTCGTTCCTCCGCGGCGCCGTGCTGCACGCCGGCCTCGACTCGGTCGTGCTCGATGTCGGCGGCGTCGGCTTCAGCGTCGCCGTCACGCCCGAGGTGGCGCGCCGCGCCCGCGCGGGGGAGGAACTGGCCCTGCACACGCACCTCATCGTGCGCGAGGACGCCCTGTCGCTGTTCGGCTTCGCCACCCGCGCCGAGCTCGACGTGTTCGGCATCCTGCTGGGCGTGAGCGGCGTGGGCCCCAAGTCGGCGCTCGGCGTGCTCGGCGCCATGAGCATCGACCAGATCGCGGAGGCCGTGCAGCTCGAGGATGACAAGCCGTTCCGCAAGGTCAGCGGCATCGGCCCCAAGACCGCCAAGCTCATCGCCGTGCAGCTGCAGGGCAAGCTCGCGCCGCCGCAGGCCGCGCCCGCCGCGTCGCCGGCCGGCATCGCCGCCGACGTGCTGGCGCAGGTGACCCAGGCGGTCGCCGGGCTCGGCTGGCCGGAGCGCGTGGCGAGCGAGGCCGTCGCGGCGGCGGCGGAGTCGGCGAGCGAGGCCGATCGCGCATCGATGCAGGCGCTGCTGCGCCTCACCCTCGCGGCCCTCGGCCCGGCGAACGGGGGCGCGCGTGTCTGAGCGCGACATCGCCTCGCCGCAGCCGCACGACGACACCGAGCTCGCCATCGAGGGCGCGCTGCGTCCCGGGAGCCTCGCCGACTTCGTCGGCCAGCACAAGGTTCGCGGCCAGCTGCAGCTGCTGCTCGACGCGGCGCGCATCCAGGAGCGGCCCGCCGACCACATCCTGCTGGCGGGGCCCCCGGGCCTCGGCAAGACGACGCTGGCGATGATCGTCGCGCACGAGAGCAACCGGCCGCTGCGGATGTCGAGCGGGCCGGCCATCCAGCACGCCGGCGATCTGGCGGCGCTGCTGTCGAGCCTCATGCCGGGCGAGGTGCTGTTCATCGACGAGATCCACCGCATGGCCCGCTCGGCCGAGGAGATGCTCTATCTCGCGATGGAGGACTTCCGCATCGACATCATGGTCGGCAAGGGCGCCGGCGCCACGAGCATCCCGCTCGACCTGGCGCCGTTCACGCTCGTGGGCGCGACCACCCGGTCGGGCCTGCTGCCCAATCCGCTGCGCGACCGCTTCGGCTTCACCGCGCACCTGGAGTACTACGAGCCCGAGGAACTGGAGCGCGTGATCGAGCGCTCCGCCGGCTTCCTCGGGGTCGGCCTGGGCGGGCGCGAGCGGGCCGAGATCGCCCGGCGCTCGCGCGGCACGCCCCGCATCGCGAACCGGCTGCTGCGCCGCGTGCGCGACTACGCGCTCGTGCACGCCCACGGCGCGGCGCCCGAGCTCGGCGACGTGCGGGCGGCCCTGGAGCTCTACGACGTCGACGCCATCGGCCTGGACCGCCTCGACCGCGCCGTCCTCGACGCGCTCGTGCGGCGCTTCCGCGGCGGGCCGGTCGGCCTCAGCACGCTCGCGGTCGCGGTGGGCGAGGAGCCCGACACGGTCGAGAGCGTCGTGGAGCCGTATCTCGTGCGCATCGGCTTCATGGGGCGCACGCCGCGCGGGCGCGTGGCGACGCCCGAGGCCTACGCGCACCTCGGTGTGGCGCACCCGCTCGGTGCGCCGGGGTCGCTCCCGATCGATGACCTATAATCGCTGAAGGCTTGCGCCGGCCCGACCGGTGTCTTCTCTCGCTCAGCCGAAGCCGGCGGGCGCTCCCTCCCGAAAGGTCGCTGTATCCCCATGGACATGAATCTGATCCTCCTTGTCGTCCTCGCGGCGATGCTCGTCTTCATGTTCATCAACGGCCGCCGCAACGCGAAGAAGCGCCAGGAGCTCGAGCAGGAGCGCCGCACCAAGATGGTGCCCGGCGCGCGCGTGATGACCCGCTCCGGCCTGTTCGGCACCCTCGTGGAGTTCGACGCCGAGGACCTCACGCAGCCGGCCAAGGTCGAGATCGCCCCGGGCGTCGTGGCCGAGATGCACGCCCAGGCCGTGGACCTCGCACCGGAGGCCACGCCGGCCGCCGCCGACGAGACCGTGCAGGACGACGAGACGACCGAGACGGCCGACGAGGGGTACTCGCTCAACGGTGAGCGCGTCGAGAAGCTCCCGAGCGACGACGACACCAAGAACTGACCCACCCCTCCCTTCCGGCCGAAAGCTGAGACGTGGCGACACCGACCCCTGTGCGCCGTGCGTGGCGCGCCCTCACCGGACTTCTCGTCCTGATCGCCGTGCTCGCGGGCGCCAACGCGCTGGGCGTGTACGTGTTCCAGCAGTCCTCGTGGGTTCCCGAGCTGGCGCTCGACCTGCAGGGCGGCACGCAGATCGTGCTCGAGGCGCAGACGGAGGGTGCCGACCCCTCCGGCGAGCAGATGCAGCAGGCGGTCTCGATCATCCGCCAGCGCGTCGACGCCTCGGGCGTCTCGGAGGCCGAGGTCACCACGCAGGGCACGCGCAACATCGTCGTGCAGATGCCCGGCACGGTCGATGACGAGACGCGTGAGCGCATCGAGGCCAGCGCGCAGCTCGAGCTGCGATCGGTGATCTACGCCGCGGCCGCCGCCAACACGTTCGTGGGCGAGGACGGCGAGGAGACGCCGTACCCGAGCGCCGACACCGCGCTGCCGGCCACGCCGAGCGTGGCGCCGACCGACGGCTCCGACCCCAACTGGGTCTCCGACTACCTGTGGGCACGATTCCTGGCGTACGACTGCGCCAACCCCGATGTCGACCCGGCCTCGGCCCCCGCCGACGACCCGGTCATCGCCTGCGACGACCAGGGATCGAAGTACATCCTCGGCCCCGTCGAGATCACGGGCGACGCGATCGACGACGCCTTCTCGACGCTGCAGCAGAACAACGGCCAGTGGGCCGTGCAGCTCGACCTCGACGACGCCGGCACCGAGGTCTTCGGCCAGGTGAGCCAGCGCCTGTACAGCATCGGCCAGGCCGGCGCGAACGATCCGCGCAGCCAGTTCGCGTTCATCCTCGACGGCGCCGTCATCTCGGCACCGCAGATGAACGCCGTCATCCTCGACGGTCGCCCCAGCATCTCGGGCACCTTCACGCAGGAGACGGCCACCGCCCTCGCCGAGCAGCTCAAGTTCGGTGCGCTGCCGCTGAGCTTCACGGTCGTCAGCTCCGACACGATCTCGGCCACGCTCGGTGAGCAGCAGCTGCAGATCGGCCTGCTCGCGGGTCTCATCGGCCTCGTGCTCGTGGCGCTGTACTCGCTGCTGTCGTACCGCGCGCTGGGCACCGTGATCATCGCGTCGCTCGTCGTGATGGGCGTGCTCACCTACGTGCTGCTCACGCTGCTGTCGTGGCGCCTGGGCTACCGCCTGTCGCTGGCGGGCGTCGCGGGCCTGATCGTGACGATCGGCTTCACCGCCGACTCCTTCATCGTGTACTTCGAGCGCATCCGCGACGAGATGCGCGACGGCAAGTCGATCACCGCCGCCGTCGAGGACGGTTGGGATCGCGCCAAGCGCACGATCTACATCTCCAAGTCGATCAACGTGCTCGCCGCGATCGTGCTGTACATCCTGGCCGACGCCACGGTGAAGGGCTTCGCCTTCACCCTCGGCATCACCACCGCGATCGACGTGCTGATCTTCGTGATCTTCACGCACCCGGTCATGCAGCTGCTGGCCCGCACGCGGTTCTTCGGCGGCGGCCACCCGCTGTCGGGTCTTGACCCCGCGGGCCTGGGCGCCGTGTACCGCGGCCGCGCCGAGTTCAAGCGGACCGTCGCGCCCGTCGCCCGGGCCAAGCGGTCGCAGGGCGAGGCCGAGCGCCGCCAGACGATCGCCGAGCGCAAGCGTGCCGCCGAGCTGGCCGCGCGCGAGAGTACCGGCACGCCGGGGGAGGGAGACGCCTGATGCGTTCCATGAACGAGCTCGGCAATGACCTCTACAGCGGCAAGACCTCGTTCCCGTTCGTCGGGAAGCGCAACCTCTGGTTCCTCGTGGCGATCGCGCTCGTGGCGGCCTCGGTGCTCGTGCTGCTGGTGCGCGGCATCTCGCCGTCGATCGAGTTCACCGGCGGATCGCAGTTCACGATCTCGTCGCCGTCGACCACCGATCAGCTCCTCGCCTCCGACGTCGTGGACGAGATCGTCCCCGGCTCCGAGGCGAAGGTCACCACGATCGGCGGATCGGACATCCGCGTCCAGACCTCGCAGCTCGACAACGCGCAGACGGTGGAGCTCACCGACGCGCTGGCCGAGGCCTACGGCGTGGAGGCCGACGAGATCACCTCGTCGTTCATCGGCCCGACCTGGGGCGCCGACGTCACCCGGCAGTCGCTGTGGGGCCTCGGGATCTTCCTCGCACTGACCTTCCTCATCCTCGCGATCTACTTCCGCACCTGGAAGATGTCGGTCGCGGCGATCATCGGCGTCGTCGACGTGCTCGTCGTCACCATCGGGATCTACGCGCTCGTCGGCTTCGAGGTCTCGCCCGCGGCCGTGATCGGATTCCTCACGATCCTCGCGTACTCGCTCTACGACACCACCGTCGTGTTCGACAAGATCCGCGAGAACACGCGCGACGACGGGCAGATCTCGCACCGCACGTTCGGGGAGTCGGTCAACCTCGCGGTCAACCAGACGCTGGTCCGCTCGATCAACACCTCGATCGTGGCCGCCCTGCCCGTGGCGGCGATCCTCTTCATCGGCGCGCTGTGGCTGGGAGCCGACACGCTCTCGGACATCTCGCTGTCGATCTTCGTCGGCATCATCGTCGCGACGTACTCGACGCTGTTCGTGGCGGCGCCGCTCTACTCGCTCCTGCGCGAGAACGAGCCGGCGATCCGCCAGCGTGACGCGCGGGTGCGCGACGCCCGCGAGCGTGGCGTTCGGGCGGCCTGAGCCCTCCGGGCGCGGGCGTAGGATGATCGAGTCCGCACGGGGAGGGAGGCGTCCGATGGCTGACACGCTGCAGTCCACGTCCTCGCTGCGGCGGCTCGTGCCCCGCATCTTCTCGCGGGCGCCCCGCCACGCCGACCTGACGAAGCTCATCAACACGGTCAAGGCGAACCACCCCCGCGGAGACCTGGCGGTCATCGAGCACGCGTATCGCGTGGCCGACGAGAAGCACCGCGGCCAGAAGCGCCAGAGCGGCGAGCCGTACATCACGCACCCGCTCGCGGTGGCGCAGATCCTCGCGGATCTCGGCCTCGGTCCGCGCGCGATCGCGGCCGCCCTGCTCCACGACACGGTCGAGGACACCGGCTACGCGCTCGACGAGCTCCAGGCCGAGTTCGGCGACGAGGTGGGCCTGCTCGTCGACGGCGTCACCAAGCTCGACAAGGTCAAGTACGGCGAGAGCGCGCAGGCCGAGACGGTCCGCAAGATGATCGTGGCGATGTCCAAGGACATCCGCGTGCTCGTCATCAAGCTCGCCGACCGGCTGCACAACGCCCGCACGTGGGGCTTCGTGCCCCCGGAGAAGGCCAAGCGCAAGGCGACCGAGACCCTCGAGATCTACGCGCCGCTCGCGCACCGGCTGGGCATCCAGGCGATCAAGTCGGAGCTCGAGGACCTCTCCTTCGCGGTGCTGCATCCGAAGATCTACAACGAGATCGACGCCCTCGTGAAGCAGCGCACCCCGCAGCGCGAGCAGTACGTGCAGCGCGTGATCGACGACGTGGGCAGCGACCTGCAGCAGCTGCGCGTCAAGGGCGCGGTGTCGGGGCGGCCCAAGCAGCTCTACTCGGTGTACCAGAAGATGGTCGTGCGCGGCCGCGACTTCGACGACATCTACGACCTCATCGGCATCCGCGTCATCGTGCCCACGGTGCGCGACTGCTACGCCGTGCTCGGCGCGATCCACGCGCGCTGGACGCCGCTGCCGGGCCGGTTCAAGGACTACATCGCCACCCCGAAGTTCAACCTCTACCGCTCGCTGCACACCACGGTGATCGGTCCCGGCGGGCGCACGGTCGAGATCCAGATCCGCACCCAGGAGATGCATCAGCAGGCCGAGTTCGGCGTGGCGGCGCACTGGAAGTACAAGGAGCGCATGGTCGCCACGAGCGGCAAGCTCGACGAGCGCGCCTCCGGCCAGGACATGGCCTGGCTCGCGCGGATCTCCGACTGGCAGGCCGAGACGAAGGACCCGGGGGAGTTCCTCGACTCGCTCCGCTTCGAGATCGGCGCCAAGGAGGTCTACGTCTTCACGCCCAAGGGGCGCGTGATCGGCCTGCCCTCGGGCGCGACCCCCGTCGACTTCGCGTACGCGGTGCACACCGAGATCGGCCACCGCACCATGGGCGCCAAGGTGAACGGGCGCCTCGTGACGCTCGACACCGAGCTGCGCTCGGGCGACGTGGTCGAGGTGCTCACGTCGAAGAACCCCGATGCCGGGCCCAGCCAGGACTGGATGGCGTTCGTGCGCAGCACCCGCGCGCGCAACAAGATCCGCGGCTGGTTCACCAAGGAGCGGCGCGAGGAGGCGATCGAGCAGGGCAAGGAGTCGATCCTGCGCGCGATGCGTCGGCACCACCTGCCGATCCAGCGGCTCAAGGACTCCCTGGGGGATGCGGCGCACGAGCTGCACTACGACGACGTCTCGGCCCTGTACGCCGCCGTGGGCGAGGGTCACGTGTCGAGCCAGTCGGTGCTCGAGAAGGTGCAGTCGCTGCTCGAGGTCGACGAGCCGGCCAGCGGCCCGCTGGAGCTGCCGACCGCGCCGTCGCAGCGCCGCTCCCGCGGCAGCGAGTCCGGCGTGCTCGTGCGCGGTGCCGACGACATCCTCGTCAAGCTGGCCAAGTGCTGCACGCCCGTGCCGGGGGACGAGATCGTCGGCTTCGTCACGCGGGGCTCCGGCGTCTCGGTGCACCGCGCCGACTGCACCAACGTGAAGTCGCTCAAGGACGACCCGGCGCGTCTCATCGACGTGTCGTGGGGCACCACGACCAAGAGCGTGTACCTCGTGCAGATCCAGGTCGAGGCGCTCGATCGGTCGGGCCTGCTCTCCGACATCACGCGGGCGCTCAGCGAGCACCACGTCAACATCCTGTCGGCGAACGTGTCGACGACGAAGGAGCGCCTGGCGATCAGCCGGTACGTCTTCGAGATGGGCGACTCGGTGCATCTGGACCGCGTGCTGAGCGCCGTGCGCCGGATCGACGGCGTCTACGACGTGTACCGCGTCACCTCCTCCTGAAGCCGTCGCACGAGCTCGGCGCGGTGCGGGATGCGCGGCCGGGTGGCGGCGAGCCGCAGCGCGGCCGCTCCGACGTCGGCCTCGCGCGCGAGCGCGCCGACCGCGCGGCGGATCGTGCCCGGCGCGGAGGGTGAGGGTCGGTCGGGGCGCGCGATCGTCTCGGCCACGAGATCGACGAGCGTGCGGGCGGCCGTGCTCACCCGCACGCCGCCGCGGAGCTCCTGATCGGGCGCGGGCAGCAGCGCGTCGCGCACGTGCATCGCGTGCGTGGAGGGGCGGCGCCCGCCGAACGGCGTCGCGCGCTGGGCGTGCAGCCGGGCGGGCGGATCGTCGAGGGCGCCGTGCACCCATGCGGCGGTGAGGCAGACGGCCGCCAGCGCGTCGCCGAGGGCCGGCCGCAGCGCGGCAGCGCGCACGGCGGGCGTCTCGACCGCGTCGGCCGGCGCCCACCCGAGCCCGATGGGCACGAGGTCGCCGTCGAGCGCCGCGGCATGCAGCTCGGCGGCCGAGAGCACCCCGCCCGGTTCGTCGAAGTAGATCCGCACCCCTCGAGTGTCGCCCGGCGGAAGCGGCGGCGGGAGGGCTGTGGAAAGCCGACGGCCGGCCCCCGCGGAGGGGACCGGCCGTCGAGGGCGCGGCGGATCAGCCGATCGCGTTGAGCCAGGCGCGGCGCACGTCGAGCGCCTCCTTGGCGTCGGCGATCGCGCGCTTGTCGCCCGACGCCTCGGCCGCAGCCAGCTCGGCCTCGAGCTTGGCGATCGCGTCCTGCAGCTGCTGCGACAGGTCGTTGGCGCGTGCCTTGACCTCGGGGTTGTTCTTCTTCCAGTCGACGTCCTCGCGCGCCTTGAGCTCCTGCTCGATCTTGCGCAGGCGGTCGTCGAGGGCGCGCTCGGTCTCGCGCGGGAAGATGCGGCCGACCTCGTCCCAGCGGCGCTGGATGCTCGTGAGCAGCTTGCGGGCGGCGACCAGGTCCTTCTCGGCGGTGACGGCCTGCGCCTCGACGAGCAGCTGCTCGCGGGCCTCGATCCGCGGCTGCGACTCGGCCTGCTCGGCCTGGTCGCGCTCCTGGCGGGCGCCGTAGAGCACATCGCCGGCGGCCTTGAAACGGGTCCACAGCGCGTCGTCGACCTTGCGGCCGGCGCGTCCGGCGGCCTTCCACTCGTCGAGCAGGGCGCGGTAGGCGGGAATGCCCTCCTCGCCGCGCGCGGCGAGCGCTTCGGCGCGCTCCACGATGCGGGTCTTGCGGTCCTTGGCCTCCTTGTGCGCCTCGTCCAGCTCGGCGAAGAACGCGCGGCGGTGACGCTCGAACGTCGCGCGCGCGTCGCGGAACCGCTTCCACAGGCCCTGGGCGGTGGCCTTCGGCAGGCGAGGGCCCGTCTTCTGGTGCTCCTGCCACGCGGCGAAGAGCTCGTCCAGCTCGGCCGAGGCCTGCTTCCACTGCACCGACTTCGGGTCGCGAGCCGCGAGGGCCTCGACCTTCTCGACGATCGCGGTGCGCTCGGCGATCGCGGCCTCGGTGGCGGCCTTGTTCGCGGCGGCCTCCTCGGCGCTCGCCTCGGCGAGGGCCTCGGTCAGCGTGTCGAGGCGCGCGGCGAGGCCGACGAGGTCGCCCACCGCCGCGGCGCCGACGACCTCGGTCTTCAGCGCCGCGGCCTGCTTGCGCAGCTCGGACGCCGAGGCGCCGCCGCGGGCGTGGCGCTGCTCGAGCGTGACGACGCGGACCTCGAGGTCGTCGAACTTGCGGCCGAAGTAGGCCAGCGCCTCCTCGGGCGTGCCGTCGGGGTACTCGCCGACCACGCGCCACTCGTCGCCCTCGCGGACCGAGACGGTGCCGTCCTCCTCGATGCGGCCCCACTCGCTGTAGTCCTTCGCGGCGATCACCGGGGCCGGAGCCGCGGGAGCCTTCGGGCGCGCCAGCGCGGCGGGCGACGGCACGGGGCGCGGGACGGCCTTCGGCGTCGGCGCGGCGGCCGGCGCCTGCGCGGGGGCCTCGGGTTCTGCGGGCGCCTCGGGCGCGGCCTCGGGCTCTGCCTCAGCGGTCGGCGTGGCCTCGGGCGCTGCCGGGGCGGCCTCGGCCACCGGCTCGGCGGCCTCCGTCACCGGCTCGGCGGCCTCGGGCTCGGACGGGGCCTCGGGCTCCGGGTTCGTCGCGGCCGCGTCGTCCGCGGTGGGCTCGTCGGCGGCGACGGCGGCGGACGCGGTGGGGGTGTCGGCGAGCTCGGCGACGTCGCTCGGAACGGACTCGGGGGTGTGATCAGACGTGGTCACGGGGAACTCCTTGGCGGCTGGCCGCTACGGATCGGGAGGGACGTCGCCCAGCCTACGGGATCGCGGCCACGCCGAGGAGGGGTGCCGGGTCAGGGGACCGGGGTGACCGTGGGCGGCGTCGGCACGACGCTGGGAGCCTCGCTCGGCGTGACGGTGCTGCTCGGCTCGGGGGTCGCGACGCCGGGGCCCGATGTGTAGAAGAGCGCCTGCGCGCCGACCGCAGCGAGGATCACGACGCCCGCCGCGATCGAGACGATGACGTTGTCGCGCCGCCGACGGGCGATCTGCGTGTCGTGCAGCGCCTTGCGCGCCGCGTAGGCCCTGGCGCGCTCCCGCGCCGCACGGTCGTCGTTCTTCGTCCTGCCTGCCACGGGCACGAGCCTACGCGAGCGCGCCCGCGGCGCCGGCGCCGCGCGCTCGCGGGGCCGCCGTGTCGGGGCTCGCGCGTAGGCTGAAGGGGTGAATCGTGCCGCGCTGTTCCAGGGCCAGACGCCGCTGGCCGTGCGGATGCGGCCGACCTCGCTCGACGAGGTGGCCGGGCAGGCGCACCTGCTGGGGCGCGGCTCGCCCCTGGTGGCGCTGGCGGATCCGGACGCGAAGAAGCCGGGAACGGTGTCGGTGATCCTGTGGGGCCCGCCCGGCACCGGCAAGACCACCCTCGCCCAGGCGATCGCCCGCTCGTCGGGCCGGCGGTTCGTCGAGCTCTCGGCGATCACCGCCGGCGTCAAGGACGTGCGCGAGGTCATGCAGGAGGCCCTGAACCAGCGCGACCTCTACGGCCAGTCCACGATCCTCTTCCTCGACGAGATCCACCGCTTCACCAAGGCGCAGCAGGACGCTCTGCTGCCGGGCGTGGAGAACGGCTGGGTGATCCTCATCGCGGCGACGACCGAGAATCCGTCGTTCTCGGTGATCTCGCCCCTGCTGAGCCGATCGCTGCTGCTCACCCTGCAGCCGCTGACCGACGAGGACCTCGGCACGCTCATCGACCGCGCGGTGGCCGACGCGCGCGGGCTGGACGGCGCCGTCACGCTCGACGCCGAGGCGCGTCGCGCACTCATCCAGCTGGCATCGGGCGACGCGCGCCGCGCCCTGACCGCGCTCGAGGCGGCGGCCGGCGTGGCGGCGTCGGAGGCCGAGAGCGACGAGGCGCCGGCGCAGGTGACCGCCGATCACGTCGCGCAGGCCGTGGACCGCGCGCTGCTGCGTTACGACCGGCAGGGCGACGAGCACTACGACGTCATCAGCGCCTTCATCAAGTCGATCCGCGGCTCCGACCCCGACGCCGCCGTGCACTACCTCGCGCGCATGATCGAGGCGGGGGAGGACCCGCGCTTCATCGCCCGGCGCCTCGTGGTGCACGCGGCCGAGGACATCGGGCTCGCCGATCCGCGCGCGCTGCAGATCGCCGTCGCCGCCGCGGACGCCGTGGCGTTCATCGGCATGCCGGAGGGGCGGATCCCGCTGGCCGAGGCGACGCTGTACCTTGCGACCGCGCCGAAGTCGCCCGCGACGATCAACGCCATCGACGCCGCCCTCGCCGACGTGCGTGCGGGGCGCATGGGCCCGGTGCCCAAGCACCTGCGCGACGCGCACTACGCGGGCGCCAAGCGCCTTGGCCACGGCAAGGGCTACCGCTACCCGCACGACAGCGAGATCGGCGTCGTGGCGCAGCAGTACCTGCCCGACGCGCTCGCGGGGCGGCGTTATTACGAGCCGCGCCCGCTCGGCGGCGAGCGCGAGATCGGCGAGCGCCTCGAGAAGCTGCGCCGCATCATCGACGGCTGACCGGATCAGGGCACTCCGGGTCTTCCCGGATATTTCTGGGTTCTGTCCCTGAATCGATTGCCGCCGGGCGGCGCGGTCGGCCAGGATGAGAATCCCCCCACCCCCTGAAGGGACGACGCCGATGCTGGTGTTCCGACGCGTGATCCTGCCCATCGCCTGGCTGCTCGTCTTCGCTGTGATCGGCGTCGCGCTCATCAAGCTGGCGTTCTTCCCCGCAAGCGAGGAGACGGCCGAGCTCGGCAGCGGCGAGGTGCCGACCGGCGAGATCACCGACCCGCAGATCTCCGCCTGGCGCGACACGATCCGCAACGACCTCGAGCTCGCCGCGACGGTGCAGAACGACCCTGCCGTCGACGTGACCGTGAACAAGCCCGGCAACGTCATCGACGTGTTCTCCGCCGTCGGCGACACCGTGGCGGCCGGCGACGTGATCGCGAGCGTGCGCGAGGACATCCCCACCGACGACGGCGGCACGTACCCGGTGTGGAGCGAGGTGGTCGCGCCCGCGAGCGGCACGATCTCCGCGTCCACGCTCGTCAGCGGCGCCGCCGTGGCGCCCGGCGACAAGGTCGGCGCGATCGCGCCCTCCACGTTCCGCGTGCAGGGCACGATCGCCCCGGCCGATCGCTACCGGCTCACGACCGAGCCCACCGAGGCGTCGATCCAGATCACCAACGGCCCGGCGCCCTTCACCTGCACGGGCCTCGTGCTCGAGACGCCGCTGCCCGGCAGCGACGACGGCGAGACGGGCGCGACCGGCGAGGTCACGACGACCGTGCGCTGCCCCGTCCCGCCCGACGTGCGGGTCTTCCCGGGCCTGGCGGCGACCATGACGATCGCGGGCGGCCTCGCGGAGGACGTGCTCGTGCTGCCCATCACCGCGGTGCTGGGATCGTCCGGCGAGGGCACGGTCTTCGTCCCCGGGCCCGACGGGCTTCCCGAGGAGCGGGCCGTGACGCTCGGCCTGGCCGACGCCGAGAAGATCGAGATCGTCGACGGGCTCGAAGAGGGCGAGATGGTCTACGAGTACGTGCCCACGTCGGTGGTGGCCGGCGGCGAGACGGGTCTCTGAGCGGTGGTCTTCCTGCACGCGCGGGGCATCACCCGCACGGTGGAGCTGCCCGACGCCGAGCCGCTGCACATCCTCCGAGGTGTGGACCTCGACGTCGAGGTCGGCGACCACGTGAGCATCATGGGGCGCTCGGGCTCGGGCAAGTCGACGCTGCTGAACATCCTCGGGCTGCTCGATGCCCCGACCTCGGGCACGCTCGAGTTCGACGGGGTGCCGCTGGACCGCATGACCGCCGGGCGCCGCGACCGCACGCGGGGGCGCAACGTCGGCTTCGTGTTCCAGCAGTTCAACCTGCTGCCCCGGCGCACGGCGCTGGAGAACGTCGAGATGCCGTTGCTCTACGACGGCGGCAGGGGGTTCTGGCGGCGGCGCCGACTGGCGGCCGAGATGCTCGAGCGCGTCGGGCTCGGCGAGCGCATGGCGCAGATGCCGGAGCGGCTCTCGGGCGGTGAGCAGCAGCGCGTGGCCATCGCGCGCGCCCTCGTGCGATCGCCGCGCCTCATCCTGGCCGACGAACCGACCGGCGCGCTCGACGTGGAGACCGGCGCGACGATCATGACGCTGCTGGATCAGATCGCCACGCAGGCCGGAGCGGCCCTCATCACGATCACCCACGACCCGCATGTGGCCGCACGCGCCCAGCGGGTGTTCCGCCTCAGCGACGGCGTGCTGCACGCCGAGGAGCCGATCCTGGAGCCGGCCGCATGAGCTGGCTCACGAGCGCGGTCTCGTCGTTCGCGGAGGCGTGGCAGGAGCTGCGCGTGCACCGCATGCGCATCATCCTCAGCCTCTTCGTCGTGGCGATCTCGGTGGCGGCGTTCACCGCGGTGGTCGCGCTGGGGCAGATGCTCAACCAGGGCTTCCAGGAGTCGATGGAGCGCGGCTCCGGGCGCCCGGCGCTCGTCAGCTTCAGCGCCTACAACGCGGAGTCGGGGGAGAACCCCTCGCCCGACACGATGCAGCGCGCGTTCGCGGCCACGCTCGAGCGGCACGCCGTCGACTGGTCGGCGCGCGTGTCGTGGCTCGACGTCGCGCCCCCGCCCGACGGGTGGTCGGACGTGCGGGCCGTCGACGCCGACTACGGCGTGATCCACCGCGTGCCGATGCTCGAGGGCACCTGGTTCTCGCCGCTGGACGAGGAGCGCCTCACGCCCGTGGCGATCGTCAACGAGAGCTGGTGGCAGAGCCTGGGCGCGCCGGCGCTGACCACGGCGCCGACGGTGTCGATGGCGCTGAACTCCTGGGACCCGAACACGGGTGAGCCGATCCCGGGGGCCACGCTCGACGCCGTGATCATCGGCGTCACCCCGGATCAGGGCGGGACCGGCGGGGTGCCGACACAGACGGGATACGTCCTCTACAAGGACGCCCTGGCCGTGATGCCCGACACCGTGGGCCCCAGCACGCAGTACGAGGCGTGGATCCCGCCCGAGACGGCCGAGGAGCTCATGGAGTCGATGCGGCTCTCGTTCGCCGCGAACCTCGGCGACGGGTTCCAGGTCGACGCGTACCGCATGGACTACGAGGCCATGATGGAGGGCTCGTTCAACCCGTTCGACCCCATGCTCATCGTGCTCGGCGGCATCTCGATGCTCGTGCTCGCCCTCGGCGCCCTGAGCCTGCTCAACATCACGCTCGTGACCACCAGGTTCCGCATCCGCGAGATCGGCGTGCGCCGCTCCTTCGGCGCGACGGGCGTGAGGGTGTTCTTCTCGGTGATGCTGGAGAGCGTCGTCGGGACCGTCTTCGCCGGTGTCGCGGGCATCGTCATCGCGATCCTGGCGCTGCGGATTCCGGCGCTGCAGGACAGCCTCTTCCAGGGCATCCAGGACGTGCCGCCCTTCCCGATGAGCGCGGCCCTCACGGGCCTGCTGGTGTCGGCCGCGGTGGGCGCACTCGCCGGACTCCTGCCCGCGCTCATCGCGATGCGCGTCAAGCCGATCGACGCCATCCGGTTCTGAGCGCGAGACCCGAAGCGGACCGCGGTCCGGACCTGGTAGACTGGATCGGCTCGAAATCCGAGCACAACCCTCTTCGCAAGTCCTCGGCGGCAGTTCGGCGTACGCCGCCATTGCGGGAGAAGAGGGCTGTACGCCCGTCGGTCCGCGAGAGTCGCGGCCACGTGAAAGGGAGTCATGACCACCAAGTCCCAGGACCGCCGCAAGGTCCGCCTGTCGCGCGCGCTCGGCATCGCGCTCACGCCGAAGGCCGCTCGCTACCTCGAGAAGCGTCCCTACGGCCCCGGCCCGCACGGCCGCACCAAGCGCAAGGCCGACAGCGACTACGCCGTCCGTCTGCGTGAGAAGCAGCGTCTGCGCGAGCAGTACGGCATCCGCGAGAAGCAGCTGCGCATCGCGTTCAACGAGGCCCGTCGCACCGACGGCCTGACGGGTGAGAACCTCGTCGAGCTGCTCGAGATGCGTCTCGACGCCCTCGTGCTGCGCTCGGGCTTCGCCCGCACGACCGCGCAGGCCCGCCAGTTCGTGGTGCACCGTCACATCATGGTCGACGGCAAGATCGTCGACCGCCCGTCGTTCCGCGTGAAGCCCGGCCAGACGATCCACGTCAAGGAGCGCTCGGAGGGCACCGAGCCCTTCCAGGTCGCCGCCGCCGGTGGCCACGCCGAGGTCCTGCCCCCGGTTCCGGGCTACCTCGAGGTGGAGCTCGACAAGCTGCAGGCCAAGCTCGTGCGTCGCCCCAAGCGCGCCGAGGTGCCCGTCACCTGTGACGTGCAGCTCGTCGTCGAGTACTACGCGGCTCGCTAAGAGGCGCGGCTCGCTGATTCAGCGTCTGCATCGAAGGGCGCCGGAGAGATCCGGCGCCCTTCGTGTCTATACGATGGATGACACAACCAGGAGGATGGGTGACATGAAGAACGTGCTGTGGTTCCTGCTCGGCATCATCGGCGGCTTCGTCGCCGCCCACCTCATGAACAAGGACCCGCGCGGGCACGAGCTGCTCGGCGAGATCGACGCGCGTATCTCCGAGTTCACCGACCGCCTCGCCGACGCGTACCGCGAGGAAGAGGCACGGCTCGGCACCGACAAGGCCGAGTAACCCCCTCCCGCACCCCCGGCCGCCGTGCTCCGGCGGCGGGACCCGTACGCCTCCGCACGCACCAGCAAGGACGAAGCACCCCCACATGAAGACCGCGGACATCGCGAAGCGCTACCTCGACTACTTCGAGAAGAACGGCCACACCATCGTCCCGTCCGCATCGCTCGTGAGCGATGACCCGTCGATCATGTTCACGATCGCGGGCATGGTGCCGTTCATCCCGTACCTCACGGGAGTGGTGCCCGCGCCGTATCCGTCGGCCGCCGATCTTCAGAAGTGCATCCGGACGAACGACATCGAGGAGGTCGGCAAGACCGCCCGCCACGGCACGTTCTTCCAGATGATGGGCAACTGGTCGTTCGGCGACTACTTCAAGGAAGGCGCGATCGGCTACGCGTGGGAGCTGCTGACCACGAGCGAGGCCGACGGTGGCCTCGGCTTCGACGAGAAGGATCTCTGGGTCACCGTCTACGAGGACGACGACGAAGCCGAGCACCTGTGGCAGAAGGTCGCGGGCCTGCCCAAGAGCCGCATCCAGCGCCTCGGTCGCGAGGACAACTACTGGACCACCGGCCAGCCCGGCCCGGCCGGCCCTTGCTCGGAGATCTACGTCGACCGCGGCCCCCGCTACGGCCGGGACGGCGGCCCCGCCGCCGACGACAACCGGTTCCTCGAGATCTGGAATCTCGTGTTCATGCAGTACGCGATCGACAACGTGCGCTCGAAGACCGAGTTCGACGTGGTCGGCGACCTGCCCAAGAAGAACATCGACACCGGCATGGGCCTCGAGCGCGTCGCGTTCATCAAGCAGGGCGTCGAGAACATGTACGAGACCGACCAGGTGCGTCCCGTGCTCGACCGCGCCAGCGAGATCAGCGGCAAGAAGTACGGCGCCGACGCCGGCGACGACGTGCGCTTCCGCGTGATCGCCGACCACGTGCGCTCGTCCCTCATGCTGCTCAGCGACGGCGTGACGCCGTCGAACGAGGGCCGCGGCTACATCCTGCGCCGCCTCATGCGCCGCACCGTCCGGTCGATGCGCCTGCTCGGCGTCGAGGAGGCCACGTTCCCCGAGCTGTTCGCCACGTCGCGCGACGCGATGAAGGCCGGCTACCCCGAGCTCGAGACCGACTGGGACCGCATCTCGGCGTACGCGATCGCCGAGGAGGAGACCTTCCTGCGCACGCTCTCGAGCGGCTCGACGATCCTCGACACTGCCGTGAGCAAGGCGAAGGACGCCCGCAAGACAACGCTGGCGGGCGACCAGGCGTTCCTGCTGCACGACACCTACGGCTTCCCGATCGACCTCACCATGGAGATCGCCGAGGAGGCCGGCCTCGGCGTGGACCGCGAGGCGTTCGACGGCCTCATGCGCGAGCAGAAGCAGCGCGCCAAGGAGGACGCCAAGGCGCGAAAGCGCGCGATCGCCGACGTGGGCGTCTACCGCGAGTTCCGCGCGAAGGGCGAGACGCTCTTCACCGGCTACAGCGATCTCGAGACCGAGTCGAGCGTGCTCGGCGTCATCGTGAACGGCGCCCCCGTGCAGAAGGCCGTGCAGGGCGAGATCGCCGAGGTGATCCTCGCCGAGACCGCGCTCTACGCGGAGTCGGGTGGTCAGGTCGCCGACAAGGGCACGATCGTCGGCCCCGGCTACGAGCTCGAGGTGCTCGACGTGCAGCGCCCGGTGCCCGGCCTCATCAGCCACACCGTCGAGGTGACCCGTGGCGAGGTCGGCGTGGGCGTGGCGGCCACCACCGTCGTCGACGCCGTCAACCGCCGCGCCGCCCAGCAGGCGCACTCGGCGACGCACCTCGTGCACGCCGCGCTGCGCGACACGCTCGGCAAGGGCGCGACGCAGGCGGGCTCGCTCAACCGCGCCGGCTACCTGCGCTTCGATTTCTCGTGGGGCCAGGCGCTCTCGGACGCCACCAAGAGCGAGATCGAGGAGATCGCCAACAACGCGGTCCGCGACAACCTCGAGGTCACCACGCAGGTGCTCTCGCTCGACGAGGCGAAGGCCGCCGGCGCGATGGCGCTGTTCGGGGAGAAGTACGGCGAGACCGTGCGCATGGTCGACATCGGCGGCCCGTGGTCGCGCGAGCTCTGCGGTGGCACGCACGTGTCCACGAGCTCCGAGATCGGCATCATCTCGCTGATCGGCGAGTCGTCGGTCGGCGCGTCGAACCGCCGCGTCGAGGCGCTCGTCGGCCAGGACGCGTTCCGCGAGCTCACCCGCGAGCGCGCGCTCGTGGCCGAGCTCACCGGGGCGCTGAAGACGCCGAAGGACCAGCTGGCCGCGCGGATCGCCGAGCTCACGGCCAACCTCAAGGCCGCCGAGAAGCGCATCGCCCAGTTCGAGGCGCAGGTGCTGCAGCAGCGGGTGCCCGAGCTCGTCGCGACGGCCGCCCGCGCCGGTCGGGTCACGCTCGTGGCCGCGGGCGTCGGCTCGGTCGGCTCGGCCGATGACGTGCGCAGCCTCGTCATGCAGGTGCGCGAGCGGCTCGGCAGCGAGCCCGCCGTCGTGGCCCTCGCGGGCGAGGCGAACGGCCGCCCGGTCGTGGTCATCGCCACCAACGAGGCGGCGCGCGGGGCCGGTGCGAAGGCGGGCGCCCTCGTGCGCACGGCCTCGACCGTGCTCGGCGGCGGAGGGGGCGGCAAGGACGACCTCGCGCAGGGCGGCGGTCAGGACGCCTCGGCGATCCCGGCCGCGCTCGACGCCGTCCGCACCGCGGTGGAGGCGCTCTGAGCGTGGCGGAGTTCCGCCGCGGCGTGCGCCTCGGGATCGACGTGGGGCGCGCCCGCGTCGGCGTGGCGCGGTGCGACCCTGACGGTATGCTCGCCGTCCCCGTCGAGACAGTGCCCCGCTCGGACGAGTCGATCGCGCGGATCCTCGCGATCGCGGCGGAGTACGAGCCGCTCGAGTACGTCGTGGGGCTACCGCTCAACCTGCGCGGCGAGGACACGCCGTCCACGGCCGATGCGCGCGCGTTCGCCGCAGAGCTCGCGGCCCGCGCCGGGGCGCCCGTGCGGCTGGTCGACGAGCGCCTGAGCACCGTGACGGCGCACGCGGCCCTGCGCCAGTCCGGGCGGAGCCAGAAGGGTTCTCGTAGCATGGTGGATCAGGTCGCCGCCGTGGTGCTCTTGCAGCATGCCGTCGACAGCGAGAAGCGCACCGGTAGCCCCGCCGGTGAGCTCGTACCGCTCGATCAGGAGTAGAGCCCGCATGCCCGAGACGCC
Source organism: Microbacterium sediminis (assembly GCF_004564075.1). Lineage (NCBI taxonomy): Bacteria > Bacillati > Actinomycetota > Actinomycetes > Micrococcales > Microbacteriaceae > Microbacterium > Microbacterium sediminis. The sequence goes on from NZ_CP038256.1 coordinate 1,361,295, forward strand.
CGACCCGGACGCCGCTCAGACCCCGCTGTCCCGCCGCGCCCTGCGCGCCGCCCGAGCCCGCGGGGAGGCGCCGGCGCCTCAGGCCCCGGGCGAGGAGGCCACGCCGGTCGCGGCGAGCGAGCCGACCGCCGCGCCCGAGCCCGCCTCGGAGCCGGCACCGGCCGCGCCCGAGCCGGCCGCGGCCGAGTCCGCCGCGCCCACGCCGGCGCCCGAGCCCGAGCCGGAGGCCACCGCCCCGGAGCCGGCGACTTCGGCGGAGCCCCAGGCCACGGCGCCGATCGCCGCGACCCCCGACCAGGCCGGTGCGCTGAGCTGGCTGCGCGACGCGTCGGCCGACGACGCCGAGCGCGGGGGCGACGCCCCGGAGCCGGCCACGCGCTCGACCCTCGCCGACGCCGCCGCGGGCGACGCCCCCGGGCGCGGCGAGGCCAGCGGCTCGCTCGACGACCTCTTCGGCTCCTCCGCGACGCCGCCGAAGAAGCGCCGCGGATCCGGCTGCCTCATCGCCTTCGTCATCGTGCTGGCCCTCGTGGGCGGCGTGGTGGCCGGCGGTGTGTGGGCCTGGAACACCTACGGCGAGCGGATCATGGAGCAGCTCGGCCTCGATGGCCCGTCCGACTACGAACCGGGCGAGGCTACCGGCGAGGCGCTCCTGACGATCGAGGAGGGCGACACCGGATCGTCCATCTCGCCCAAGCTGTACGAGGCGGGCGTGACGCTCGAGCCGGACTCGTTCTACGACTACCTCGTCGAGAACGCCCAGGCGCCCACGTTCTACCCCGGCACCTACCGGCTGCAGCAGAAGATGACGTCCGAGGCGGCCCTGGCCGCGCTGGAGGACCCGGCCAACAAGCTCGAGAACACGGCGCAGCTGCGCGAGGGGCTCACGGTCGAGCAGAGCCTGCCGATCCTCGCCGAGGGCATCGGCCTGCCGCTCGAGGAGTTCGAGGCGGCCGTCGCCGACCCGTCGGTGTACGGCGTGCAGGCCGACTCTCTCGAGGGGTGGCTGTTCCCGGCGACCTACACGTTCGAGCCGGACACGTCGGCGCAGGACGTCATCCGCACCCTCGTGAACCGCACGATCGAGTCCCTCGACAGCGCGGGCGTCCCCGAGGGGGACCGCCACCGGATCCTGACGATCGCCTCGATCATCCAGCGCGAGGGCCGTTTCGAGGACGACTTCTACAAGGTCTCGCGCGTGATTCAGAACCGCCTGGACCCCGCCAACCCCGAGACCTCCGGGCTGCTGCAGATGGACTCGACCGCGCAGTACGGCGTGGGCGAGATGCACGAGGGCGAGGTGTGGAGCTCCGAGGAGGCGCTCACCGACGACAACCCGTGGAACACGTACGTGCACCCCGGCCTGCCGATCGGCCCCATCGCCAACCCCGGCGATCTCGCGATCGACGCGGCGATGCACCCCGCCGACGGCCCGTGGCTGTACTTCACGGCCGTCAACCTCGATCCCGGCGAGTCGAAGTTCAGCGAGACGCTCGCCGAGCACGAGCAGGGCGTGGCCGAGCTGCGCGAGTGGTGCGCCGCGAACCCCGACTACGGATGCTGAGCGGCACGCGGCTGGAGGTCTGGGGCGACCCGATCGCGCACAGCCGGTCGCCGCAGCTGCACCGGGCGGCCTACCGCGCGCTCGGGCTCGACTGGGGCTTCGAGCGGCGCCGCGTGAGCGCCGACGCGTTCGATGCCGAGCTCGCGGCGCTCGATCCGGCGGTGCGCGGGCTCGCGGTCACGATGCCCGGCAAGGAGCGCGCGTTCGCGGCCGCCGCGTGGCGTGATCGCCGCGCCGAGCTCACGGGCGCGGTCAACACGCTGCTGCGGTCGGCCGACGGCGGCCCGCGCGGATGGAACACCGACGTGGGCGGCATCATCCTGGCGTTGCGCGAGGCGCGACTGGAGGCGGCGCGCGACGTGCGGATCCTCGGTGCCGGCTCCACGGCGGCCTCGGCGCTCGTGGCGCTCGGGGAGCTGGGCGCCGAGCGCGTCACGGTGATCGCGCGGCGCCCCGAGCGCGCTGCGGGCCTGGTGGCGCTGGGGGAGCGGATCGGCGTGCGCGTCGCCGCGGCGTCGTTCGACGATGCCGGCGGCGCGGCGGAGCTCACGATCGCCACCCTCCCCGGCGGCACGGCGCTGCCGCCCGCCCAGCTCGATCGGATCGCCGGCACCGGTGGGCCGCTGTTCGACGTGGCGTACAGCCCGTGGCCGTCCTCGCTCGCCGAGCGCTGGGAGGCCCCGGCGGTCGCCGGTCTCGGCATGCTGCTGCACCAGGCCGTGCTGCAGGTGCGCGTGTTCACCACGGGCGACGTCGACCGCCCGCTGCCGGACGAGGAGGCCGTCGTCCGGGCGATGCGCGCGGCCATGGGAGACTAGGCAGCATGCTCCGCGTGCTCACGGCCGGCGAATCGCACGGCCCCGAACTCATCGCCGTCATGGAGGGCCTGCCCGCCGGGGTGCCCCTCCTCGCCGAGCAGATCCAGGCGGATCTGAAGCGCCGCACGCTCGGGTATGGGCGCGGATCGCGCCAGAAGTTCGAGCAGGACGAGCTGACCATCTCGACCGGCGTGGTGCACGGACGCACGCTCGGCAGCCCCATCGCGTTGCGCATCGGCAACACCGAGTGGCCCAAGTGGACCGAGGTCATGAACGCGGCCCCCACCGAGCTCACCGAGCGCTCGCGCGGTCGCGGCGCGCCGCTCACGCGCCCGCGCCCCGGCCACGCCGACCTCGTCGGCATGCAGAAGTACGGCTTCGACGAGGCGCGCCCCGTACTCGAGCGGGCCAGTGCCCGCGAGACGGCCGCGCGCGTCGCGCTCGGCGCCGTCGCCCGCGCGTTCCTGGCCGAGCTGGGCATCCGCCTCGTCAGCCACACCCTCTCGATCGGCCCCGTGCGGGTGCCCGACGGCGCCCCGCTGCCCACGCCCGACGACGTGGACGCCCTCGACGCCGATCCGCTGCGCTGCTTCGACCCCGCCACGAGCGAGGCGATGGTGGCCGAGGTGGACGACGCGCGCAAGGCCGGCGACACGCTGGGCGGGATCGTCGAGGTGCTCGCCTACGGGCTGCCGCCGGGACTGGGCTCGCACGTGCACTGGGACCGCCGCCTCGACGGCAAACTCGCCCAGGCCCTCATGAGCATTCAGGCGATCAAGGGCGTGGAGGTCGGCGACGGCTTCCTCACCACCACGCGCCGCGGATCGCGCGCCCACGACGAGCTGTTCCTCACCGACGACGGCATCGCGCGCGCCAGCGGCCGCGCGGGCGGCACCGAGGGCGGCATGTCCACCGGCACGCCGCTGCGCGTGCGCGCCGGGATGAAGCCGATCGCGACCGTCCCCAAGGCGCTGCGCACGATCGACGTCGCGTCCGGCGAGGACGCCTCGGCGCACCACCAGCGCTCCGACGTGTGCGCCGTGCCGGCCGCCGGCGTCGTCGCGGAGGCCATGGTCGCCCTCGTGCTGGCCGACGTCGTGCTCGAGAAGTTCGGCGGCGACTCCGTGGCAGAGACGCGCCGCAACCTCGAGTCGTACCTCGCGTCGATCCCCGCGAACCTGCGGACGAACGACGTGGACACGTTCGGCGATGACCTCGTCTGAGCCGTCGGGGCGCCCCGCCCTCGTGCTCATCGGGCCCATGGGGGCCGGCAAGACGAGCATCGGCCGCCGCGTCGCCCGCGCGCTCGGGCTGCCGTTCCGCGACACCGACAGCGAGATCGTCAAGGAGCACGGGCCGATCCCGGAGATCTTCGAGCGCCTGGGCGAGCCGGCCTTCCGCGCCATCGAGCACGACACGGTGCGTCGGGTGATCGGCGAGGGCGGCATCATCGCGCTCGGCGGCGGCGCGCCGATGCACCCCGACACCCGCGCGGCGCTGCGCGGCACCCCCGTGGTGCTGCTGACGGTGGCCGAGCACGTGATCGCGGCCCGCATCCGGGGGCAGAAGCGCCCCCTGCTCAACCGCGACGACCGCGATCCGGTCGCGGAGTGGACGCGGATCCGCGACGAGCGCATGCCGGTGTACGAATCGGTCTCGAGCGTCGTGTTCGACACGTCCTCGGGCCCCATGCAGGGCGTCGTCGACCGCATCGTCGCCTGGGCGCGCGCCGAGGCGATCGCGCCGCAGACTCAGGAGGATCAGGATGACTGACATCACGACCATCACGGTGTCGGGCGACGCCGGCTACGACATCACCGTGGGCCACGGCGTCCTCGCGCGCCTGGGCGAGACGCTGCCGGCCGCGGCCCGCAAGGTCCTCGTGATCCACCCGCCGACGCTGCAGCGCGAGGCCGAGGAGCTCCGGGAGCGGCTGATGGGGGAGCGCGAGGTGCTCCTCGCCGAGATCCCCGATGCCGAAAGCGGCAAGCGGATCGAGGTGGCGGCGTTCTGCTGGCAGATCCTCGGTCAGGCCGACTTCACCCGCTCCGACGCGATCGTCGGCTTCGGCGGCGGCGCCGTCACCGACGTCGCGGGATTCGTCGCGGCCACGTGGCTGCGCGGCATCGCGGTCGTGCAGGTGCCGACCACCGTGCTCGGCATGGTCGATGCCGCGGTGGGCGGCAAGACCGGCATCAACACCGCCGAGGGCAAGAACCTCGTCGGAGCGTTCTGGGCGCCCGCCGCGGTGCTGTGCGACCTCGACCTGCTGGCGACCCTGCCGCGCAACGAGGCCCTCGCCGGCTTCGCGGAGGTCGTCAAGGCCGGCTTCATCCGCTACCCCGAGATCCTCGAGATCGTCGAGGCCGACCCGGAGCGGGCCACCGACGTCGCCTCGCCCGAGTTCCGCCGCTGCATCGAGCTGGCGATCCAGATGAAGGCCGACGTCGTGGGCGAGGACTTCCGCGAGGCCGGCCTGCGCGAGATCCTCAACTACGGGCACACGCTGGGGCACGCGATCGAGCACGCCGAGCGCTACCAGTGGCGCCACGGCGCCGCGATCTCGATCGGCATGATGTTCGCCGCCGAGCTCTCGCGCCTGGCCGGGCGCCTGTCCGACGAGGCCGTCGATCGGCACCGCGCGATCCTCACGGCGCTGGGCCTGCCGACCACGTACCGCGCGGGCGCGTGGCCGCAGCTGCTGGCCACGATGAAGCGCGACAAGAAGACCCGCGGCGACATGCTGCGCTTCATCGTGCTCGACGACATCGCCAAGCCCACGGTGCTGCAGGCCCCCGACGAGTCGCTGCTGTTCGCCGCCTACCAGGAGATCGGCGAGGAGCAGCAGCCGGGCATCCGCAAGACCACCTCGGTGCGGCTCTGAGGGCCCTCAGCAACCGCGAACCCGCGACCCGATAGAATCGTCCGTCGGGTCGTTCGCACCCCCGCAGCTTCACATCTCACGAAACGGAAACTCACCTCCATGGCATCCACCGCAGACATCAAGAACGGCGTCGTGCTCTCGATCGACGGGCAGCTCTGGAGCGTCATCGAGTTCCAGCACGTGAAGCCGGGCAAGGGCGGTGCGTTCGTGCGCACCAAGCTCAAGAACGTCGTCAGCGGCAAGGTCGTCGACAAGACGTTCAACGCGGGTGCCAAGGTCGACATCCAGAACGTGGACCGCAGCGACTACCAGTACCTCTACAACGACGGCGAGTCGTTCGTCTTCATGGACGTCAAGGACTACGACCAGATCAACGTCTCGTCGACCGTCGTCGGCGACGCCGCGAAGTTCCTGCTCGAGAACATGAACGTCACCGTCGCGCTGCACGACGGCACGCCGCTGTACATCGAGATGCCGCCGTCCGTGGTGCTCGAGGTCACCTACACCGAGCCGGGCCTGCAGGGCGACCGCTCGAACGCCGGCACCAAGCCCGCCACCGTCGAGACCGGCGCCGAGATCCAGGTGCCCCTGTTCGTCGACGCCGGCACCAAGGTCAAGGTCGACACCCGCACGGGTGACTACCTCGGCCGCGTGAACGACTGAGTTGTCGGCACGCACCAAGGCGCGCAAGCGCGCCCTCGACATCCTCTTCTCCGCGGACGTCCGCGGCGACGCGATCGCCGTGGCCCTCGCCGCGGAGGCCAAGCGCGCGGTGAGCGAGCCCGCCCGCCAGGCGTCGTGGCTGTACGCCCGCGAGATCGTCGACGGCGTCATCGATCACCAGGACGAGATCGACGAGCAGATCACCACCCACAGCCGCGACTGGAAGCTCGAGCGCATGCCGGCCGTCGACCGCGCGGTGCTGCGGATCGCCACGTGGGAGATCCTGCACAACGACGAGGTGCCGACGGCGGTCGCGATCGACGAGGCCGTGGAGCTCGCCAAGGAGTTCTCCACCGACGACTCGCCGGCGTTCGTGCACGGCGTTCTCGCCCGCATCGCCGCCTCCGCCTGAGCGGCTCCGGCCCCAGGTCTCGACTCCGCGCCTTCCGTCGACGAGCCGTGACGGGCCGGGGTCGTCGGGGCCTGAAGCCGTTGTCTCGACTCCGCGGCTGCGCCGCTGCGCTCGACCCGTCTCCGCTCCGCGGCTTCGCCGCTCCGGTCGACGAGCCGTGGGTGCTTGCAGCTCATGCGGAGCCGTGAGCACCCGGGCTCGTCGACCGAGCGAAGCGAGCGGAGACGGCTCGAGCGAGCGAAGCGAGTCGAGAGCGTTGGGCTGAGCCCCTCGGTCTCCGCTCCGGCGGTGCGCCGCTCCGGTCGACGAGCCGTGACCGGCCGGGGTCCGAGCGAAGCGAGCGGAACTCGATCGCGGCACACCGCGGCCGGGGCGACGCCTCACAGGCGCAGGCGGCTAGACTCGAGAGAACGTGCACCTTTAACCCCGTCCCGTGAGGCGGAGAAGGGAGCGGCGGATGAGTACGCGTGCCGTGCTTGCAGAAGCCGATATCAGCCGGGCTCTCACCCGGATCGCCCACGAGATCCTCGAGGCGAACCGCGGCCCCGACGATCTGATCCTCCTCGGCATCCCCACCCGCGGCGTCTCGCTCGCGCGGCGGCTGGCCGCGCTCATCGAGCGCTTCGCCGGCGTGGCGGTGCCGACCGGGTCGCTCGACGTCACGATGTACCGCGACGATCTCGCGCATCAGCCGACGCGCGCGCCGCGCCCAACCGAGATCCCCGAGGGCGGGATCGACGGCAAGGTCGTCGTGCTCGTGGACGACGTGCTCTTCTCGGGCCGCAGCATCGGCGCCGCTCTCGACGCCCTCAAGGACATCGGGCGCCCGGCCGCCGTGCGCCTGGCGATCCTCGTGGACCGCGGGCACCGCGAGCTGCCGATCCGCCCGGACTTCGTGGGCAAGAACCTGCCGTCGGCCCGCGCCGAGCGCGTCAACGTGCGACTCGCCGAGGTCGACGGCGCCGACGAGGTCACGATCGAGGGCGAGGCCGGCGCATGAGGCACCTGCTCGACACCCGCACCCTCGCGCGCGACGACGCGATCGCGATCCTCGACGTCGCGGAGGACATGGCCGCCACGCAGGAGCGCGAGGTCAAGAAGCTGCCGACGCTGCGGGGCAAGACGGTCGTCAACCTCTTCTTCGAGGACTCCACGCGCACGCGCATCTCGTTCGAGGCCGCCGCCAAGCGGCTCTCGGCCGACGTGATCAACTTCTCGGCCAAGGGATCGAGCGTGTCCAAGGGCGAGAGCCTGCAGGACACGGCGCAGACCCTGCAGGCGATGGCCGCCGACGCCGTCGTGATCCGCCACGGCGCGTCGGGCGCGCCGCACACGCTCGCCACGAGCGGATGGATCTCCGCCGGTGTCGTCAACGCCGGCGACGGCACGCACGAGCACCCGACGCAGGCGCTCCTGGACGCCTTCACGCTGCGCCGCCGCGTGCACGGCGCCGCCAGCCGTGGGCGCGATCTGGACGGGGTCCGCGTGGCGATCGTCGGCGACATCCTGCACTCGCGCGTGGCGCGGTCGAACGTGTGGCTGCTGACCGCCCTCGGCGCGCACGTCACGCTCGTCGCCCCGCCCACGCTGCTGCCGCAGGATCTCAGCCGCTGGCCCGTCGCCGTGCGCTACAGCCTCGACGAGGCGATCGCCGAGCGGCCCGACGCCGTGATGATGCTGCGAATCCAGCTGGAGCGCATGAACGCCGCCTATTTCCCGTCTGAACGGGAGTATTCGCGGCAGTGGGGGCTCGACCCCGTGCGTCTGGCCGCGCTGCCGGACGGTACGATTGTGATGCACCCCGGGCCCATGAACCGGGGTCTGGAGATCAGCGCCGCAGCTGCCGACTCGCCCCGTTCGACCGTGCTCGAACAGGTGACCAACGGCGTGTCCGTGCGCATGGCTGTGCTCTACCTGCTGCTGGCGGGCGAGCGGACGGAGGAGGAGCGATGAGCGAGGTGCTCCTCATCACCGGGGCCGCGATCGAGGGCGGCGAGCGCGCCGACCTGATCATCGAGGACGGGCGGATCGCCGAGGTCGGCGTGGGCCTCTCGCGGGCCGGCGCGACGGTGATCGACGCCGACGGCCTCGTGGCGCTGCCGGGACTGGTGGATCTGCACACCCACCTGCGCGAACCGGGCGGCGAGGCGAGCGAGACGGTCCTCACGGGCACGCGCGCCGCGGCCGCCGGGGGCTTCACCGCCGTGTTCGCGATGCCCAACACCAACCCCGTCGCCGACACGGCCGGAGTGGTGGAGCAGGAGCTCGCCCTCGGCGAGTCCGCCGGCTACGCCACCGTGCAGCCGATCGGCGCGGTCACGGTGGGGCAGAAGGGCGAGCGCCTGGCCGAGCTCGGTGCGATGGCCGACTCGCGGGCCCGCGTGCGCGTCTTCAGCGACGACGGCTTCTGCGTGTGGGACCCGCTGATCATGCGGCGCGCGCTGGAGTACGTCAAGGCATTCGACGGTGTGATCGCGCAGCACGCGCAGGATCCGCGCCTGACCGAGGGCGCGCAGATGAACGAGGGCGTCGTCTCGGCCGAGCTCGGGCTGGCCGGCTGGCCGGCCGTCGCCGAGGAGTCGATCATCGCCCGCGACGTGCTGCTGGCCGAGCACGTCGGCTCGCGCCTGCACGTGTGCCACCTGTCGACCGCCGGCTCCGTGGACATCATCCGGTGGGCCAAGAAGCGCGGCATCGCCGTGACGGCCGAGGTCACGCCGCACCACCTGCTCCTCACCGACGAGCTCGTGCGCGGCTACGACGCCCGGTACAAGGTGAACCCACCGCTGCGCCGCGAGGAGGACGTGCTCGCCGTGCGCGAGGGCCTCGCCGACGGCACGATCGACATCGTCGCGACCGATCACGCCCCGCACCCCCTCGAGGCGAAGGCATGCGAGTGGCAGGCGGCGGCCAACGGCATGGTCGGCCTCGAGAGCGCGCTGCGTGTGGTCGACCAGACCATGGTGCGCACCGGCCTGATCGGCTGGGCCGACGTCGCGCGCGTCATGTCGACCGCCCCGGCCCGCATCGGCCGGCTCGACGGTCACGGGCAGTCGCTCGTCGCCGGAGCCCCGGCGCACGTGACGCTGTACGACCCGAGCGTCGACGGCGTCTTCACGCAGGACGACCTGCACGGCCGCAGCGTCAACTCGCCCTACCTCGGCCGCGAGCTGCCCGGACGCGTCGTGTGGACCATCCACCGCGGCCGCCCGACCGTCGCCGACGGTGCACTCGTGGAGGTGGCCTCGTGATGGCATACGTCCCCGGCGTCGCGCTGATCCTCGCGATCATCGCGCTCGCCCTGTTCGGCATGTGGCGCGGCTGGCGCGCCCGCACGCGCCGCGCGGCGCGGGTGGGCGTGACCTTCGGGCCCGCGACCGGCGAGGCCGTCGCGACGTTCGGCGGGCTCTACGTGGCCACCACGGCGCACGACGACCCGCTCGACCGGCTGCCGCTGCCGCACCTCGGGTTCCGCTCCAAGGTGGTCGTGACCGTGACCACCGAGGGCGTGGCCCTCGACATGCCGGCCGCCCCGACCCTGTTCCTCGCCGCCGCGCGCCTGGTCGGCGCCGGCCGCGCCACCTGGACGATCGACCGCGTCGTCGAGCGCGACGGCCTCGTGCTGATCGCCTGGACCACCGACGACGGGACGATCGTCGACACCTACCTCCGCCTGCAGTCCTCCGAGCCGGACGCCCTCGTGGCCGCCGTCGAGGACCTGCGCACGACCCCGACAGGAGCATCGAAGTGACCTCACTGCTCGATCGCGATCCCGCCGTCCTCGTCCTCGAGGACGGGAGCCGATTCCCCGGGCACGCCTACGGCGCGCGCGGCACGACCGTCGGCGAGGTGGTGTTCACCACCGGCATGACCGGCTACCAGGAGACCCTGACGGATCCGTCGTACGCGGGCCAGATCGTGCTGCAGACGGCCCCGCACATCGGCAACACCGGCGTGAACACCGAGGACCCCGAGAGCCGCCGCGTCTGGGTGGCCGGCTACATCGTGCGAGACCCCAGCCGCGTCGTCTCCAACTGGCGCGCCGAGGAGTCGCTCGACGCGGCCCTCGAGCGCGACGGCATCGTCGGCATCAGCGGCATCGACACCCGCGCCGTCACCCGCCACATCCGCTCCGACGGCTCGATGCGCGGCGCCATCTTCTCGGGCGAGGCCGCGGCCATCGACGCCGACGAGCAGCTGCGGATCGTCGCCGAGGCCCCGCAGATGGCCGGCCAGAACCTCTCGGCGCAGGTCTCGGTCGACGTGGCCGCCGTCACGCCGGCGGTGGGGGAGAAGATCGGCAACCTGGCCGTGATCGACCTGGGCATCAAGCAGGCCACCGTCGACAACCTCGCGCGCCGCGGCTTCGAGGTGCACGTGCTGCCGCAGTCGGTGACGTTCGCCGAGCTCAAGGCGATCGACCCCGTCGCGGTGTTCTACTCGAACGGCCCGGGCGACCCCGCGGCGAGCGACGCGCACGTCGCCCTGCTGCAGGAGACGCTGCGCGACGGCCTGCCGTTCTTCGGCATCTGCTTCGGCAACCAGCTGCTCGGGCGCGCGCTCGGCCTGGGCACCTACAAGCTGCCGTACGGCCACCGCGGCATCAACCAGCCGGTGCTCGACCGCACCACCGGCAAGGTCGAGATCACCGCCCACAACCACGGCTTCGCCGTCGACGCGCCCCTCGACGGCCCGTTCGACAGCCCCGCCGGCTTCGGCCGCGTCGAGGTCAGCCACGTGGACCTCAACGACGACGTCGTGGAGGGCCTGCGCGCCCTCGACATCCCCGCGTTCTCGGTGCAGTACCACCCCGAGGCCGCCGGCGGCCCGCACGACGCGAACTACCTCTTCGACCGTTTCCAGGCCATGGTGATCGACCACCTCGGCAAGAAGGACGCCAATGCCTAAGCGCGACGACATCAACTCCGTCCTCGTCATCGGATCCGGCCCGATCGTCATCGGCCAGGCCTGCGAGTTCGACTACTCGGGGACCCAGGCGTGCCGCGTGCTGCGCGAGGAGGGCGTGCGCGTCATCCTCGTCAACTCGAACCCGGCCACGATCATGACCGACCCGGACTTCGCCGACGCCACCTACGTCGAGCCGATCACCCCCGAGGTCATCGAGACGATCATCGCCAAGGAGCGCCCCGACGCGATCCTGCCGACGCTCGGCGGCCAGACCGCGCTGAACGCCGCCATGGCGCTGCACGCCCGCGGCATCCTCGAGAAGTACGACGTGGAGCTCATCGGCGCGAAGGTCGACGCGATCCGCAAGGGCGAGGACCGGCAGATCTTCAAGCAGCTGGTGATCGACGCCGGCGCCGACGTGGCCCGCAGCGCGATCGCCCACACGATGGACGAGGTCCTCGCCGCCGCCGAGGAGCTCGGCTACCCGCTCGTCGTGCGCCCGTCCTTCACGATGGGCGGGCTCGGCTCGGGCTTCGCGCACAACGAGGAGGAGCTGCGCCGCATGGCCGGCCAGGGCCTGCGCGAGTCGACCACCACCGAGGTGCTCCTGGAGGAGTCGATCCTCGGCTGGAAGGAGTACGAGCTCGAGCTCATGCGCGACACGGCCGACAACACGGTCGTCGTCTGCTCGATCGAGAACGTCGACCCGGTCGGCGTGCACACCGGCGACTCGATCACCGTGGCGCCCGCGCTCACGCTGACCGACCGCGAGTACCAGAAGCTGCGCGACATCGGCATCGACATCATCCGCGCCGTGGGCGTGGACACCGGCGGTTGCAACATCCAGTTCGCGGTGAACCCCGAGAACGGCCGCATCATCGTCATCGAGATGAACCCGCGCGTGTCGCGCTCGTCGGCGTTGGCCTCGAAGGCGACGGGCTTCCCGATCGCCAAGCTCGCGGCCAAGCTGGCGCTGGGCTACCGCCTCGACGAGGTGCCCAACGACATCACGAAGGTCACGCCGGCCTCGTTCGAGCCCACGCTCGACTACGTCGTCGTGAAGGTGCCCCGCTTCGCGTTCGAGAAGTTCCCGGCCGCCGACCCCACCCTCACCACGACCATGAAGTCGGTGGGCGAGGCGATGGCGATCGGCCGCAACTACACCACGGCGCTGCAGAAGGCGCTGCGCTCGGTCGAGAAGCGCGGATCCTCGTTCCACTGGGGCGAGCAGATGCGCACCGTGGAGTCGCTGCTGGAGTCGATCCAGACGCCCACCGACGGCCGCATCGTCGACGTGCAGCAGGCGCTGCGCCTGGGCGCCAGCGTCGAGCAGGTGTTCGAGGCCACGAAGATCGACCCCTGGTTCCTCGACCAGATCGTGCTCATCAACGAGGTCGCCGACGCCGTCGCCGCGGCGGGCGAGCTCGACGAGCGCGTGCTGCGCCTGGCCAAGGAGCACGGCTTCTCGGACGCCCAGATCGCGCAGCTGCGCGGCATCGCCGAGACCGAGGTCCGCGCCCTGCGGCACCGGCTCGGCCTGCGCCCGGTGTTCAAGACCGTCGACACCTGCGCCGGCGAGTTCCCGGCCCTCACGCCGTACCACTACTCGTCGTACGACTTCGAGACCGAGGTCACGCCGTCCGAGCGCAAGAAGGTCGTCATCATCGGCTCGGGCCCCAACCGCATCGGGCAGGGCGTCGAGTTCGACTACTCGTGCGTGCAGGCGTCGTTCGCGCTCGGCGCGGCCGGCTACGAGACCGTGATGGTCAACTGCAACCCCGAGACGGTCTCGACCGACTACGACACCTCCGACCGCCTCTACTTCGAGCCCCTCACCCTCGAGGACGTGCTCGAGGTGCTGCACGCCGAGTCGCTCTCGGGCGAGATCCACGGCGTGGTGTGCCAGCTCGGCGGCCAGACGCCGCTGGGCCTGGCCAAGGGCATCGAGGAGGCCGGCTACCGCATCCTCGGCACGAGCCCCGCGGCGATCGACCTGGCCGAGGACCGCAAGCTGTTCGGCGAGATCCTCGAACGCGGCGGCCTCATGGCCCCGCGCAACGGCACGGCGACGACCGAGGACGAGGCCGTGCGCATCGCCGAGGAGATCGGCTACCCGGTGCTCGTGCGTCCCTCGTTCGTGCTCGGCGGCCGCGGCATGGAGATCGTCTACGACACGGCGAACCTGCGCGACTACTTCGCCCGCATCGCGGAGCACGCGATCATCGGCGCCGATGCGCCGCTGCTCGTGGACCGCTTCCTGGACGACGCGGTCGAGATCGACGTCGACGCGCTCTTCGACGGCGACGACCTCTACATCGGCGGCATCATGGAGCACCTCGAGGAGGCCGGCATCCACTCGGGCGACTCGAGCTGCGCGCTGCCGCCGATGTCGCTCGGCAAGGGCGAGATCGATCGCGTGCGCGAGGCGACGCGGGCGATCGCCGCGGGCGTGGGCGTGCGCGGCCTGCTCAACGTGCAGTTCGCGATCAGCGCGGGCGTGCTCTACGTCATCGAGGCCAACCCGCGCGCCAGCCGCACGGTGCCGTTCGTGTCGAAGGCCCTGGGTCTGCCCATGGCGCAGGCGGCGAGCCGGATCATGGCAGGCGAGACGATCGCGCAGCTGAAGGCCGAGGGCCTGCTGCCCGCGCAGGACGGCTCGGTCGTGCCGATCGACTCCCCGGTGTCGGTCAAGGAGGCGGTGCTGCCGTTCAAGCGGTTCCGCACCCAGGACGGCAAGATCGTCGACTCGGTCCTCGGCCCGGAGATGCGCTCCACGGGCGAGGCGATGGGCATCGACAAGAACTTCCCGATCGCCTTCGCCAAGAGCCAGTCCGCGGCCTACGGCGGCATCCCGAGCGAGGGCACCGTGTTCATCTCGGTCGCCGACGCCGACAAGCGCGATGTCATCCTGCCGGCCCACCGCCTGCACCAGCTCGGCTTCGAGATCCTCGCCACCGAGGGCACGGCGGAGATCCTGCGCCGCAACGGCATCCCCGTCGAGCTCGTCGCCAAGTACAGCGACACCCAGGGCTCGGACGAGACGAACGTGGTCGACCTCATCAACGAGGGCCGCGTGGACATCGTCGTGAACACGCCCAGCGGCATGTCGGCGCGCGCCGACGGGTACGAGATCCGCGCCGCCGCCGTGGCCGCCGACAAGGCGCTGTTCACGACGATCGTCACGCTCGGTGCGGCCGTCAGCGCGATGGACGCCACCCGCGGCGGCTACGAGGTGAAGAGCCTGCAGGAGTACGCCGCCGATCGCGCGGCACGGGTGGTCGCCTGATGGTGCAGTCCTTCGGCGCCCGCGTGCGCGAGACGATCGCGTCGCGCGGACGCCTGTGCGTGGGGATCGACCCGCACGCGGGCCTGCTGGGCGAGTGGGGGCTGGACGACTCGGCCGAGGGCGTGCGCGAATTCGGCTTGCGCGTGGTCGAGGCCGCCGTCGGCCGCACCGGCGTGGTCAAGCCGCAGGTGTCGTTCTTCGAGCGCCACGGCTGGCGGGGACTCGCCGCGCTCGGCGAGGTCATGGCGGCCGCCCGCGCGGCGGGGCTGATCGTCATCGCCGACGCCAAGCGCGGCGACATCGGCTCCACCATGGACGCGTACGCGGAGGCCTGGCTGACGCCGGGCGCCGAGCTTGAGGCGGATGCCGTCACGGCCAGCCCGTACCTCGGCGTCGGTGCGCTGGACGGCACGTTCGACCGGGCGCTGGCCGCGGGCAAGGGCGTGTTCATCCTGGCCGCGACGAGCAACCCCGAGGCGCGGGCGCTCCAGGCTTCGGTCGCGGACGGCGCCACCGTCTCGGCGCAGGTGATCGCCGAGGTGTCGGCCCGCAACGCCGCGCACGGTGACGACTGGGGTTCGTTCGGCCTCGTCATCGGCGCCACCGTCGACTGGGCGCGGGCGGGCATCGCCCCCTTCGCCCCGGCCGCGCCGATCCTCGCACCCGGCTTCGGCCGGCAGGGCGCCGTCCCCGCCGACCTGGCGGAGCGCTTCGGCGCGATGGCGCCGTGCGTGCTGGCCTCCGAGAGCCGCTCGCTGCTGTCGGCCGGGCCCGACGGCCTCGCCGACGCGATCGACGCCGCGGCCTCGGCGTACCGGGAGGCGGCGCGATGAGCGACACCCGCCGTCCCCCCGAGGTCGACCGCGTGGCCGCCTCGCGCAAGGCCGTGGCCGCCCGTCGCGCCCGGGCGGGCCTGAAGCGCGACATCGCCACCCGCGTGGTCACGCCGCAGGAGGTGCTGCGCCGCGCGAGCGCCGATCCGGCGTCGCCGGCCGGCACGCTGCGCGTCACGGAGTTCCTCACCTCGCTGCCCGCGATCGGGGAGGGCAAGCGCGACCGCATCCTCGCCGAGCTGCAGATCTCGCCGGTCAAGCGCCTCGGCGGCCTCGGGCCGCGCCAGCGCGGCGCCCTCGCGGCCTGGCTCGACCGCCGCATGCCCGAGCCGCAGCCGCGCCCCGGCCGCAGCCGCCTGCTCGTGCTGGCCGGGCCCACCGCGGTCGGCAAGGGCACCGTGTCGACGTACATCCGCGACCACTACCCTCAGGTCGCGCTGTCGGTGAGTGCCACCACCCGCAAGCCGCGCCCCGGCGAGGTGCACGGGGAGCACTACTACTTCGTCGACGACGCGGAGTTCGACCGCATGATCGCCGACGGCGAGCTGCTCGAGTACGCCACCGTCCACAACGCGTACCGCTACGGCACGCCGCGCGGTCCCGTGCAGGAGGCGCTCGACGCCGGTCGCACCGTGCTGCTCGAGATCGACCTGCAGGGCGCGCGCCAGGTGCGGGCGGCCGAGCCGAGCGCGACGCTCGTGTTCCTCCTGCCGCCCAGTTGGGACGAGCTCGTGCAGCGGCTCGTCGGCCGCGGCACCGAGGACGAGGAGGAGCGGGCCCGCCGCCTGCGCACCGCGCGGGTGGAGTTGGCGGCCCAGGGGGAGTTCGACTTCTTCGTCGTCAACGACGACGTCGCCGAGGCGGCGCGTCAGGTCGTAGAATTGTCGGATGGGCCCGAGCGCTGACGCGCTGGGGCGAGAGACTTTCACCGATCCGATCGGATCGCGGAATCAGGAGGATGCGCATGGCCGCTGAGAACAAGGGCATCGTCGACCCGCCCATCGACGAGCTGCTCGACCGGGTCGACTCGAAGTACCAGCTCGTGATCTACGGCTCCAAGCGCGCCCGTCAGATCAACGACTACTACACGGATCTGCACGAGGGGAACCTGTTCGACAACGTCGGGCCGCTCGTCGACTCGGAGATCCAGGACAAGCCGCTGACGATCGCGCTGCGCGAGATCCACCAGGACAAGCTGCGCCTTCGCCCGCTCGGCGAGTAACGCCACACACTCTGTCGGTGGTCGCTGTCAGGATGGACAGCGACCACCGTTCTGTCTGATGCCGGGGGTGGGCTCCTTGCGGGCGGCCCCGGCTCGATCACGTCGACGTCTCGGAGCACCATGACCCTGCGCCTGTTCACCTCGGAGTCCGTCACCGAGGGGCACCCCGACAAGATCTGCGACCAGATCAGCGACAGCGTGCTCGACGCGCTCCTCGCGCAGGACCCGCAGGCCCGCGTGGCGGTCGAGACCCTGGTGACGACCGGTCTCGTCCACGTGGCCGGCGAGATCCGCACCGAGGGCTACGCCGACATCTCGTCGATCGTGCGCACCGTCATCCGCGACATCGGCTACACCTCCAGCGAGATGGGCTTCGACGCCGACTCGTGCGGCGTGACGGTGTCGGTCGGCGAGCAGTCGCAGGAGATCGGCGACGGCGTCACCGCGTCCGAGGAGCAGCGCGGCGGTGAGGCGGCCGACGACCTCGACCGGCAGGGCGCCGGCGACCAGGGCATCATGTTCGGCTACGCCACGAACGAGACGCCCGAGTACATGCCGATGGCCATCTGGGCCGCCCACCGCATGTCGGAGCGCCTCACGGCGGTGCGCAAGTCGGGCGAGCTCGGCTTCCTGCGCCCCGACGGCAAGACCCAGGTGACGCTGGGCTACGACGGCGCCGTGCCGAAGACGGTCGAGACGGTCGTGCTGTCCACGCAGCACCACCCCGACATCTCCCAGGCCGACCTGGCCGACGCCGTCGAGCGCGTCGTCATCCGCCCGGTGCTGGAGCAGACGGGTCTGGACGCCTCGCACGTGCAGCTGCACATCAACCCGTCGGGCAGCTTCGTGCTCGGCGGCCCCAAGGCCGACGCCGGCCTCACGGGGCGCAAGATCATCATCGACACCTACGGCGGTGCGGCCCGCCACGGCGGCGGCGCCTTCAGCGGCAAGGATCCGTCGAAGGTGGACCGCTCCGCCGCCTACGCCATGCGCTGGGTCGCCAAGAACGCCGTCGCGGCGGGCCTGGCCGAGCGTCTCGAGGTGCAGGTGGCCTACGCGATCGGCAAGGCCAACCCCGTGGGCCTCTACGTCGAGACCTTCGGCACGGGTGCGGTTCCCGACGAGGCGATCATCGGAGCGATCCGCGACGTGTTCGACCTGCGCCCCGCCGCGATCATCCGCGACCTTGACCTGCTGCGTCCCATCTACGCCCGCACCGCCGCCTACGGGCACTTCGGTCGCGAGCTGCCCGAGTTCACCTGGGAGCGCCTCGACCGCGTCGACGCCCTGCGCGCCGCGGCGGGCCTCTGACGGGCACGATCGTGCCGCTCGCACGCGGGCAGCGCCCCGTGGCGCGCGTGCTGATCGACTCGCCCCTGCCGCAGCTCGACCGGCTGTTCGACTACGCCATCCCCGCCGAGCTCGACGCGCAGGCGCAGCCCGGCGTGCGGGTGAAGGCGCCGCTGCGCACGGCCGGGCGGGTGATCGAGGGGTTCGTCATCGAGCGCGGCGTCGAGAGCGACGTCGACCGCGTGCTCTCCGAGCTCGACGCCGTCGTCTCGCCCGCGCCCGTGCTGCCGGAGCGGCTCTACCGGCTCGCCCGGAAGGTGGCCGATCGCGCGGCGGGGTCCGCGTCCGACGTGCTGCGGCTGGCGGTGCCCAAGCGCATGGTGCGCGCCGAGAAGGCGTGGCTGGCGGGGGAGCGGTGCGCTGCCCCGGCGCTCACGGCCACCGCGAGCGCGCACGCCGAGGCGGTGCTGGCCGAGTACCCCGGGCTCGGCGAGCGGATCGACGCCGGCGCGCGCCTCGCGCTCGACGCGCCGCCGACGCTCGTGACGCTCGGCGACGACACGGTGCCGGCCTGGGCGCTGCTGCTCGCCGCGGCCGCCGCGCACTGCCTGGCCGCCGGGCGCTCGGCGATCATCGCCGTGCCCGACCACCGCGATCTCGATCTGCTCCACCTCGCGCTGTCGTCGCTCGTGCCCGCGGACGCCCTCGTCCGCCACGACGCCGGCCAGTCCGGCCCGGGGCGCTACGCCGGCTACCTGCGCACGCTCGAGGAGGCGCCGTGCGTGGTGATCGGCAACCGCTCCGCCGTGTACGCCCCCGTGTCGTCGCCGGGGCTCGTGGCCCTGTGGGACGACGGCGACCCGCTGTTCGACGAGCCGCTGGCACCGTACGTGCACGCCCGCGACGCGGCCCTCGTGCGCCAGGAGCTCGACGGATGCGCCCTCGTGTTCGCGGGCCACACCCGCACGAGCGACGTGCAGCGCCTCGTCTCGATCGGCTGGGTCGAGGAGCTCGCCCCCGCGCGCCGCACGAGCCCGAAGATCGTGCTCAGCCCCATCCGCGAGGAGGAGCGCGGCGCCCGCGTGCCCTCCGCCGCGTTCCGCGCCGCGCGCGAGGCACTCGAGCACGGGCCGGTGCTCGTGCAGGTCGCGCGCCCCGGTTTCGCGCCGAGCCTCGTCTGCGCCGACTGCCGCGCGCCCGCCCGGTGCCCGGCGTGCGGCGGCCCGCTGCACGCGCGCTCCCGCGGCGCCGTGCCCGTGTGCGGCTGGTGCGGTCGCTCGGCGCACGCGTGGGCGTGCCCGAAGTGCCAGTCGGTCCGCGTGCGGCTGGCATCGTCCGGCAGCGAGCGCACCGCCGACGAGCTCGGCCGCGCCTTCGCCGGCACGCGCGTCATCGTCTCGGACGGCGCCCACCCCGTCACCGAGGTCGACGATCGCCCCGCCCTCGTCGTCGCCACCCGCGGCGCCGAGCCGATCGCGCGCGGCGGCTACCGCGCGATCGTGCTGCTCGACGGCGAGCGCATGCTGCAGTCGCCCGACCTGCGCATCGGCGAGGCGTGCCTGCGGTGGTGGTCGAACGCCGCGGCCCTCGCCGCGCCCGACGCGCCGGTGCACCTCGTCGGCGTGAACGGGCCCGTCGCCCGTGCCCTGGCGTCGTGGACGCAGCCGGCCTACGCGCGCCAGGAGGTCGCCGACCGCGCGCCGCTGCACCTGCCGCCCGCGGCGCGTGTGGCGCGCCTCGAGGGTGACGCCGCCGCGGTGGACCGCGCGCTGGCGGCGCTGCGCGAGGCGGTGCCCGATCTGCCCGCCGAGGCGATCCTCGGGCCCGTGCCGGCCGAGGCCGACGGCGTGCCGCGCGCCCGCGCGCTCCTCCGCTTCGACTACGGCCGGGGCCCGCGCGTGACCGCGTCGCTGCGGGCATCCGTCGTGGCGGAGGCGGTCGCCAACCGCGGTCGCCGCACGGGCGGCGCCGGTCGCCGCCCCGCGGCGCGCAATACACTCGCAGTGCGGGTCGACATCGCCGATCCCGAGCTGTGATGCGCCCCCGCGCGCTCGTCGAGAGGACCGAATGAGGCTGATCTTCGCCGGCACCCCCGCCGCCGCCGTACCGTCGCTGCGCGCGCTGCACTCCTCGGGGCACGAGATCGCCGCGGTCGTCACGCGGCCGGACGCGCCCCTCGGTCGCAAGCGGGTGCTCACGGCGTCGCCGGTCGGCCAGGCCGCCGCCGAGCTCGGCCTGCCCGTGATCAAGACGGCACGGCTCGACGCCGCCGCGACCGAGCGGATCATGGCCCTCGAGCCGGACCTCGGCGTCATCGTCGCCTACGGCGGACTGGTCCGCGAGCCGTTGCTGTCGGGGCCGGCGCACGGCTGGATCAACGTGCACTTCTCGCTGCTGCCGCGCTGGCGCGGCGCCGCCCCCGTGCAGCACACGCTCATCGCGGGCGACGCCCGTGCCGGGGTCACGGTGTTCCGCCTCGTGCCGGAGCTCGACGCGGGCGACGTCTACGCCACGGCCGAGCATGGCATCGATCCCGACGCCACGGCGGGCCAGCTGCTCGGCTCCCTGAGCCACGTCGGCGCGCAGCTCGTGCGCGAGGTGGTCGACACCCTCGCCGCCGGTCGTGCGCGCGCCCACGCGCAGGTCGGCGCGGTCACCCTCGCGCCCAAGCTCACGCTGGAGGACGGCCGCCTCGACTGGCATCAGCCGGCCGACGCGGTGCGCAACCGCTTCCGCGGGGTCACGCCGGAGCCGGGCGCCTTCACCACGGTCGAGGGCGACCGCCTCAAGATCCACGACCTCTGGGCGGCGCCGGCCGGCGACGATGCGGCGCTCGCTCCCGGCGCCGTCGCCGCCATCAAGGGCGGCATCCTCGTGGGCACCGGCACCGCGCCGGTGCTCGTCACGCGGCTGCAGCCGGCCGGCCGCGCCGAGATGCCGGCGGCCGACTGGTTCCGCGGGCTGCGCTCGACCCCGCGGCTGGGCTCGTGAGCGTGCGCGACGAGGGCGGCGCGCCCGGACGCGGCCGGCGCGCCCCGCAGCGCCGCCACGCGCCGCGCCCGCGCACGGAGGTCCAGGCCGCGCGGCGGGTCGCATTCACCGTGCTGCGCGCGGTGAGCGCGGACGACGCCTACGCGAACCTGCTGCTGCCGCGCGAGCTGGAGCGGGCGGGCCTGAGCGGTCCCGACGCCGGTCTGGCCACCGAGCTGGCCTACGGCACGCTGCGCCGCCAGGGCACGTACGACGCGATCCTCGCCGTCGCGGCCGACCGCGACCCGGCCGAGATCGACCCCGCCGTGCGCGACGCGCTGCGCCTGGGCATCCACCAGCTGATGTCCACCCGCGTCGCCTCGCACGCGGCCGTGAACGAGTCGGTCGAGCTGGCCCGCGAGGCCGCCGGCCAGGGCGCGGCCGGCTTCGCGAACGCCGTGCTGCGCCGCGTCTCGCGCGACACGCCGGGGGAGTGGATGGCGCGCATCGCCGCCGCCGCCCGCTCCGACGACGAGCGGCTCGGCCTCACGTCCTCGCACCCGGTGTGGATCCTCCGGGCGCTGCGTCGCGCGCTGGCCGCCGAGGGCCGCGAGAGCGAGCTGGACGCCCTGCTCGCGGCCGACAACGCATCGCCGCGCGTGTCCATGGTGGCGCTGCCCGGGCTCGCCGAGCCGCGCGAGCCCGGCGCGGACTACTCGCCGGTCGGCTTCCGGCTCGACGGCGGCGACCCCGACCCGCTCGTGCGCGCGTCGGGTGGGCGGCTGCGCGTGCAGGACGAGGGCTCGCAGCTCGTGGCCCTCGCACTCACCCGGCTGCGGCCCGTCGCCCCGGGCGAGCGCTGGCTCGACCTGTGCGCCGGCCCCGGCGGCAAGACGGCGCTGCTCGCGGCCGAGGCCCTCGCCGGCGGCGCCACGCTCGAGGCGAACGAGATCGTCCCGGCGCGGGCGGGGCTGGTGCGCCGCGCCCTCGCCCCCGTGCCGCTGGACGTGATCGTGCACGAGCGCGACGGGCGCGAGCTCGCCGCCGACCGCGCGGGAGAGTTCGACCGCATCCTCGTCGACGCGCCCTGCACGGGCCTGGGCGCCCTGCGCCGCCGCCCGGAGGCCCGGTGGCGCAAGCAGCCGTCCGATGTCGCCGCGCTCACGGCGCTGCAGGAGGATCTCCTCCTCGCCGCGTTCGAGGCCCTCCGGCCCGGCGGCGTGCTCGCCTACGTGACGTGCTCGCCGCACCTGGCCGAGACGGCCTCCGTCGTCAGCGCCGCGTGCGCGCGCCTGGGCGATGCCGCCGAGCAGCTCGACGCGCGGGTGGCGCTGCAGCGGGTCGCCCGACGGCCGCTCGACCTGCCCGCCCCGGTGGCGGGCGGGCGGCACGCGCAGCTGTGGCCGCACCGGCACGGCACCGATGCGATGTTCCTCGCCCTGATCCGGAAGCGCGCATGACGGGTCCCGATCGCGAGGCGCGCCGGGCGCGCGCCGCCGTCTCCGCCTGGTTCTTCCTCAACGGCGCCACCTGGGCGAACCTCGTGCCGCACTTCCCCGAGATCAAGGCCGAGCTCGGCCTGAGCAACGCCTTCTACGGCCTCGCGATCTCGGCCACCGCGATCGGCTCGGTGCTCGTCGGCCTGAGCGCCGGCTGGTTCGTGCAGCGCTTCGGGTCGGCGCGCACGGCCGCGTACGCCATGGTGCTCTCGACCATCGCGGCGGCCGTCGCGGGCATCGCCCCCACGGGCGTCCTCTTCGCGCTCGGCCTGTTCGTCGTGGGCGCGACCGACTCGATCACCGACGTGGGGCAGAACTCCCACGGCCTGCGGGTGCAGCGCCGGCTCGGACGCTCCATCATCAACTCGTTCCACGCCATGTGGTCGATCGGCGCCGTCTCCGGCGGCCTGCTGGCGGCCGCGGTGCTGGCGCTCGGGATCCCGCGGCAGTGGCACCTCGGGGTGCTCGCGGCGATCATCTCGGTGTGCGGCCTCGTGGCGCTGCGCTTCGCCCTGCCCGGCCCCGACGGCGCGGACGTGGCCGAGGAGCACGCCGTCGTGCACGCGGGACGCTGGTCGCGCGGCCGCGTGGTGGGCGTCGTGACCGCGCTCGTGGTGATCGCGATCATCGGCGCGCTCGTGGAGGACGCCGGCAGCACCTGGGCGGCGGTCTACCTCGCCACCGAGCTCGGCGCCGCCCCCGCCGTGGCCGCGTGGGGGTACGTGGCGCTGCTGGCCGCGCAGACCGTGGGCCGCTTCGCGGGCGACGCGCTCATCGATCGCTTCGGCCAGCGGCTCGTGACGCAGCTCGGCGGCCTGCTCATCGCCCTGGGGCTCGGCGGCGCGCTGCTGTTCCCGAGCATCCCCGGCACCATCGTGGGCTTCGCGCTGGCGGGCCTCGGCTGCGCGACGATGATCCCCACCGCGATGCACGAGGCCGACGCGATCCCCGGCCTGCGCCCGGGCACGGGTCTGACGATCGTGTCGTGGCTGCTGCGGATCGGCTTCCTCGTGTCGCCGCCCGTGGTCGGCCTCATCGCGGATGCCACCGCGATCCGCTTCGGCCTCGCCGTCGTGCCGGTCGGCGGCGCGATCGTCATCGCCCTGGCCCTCGTCCTTCCCCGCCGGCACACGAAGGAGTGACATGACGCTGCCCGACGCCCCCCGGATCAACCCGAGCATCCTCTCGGCCGACTTCGCGAACATGCAGTCGGAGCTCGCCCGCATCGCGGGCGCCGACTTCGCGCACGTCGACGTGATGGACAACCACTTCGTGCCCAACCTCACGTTCGGGCCGCAGATGGTCGAGCGGATCCAGGCGACGAGCCCGATCCCGCTCGACGTGCACCTGATGATCGACGACCCCGACCGCTGGGCGCCCGGCTACGCGGAGCTGGGGGCGGCATCGGTCACGTTCCACCTCGAGGCCGCCGCCGACCCGCTCGCCCTCGCGGCACGGCTGCGGTCGATCGGCTCGCGCGCCGGCGTGGCTGTCAAGCCGGCCACCGGGGTCGAGCAGCTCTTCGACCACCTGGACGCGTTCGATCAGATCCTCGTCATGACGGTCGAGCCGGGCTTCGGCGGGCAGTCCTTCCTGGCCGATCAGATGCCCAAGCTGCGCCGTCTGGCCGGCGAGGCACGCCGGCGCGGCTCGGACGTGTGGCTGCAGGTGGACGGCGGCATCTCGGCCGACACGATCGCGCAGGCGGCCGAGGCCGGGGCCGACACGTTCGTCGCCGGCTCGGCCGTGTACGGCGCCGACGACATCGACGCGGCGATCGCGCGGCTGCGCAGCGAGGCCGCCGCGCACCGGCACGGCCCGCGCGGCGGCGCGGCGCCGGCAGCGGGTAGCCTTGACGGGTGAAGACCTTCGACGAACTGTTCGCCGAGCTGACCGAGAAGGCGCAGACGCGCCCCGAGGGCTCCGGCACCGTCCGTGAGCTCGACGCCGGCGTCCACGCCATCGGCAAGAAGATCGTCGAGGAGGCCGCCGAGGTGTGGATGGCCGCCGAGTACCAGTCCGACGCCGAGGCCGCCGAGGAGATCTCGCAGCTGCTGTACCACCTGCAGGTGATGATGATCGCCAAGGGCCTGACGCCGGCGGACGTCTACCGACATCTCTGAGGCACGCGTTCTGTCACGTCCGACCCGAAAGACCTCATGCTCCGCATCGCCGTTCCCAACAAGGGAGCCCTGTCCGAGACCGCCATCGCCATGCTCGCGGAGGCGGGCTACGCCACGCGCCGCGACTCCAAGCAGCTGCATCTGATCGACGCGGCCAACGACGTCGAGTTCTTCTACCTGCGCCCGCGCGACATCGCCACCTACGTCGCCTCCGGCGCGCTCGACGTCGGCATCACGGGGCGCGACCTGCTGCTCGACACCCGCATGCCGGCCCGCGAGATCGAGGCGCTCGGCTTCGGCAACTCCACGTTCCGCCTCGCCGCCCGCCCCGGCCGGTTCTCGCGCATCGAGGACCTCGAGGGCGTGCGTGTCGCCACCGCCTTCCCGGGTCTCGTCGACGCGCTGCTGGACGAGCGCGGCGTGGCCGTCGACATCGTGCCGCTGGACGGCGCGGTCGAGTCGGCCGTGGAGCTCGGTGTGGCCGATGCCGTGGCCGACGTGGTCGAGACCGGCACGACGCTGCGCCAGGCCGGGCTGGAGATCTTCGGCGACGTGCTCATGGAGTCCGAGGCCGTGCTCATCGGCGCGCCCACCGAGGCGCCCGGCACCGACCGGCTGCTGCGTCGCCTGCGCGGCGTCATGGTCGCCCGCCGGTACGTGATGGTCGACTACGACCTGCCCGTGGCGCTGCTGGACCAGGCCACCGAGATCGCCGGCGGCATCGAGTCGCCCACGGTGTCGCCGCTGCGCGATCCCGAATGGGTGGCCGTGCGGGTGATGGTGCCCCGAAAGGGCATGAACCGCGTGATGGACGAGCTCTACGAGCTCGGCGCCCGCGCGATCCTCGTGACCGCGATCGACAACGCGAGGCTCTGATGTCGGTCGTGACCCGCGTCATCCCGTGCCTGGACGTCGCGGCCGGGCGCGTGGTGAAGGGCGTCAACTTCGAGAACCTGCGCGAGATGGGCGATCCCGTCGAGCTCGCGCGGCGGTACTTCGAGCAGGGCGCCGACGAGGTGACCTTCCTCGACGTGACCGCGACCGTCGAGGAGCGCGGCACGATGTACGACGTCGTGCAGCGCACCGCCGAGGAGGTCTTCATCCCGCTGACCGTGGGCGGCGGCGTCCGCACCGACGAGGACGTCGCGCGGCTGCTGGGCGTGGGCGCCGACAAGGTGGGCGTCAACTCGGCGGCGATCCGCCGGCCGGCGCTGCTGAACGAGATCGCCGACCGCTTCGGCGCACAGGTGCTCGTGCTCTCGCTCGACGTGAAGCGGTCGCCGCGCACGCCGTCGGGGTTCGTCGTCACGACGCACGGGGGCCGGCAAGAGACCGACCTCGACGCGCTCGCGTGGGCGCGCGAGGCCATCGAGCGCGGCGCGGGGGAGCTGCTCGTGAACTCGATCGACGCCGACGGCACCAAGCAGGGCTTCGACCTCGAGCTGGTCGGACTCATGCGCGAGGTGGCGACCGTTCCCGTCATCGCCTCGGGCGGCGCGGGCGACGTGTCGCACTTCGCGCCCGCCGTACGAGCGGGCGCCGACGCCGTGCTGGCCGCGAGCGTGTTCCACTCGGGCCAGATGACCGTGGGCGACGTGAAGTCCGCCCTGCGCACGGAGGGGATCCCGGTCCGATGACTCAGCCCGCGGACGTCGAGGCACAGCTCGACAAGGTCGCGTTCAACGCCGACGGGCTCGTGCCGGCCGTCGTGCAGCAGGTCGACACGCTCGAGGTGCTCATGCTCGCGTGGATGGACCGCGAGGCGCTGCGACGCACCCTCACCGGCGGGCGCGCCGTGTACTGGTCGCGCTCGCGCGGCGTGTACTGGCGCAAGGGCGACACGTCCGGTCACATCCAGGAGGTGCGCGGCGTGCGCATCGACTGCGACGGCGACACCGTGCTGCTGCTCGTCGACCAGACCGGGGCCGCGTGCCACACGGGCACGCACACCTGCTTCGACACCGACGAGCGCGACCTGCTGCGGGCGGATCGCTGATGGGCGCGATCGGGCGGATCGACGCCTGGGCGAATCGGCGCGGCCGCTCGCTCTCGGTGCTGCTCCTGCTGGCCGGCGGCGCCGTGCTGATGATCGGCTCGACGCAGACCTGGTTCACCGCGGAGCTCTCCGATGCGAGCCTGCCCGTGTCGGGCGCGGCCGCGGCGCCCGTGCTGCAGCCGCTCACGCTCGCCGTGCTGGCCCTCGCGCTGGTGCTCGCGCTGGCGGGCACCGTGCTGCGCTATGTGCTCGGCCTGCTGGCGAACCTGCTGGGCTTCGTGCTCATCGTGATGATCGGCCGGATCGCGTTCACGCCGCCGGTCTCGGCCGTGGCCTCGACCGTCACCGAGCACACGGGGCTCGCGGGGGAGGAGGCCGTGAGCGAGCTCGTGCGCTCCATCGTCGCCACCCCGTGGCCGGTGCTCTCCCTGGTGGCGGCCGCGCTCGTGGTGCTCGGAGGCGCGACGGTGATCTCCACCGCGCGACACTGGAAGCGCTCGGGCCGCCGCTACGAGACCGCGCACGCGGCACCCGCCGACGGTCCGCTCGATGCGATCGACTCCTGGGACGACCTGAGCCACGGCCAGGACCCCACCAGCCGCTGAGCGCGGAGGGCCGGCGCCCGGCCCGATAGACTCTTTCCGATTCACCAACCACGGAGGCCCCGTCATGAGCAACCCCCTCGCCGACCCCGGTCACGGACACTCGCCCGCCGCCTGGACGACCGTCCTCATCATGCTGGTCGGTCTCGCGATCGGCACGGTGGCGCTGTTCCTCGGATCGTGGCCGGTCGTCGCCGTGGGCGCCGTGATCGTCGTGCTCGGCCCCATCGCGGGGTGGATCGTGTCGAAGGCCGGCTACGGCGTGAACGGACCGAAGTACTCGTCCAAGGCGCACTGATGTCGCTCCTGGCGGAACTGACCGCCGGATCGGTCGAGGACGCGGAGGTCCGCAGGGCGCGGCGGCCCCTCGCCGAGGTGGAGCGCCTCGCCCTCGCGCAGGCGCCCGCGCGCGACGCGCTGACCGCCCTGGCCCCCGCGGCCGGGGTGAAGGTGATCGCCGAGGTCAAGCGGGCCAGCCCCTCGCGCGGCGACCTCGCCGCGATCCCGGACCCCGCGCACCAGGCCGGGCTCTACGAGCGGGGCGGCGCGTCCGCGATCAGCGTGCTCACCGAGCAGCGCCGCTTCAAGGGGTCGCTCGACGATCTCACCGCCGTCAAGGCGGCCGTGGGCCTGCCGGTGCTGCGCAAGGACTTCATCGCGACGCCCTACCAGGTGCTCGAGGCCCGCGCCGCCGGCGCCGACCTCGTGCTGCTCATCGTGGCCGCGCTCGAGCAGCCGGTGCTCGAGGAGCTGTATGCGCTGATCGTCGAGCTTGGCATGACGCCGCTCGTCGAGGCGCACTCCGCCGACGAGGTCGCGCGCGCCGCCCAGCTCGGCGCGAAGCTGATCGGCGTCAACGCCCGCGACCTGGCCACCTTCGAGCTCGATCGCGACCTCTTCGGCCGGCTCGTCGAGGGCATCCCCGCCGACGCGATCAAGGTGGCCGAGTCCGCCGTGCTCACGCCGGCCGACGTGGCGCACTACCGCGCGGCGGGTGCCGACGCCGTCCTCATCGGCGAGGCGCTCGTCACGGGCGACCCCGTCTCGACCCTGCGTACCTTCCTGGAGGCCTGATGCCCCTGCGCGACCAGCCCGGCCCCTTCTTCGGCGAGTTCGGCGGGCGCTACATGCCCGAGTCGCTCATCGCGGCGATCGACGAGCTCGCCGCCGCCCACACGGCCGCGATGGCCGATCCGTCGTTCCACGCCGAGCTGAACGCCCTCCTCGCCGACTACGCCGGCCGGCCCTCGGCGCTGACCGAGGTGCCGCGCTTCGCCGAGCACGCCGGGGGAGCGCGCATCTTCCTCAAGCGCGAGGACCTCAACCACACGGGCAGCCACAAGATCAACAACGTGCTCGGCCAGGCGCTGCTCACCCGGCGCCTCGGCAAGACCCGCGTGATCGCCGAGACGGGAGCGGGCCAGCACGGCGTCGCCACCGCCACCGCCGCGGCGCTGTTCGGCATGGACTGCACGATCTACATGGGCGAGGTCGACACCGAGCGCCAGGCGCTCAACGTGGCCCGCATGCGCCTGCTCGGGGCCGAGGTGATCCCGGTGACCACCGGATCGCGCACCCTCAAGGACGCGATCAACGAGGCCTACCGCGACTGGGTGGCCAGCGTCGAGACCACCAACTACATCTTCGGCACCGCCGCCGGCCCGCACCCGTTCCCCGCGATGGTGCGCGACTTCCAGAAGGTGATCTCCGAGGAGGCCCGCGCCCAGCTGATCGAGCGCGCCGGTCGCCTGCCCGACGCGGTGCTCGCCTGCGTGGGCGGCGGATCGAACGCGATCG
Source organism: Microbacterium sediminis (assembly GCF_004564075.1). Classification (NCBI taxonomy): domain Bacteria; kingdom Bacillati; phylum Actinomycetota; class Actinomycetes; order Micrococcales; family Microbacteriaceae; genus Microbacterium; species Microbacterium sediminis. The sequence continues at coordinate 1,390,162 of NZ_CP038256.1, forward strand.
GCATGTTCGACGCCTTCATCGACGACGAGGACGTGGCCCTGTACGGCGTCGAGGCGGCCGGCGACGGCGTCGACACCCCGCGTCACGCCGCCTCCATCGAGCGCGGACGCCCCGGCGTGCTGCACGGCGCCCGCACCTACGTGCTGCAGGACGAGGACGGCCAGACCGTCGAGTCCCACTCGATCTCGGCCGGACTGGACTACCCGGGTGTCGGGCCCGAGCACTCCTGGCTGGCCTCGATCGGCCGCGCCACCTACATCCCCGCGACCGACGACGAGGCCATGCAGGCGCTGCGCCTGCTGAGCCGCACCGAGGGCATCATCCCCGCCATCGAGTCCGCCCACGCCCTCGCCGGCGCGCTGCGGATCGGGCGCGAGCTCGGCCCCGACGCGGTGCTCGCCGTGTGCCTCTCGGGCCGCGGCGACAAGGACATGGACACGGCCGCCCGCTACTTCGGGCTCTACGACGAGGGAGCGGACGCATGACCTCTGCGGTCGAACGCGCGATCGATGCGGCGCGGGCCGAGGGGCGCATCGCCTTCGTCGGCTACCTGCCCGCCGGCTACCCCGACGTCCCGACGTCGATCGACGCCGCGGTCGCGCTGGCCGAGGCCGGCGCCGACGTCATCGAGCTCGGTCCGCCGTACAGCGATCCGGTGATGGACGGCCCGGTCATCCAGGAGGCCACGAACGCGGTGCTGGAGTCCGGCTTCCGCACCCGCGACCTGTTCGAGGTCGTGCGCGGCGTGACGGCCCGCACGGACGTGCCGGTGCTCGTGATGACCTACTGGAACCTCGTGGTGCAGTACGGCATCGACCGCTACGCCGACGACCTGGCTGCCGCCGGCGGCGCCGGTCTCATCACGCCCGACATCACGCCCGACGCCGCGGACGAGTGGATCGCCGCCTCGGAGCGCACGGGGCTGGACCGCGTGTTCCTCGCGGCGCCCACGTCGACCGACGAGCGCCTCGACATGATCCGCGACGCCTCGCGCGGCTTCGTCTACACGGTGTCGACCATGGGCATCACGGGCGAGCGCGCCGAGCTGGACAAGGCCGCCCGCACCCTCGTGGCGCGGCTGCGCGAGCGCGGCGTGACGCGCGCGTGCGTGGGCATCGGCGTGTCCACGCCGGAGCACGTCGCGGGCATCGCCGAGTACGCGGACGGCGCGATCGTCGGCACGGCGCTCGTGCGCGCGCTGCGCGACGGGGGAGTGGCCGGCCTGAGCGAGGTCGCCCGCGCCCTCGTGGCCGGCACCTCGCGCTGATCAGCCGCGCAGGGCCGCGAGGATCCGCTCGGCGTAGGCGCGGTGCCCGTCGGCCGTGAGGTGGATGCGGTCCGCGCCGACGGGTAGGTCCCACTCCAGCGCCGACACATAGGCGAGGCCGCGCTCGCGCGCCTCCGCCGCGAGGACGGCGTCGACGGCCGCCTCGCCCTCGCGTCCCGGCACGTCCATCGGCCCGACGACGATCACGCGCGGCACGCCCGCGGCGGCGTCGAGCACCCGCTCGGTCGCGCGGCGCAGGGCCTCGCGACCGGCGAAGACGTCGTTGAGCCCGCCCTGGATCACCAGCGTCCCGTCGGCGGCGGCGACGGCGCGGTCGATCCGGTCGGCGAAGGAGTGCGGTCCGCAGCCGCCGCGGTTCACGTAGCCCGTGAAGGGGACGGCGTCCACGCGCACGGTGAGGTCGCCGTCGAGCGCGGCGAGCGCATCGGTCCAGCGGTCGCCGCGGTCGGCGAGCTCGTCGCCGGCCGCGTAGGAGTCGCCGAGCACGGCGATCGCCTGGTCGCCGTCGCCGAGCGTCTCGATCTCGCCGTACCGCTCCTGGTACGCGCGGATGTCGTCGCAGCCGGGCGGCTCCGCGGACCGGGTCAGGCTCACGGCGGCAACCGCGGCGCCGACGAGCACGACGGCCGCCACGGCGGCGGCGATCACGGTGCGGCGCACGGGCATCGGCACAGTCTGTCCCGGCCACCTCCACCGTTCCTGAGCGCCCCGCGCGCGCCGATCCGCGCGCGTCCGGAGGTGGGTCGTCGCTCGCTTAGACTCAGGGCATGCTGTCTTCTGCCCTGACGAACGTGGTCGCGAGCATCCCCAGCCCGCCGGTGAGCTCCTGGACGTGGGAGTTCGGTCCCTGGACCCTCGGCCCGTTCACGTTCGGGCAGTTCACGATCCACTTCTACGCGCTCTGCATCATCGCCGGCATCATCGCCGCGACGATCCTCACGCACCGCCGCCTGACCCGGCGCGGCGCGGAGCCGTGGATCGTCATCGACATCGCGCTGCTGGCGGTGCCGCTGGCGATCATCGGCGCGCGCATCTTCCACGTCGTCACCCACCCCGGCTTCTACTTCGGCGAGGGCTCGAACCCGTGGGACCTCACGCGACCCGGCTCGGTGTGGGCGATCTGGGAGGGCGGCATCGCCATCTACGGTGCCCTCCTCGGCGGCGCGATCGGCGCCTGGCTGGGCTGCAAGTGGACCGGCATCCGGTTCTGGACGTTCGCCGACGCCCTGGCCCCGGGCCTGCTGCTCGCGCAGGCGATGGGCCGGTTCGGCAACTGGTTCAACCAGGAGCTGTTCGGCCTGCCCACCGACCTGCCGTGGGGACTCGAGATCGATCCCGACAACGCCGCGATCCCCGCGGGCCTGGCCGAGGGCACGCTGTTCCACCCCACCTTCCTGTACGAGGTGATCTGGAACGTCCTGGGCGTCGTCGTGCTGCTGTGGCTGAGCCGCAAGCGGGTCTTCCAGTGGGGTCGCCTGTTCGCCGTCTACCTCATCTGGTACGGCGCCGGTCGCGTCGTGTGGGAGTCGATCCGCATCGACCCGAGCGAGGTCATCCTCGGCCTGCGCACCAACGTGTGGGCGTCGATCGCCGCGATCGTGCTCGGCATCGTCATCCTGGCGGTCCAGGCGCGGCACACGGGCGACGAGCCGTCGCCGTACGTGCCGGGGCGCGGCTGGGCCGGTCGGGGCACGGTAGACTCGGACGAGGACTTCGTCGACATCAGCGAACCCCCGTCGACCGCAGTCACTCCCGAGGCCGCTGCCACAAGCACCGCAGCCGCGAAGTAGCGCCATCGCGCTCCGCCCCGTACCGTCGAAAGACGGGGCGTTTCGCATACGCGCACTCGCGCGCATCCGGCGGCCCTTACCGGGTCATCGCCGCCCCGCTCCGCATCGATTTTCCTAGGACGGTCAGCATGGCATCGAGCCCGCGCAACGTCGCTCCCCGCCCTGTGGGCGGTTCGTTCCCTCGCAAGCAGGGCATGTACAACCCCGCGTTCGAGAAGGACGCGTGCGGCCTGGCCATGGTCGCCACGCTCCGCGGGGAGCCCGGCCACGACATCGTCGACCTGGCGCTGACGGCGCTGCGCAACCTCGAGCACCGCGGCGCGATCGGCTCCGACGCCGGCACCGGCGACGGAGCGGGCATCCTCACGCAGATGCCGGATGCGTTCCTGCGGGCGGTCGTCGGCTTCGAGCTGCCGCCCCGGGGCGAGTACGCCGCCGGCATGGCATTCCTGCCGCGCGATGAGGACGAGCGCGAGGCCCAGAAGCGCGGCATCGAGCAGATCGCCGCCAGCGAGAACCTCGTCGTGCTCGGCTGGCGCGAGGTGCCCGTCGAGCCGGAGCACCTCGGCAAGCTCGCCGACGAGGCGCGGCCCGCGTTCGAGCAGCTGTTCCTCTCGCGCCCGGCCGTGGGCGACGAGCCCGCGCTCTCGGGCATCGACCTGGACCGCCGTGCCTACCGCCTCCGCAAGCGCGCGCAGCACGAGCTCGGCGCGTACTTCGTGTCGCTCTCGAGCCGCACGCTCGGCTACAAGGGCATGGTCACGACGCTGCAGCTCGAGCCGTTCTACCCGGACCTGCAGGACGAGCGCTTCGCCACGGAGCTCGCCGTGGTGCACAGCCGTTACTCCACCAACACGTTCCCGTCGTGGCCGCTCGCGCAGCCGCTGCGCATGCTCGCCCACAACGGCGAGATCAACACCGTCGGCGGCAACCGCAACTGGATGCGCGCGCGCCAGTCGCAGCTCGCGTCCGACCTGCTCGGCGACATCCAGCCGCTGCTGCCCATCACCTCCGACACCGAGAGCGACTCGGCGTCGTTCGACGAGGTGCTCGAGCTGCTCACGCTCACGGGCCGCAGCCTGCCGCACGCCATGCTCATGATGGTCCCCGAGGCCTACGAGAAGCAGGCGGACATCGACGACGACCTGCGGGCGTTCTACGAGTACCACTCGCTGCAGATGGAGCCGTGGGACGGCCCCGCGTCGCTGCTGTTCACCGACGGCACGCTCGTGGGCGGCATGCTCGACCGCAACGGGCTGCGCCCCGGCCGCTGGACCGTGACCACCGACGGCCTCGTCGTCGTGGGCAGCGAGACGGGCGTGCTGGACTTCGCGCCGGAGCGGATCGCCCGCCGCGGCCGCCTGCTGCCCGGGCGCATGTTCCTCGTCGACACCGCCGAGGGCCGGATCATCGGCGACGACGAGATCAAGCGCGAGCTCGCCACGATGCACCCGTGGAAGGAGTGGCTCGCCGCCGGCGGCGTGCGCCTGAAGGACCTGCCCGAGCGCGAGCACATCGTCCACCCGATCGCATCGATCAACCGCCGCCTGCGCACCTTCGGCTACACGGAGGAGGAGGTCCGCATCCTCCTGACGCCCATGGGCCGCACCGGCGCGGAGCCGATCGGCGCCATGGGATCCGACACCCCGATCGCGGTGCTCAGCGAGCGCCCGCGGCTGCTGTTCGACTACTTCACGCAGCAGTTCGCGCAGGTCACGAACCCGCCGCTGGACTCCATCCGCGAAGAGGTCGTCACGAGCCTCAAGCTCGGCCTCGGCCCCGAGGAGAACCTCCTCGCGTGGGGTCCGAAGCACACCCGCATGGTGGGCCTGGACTTCCCGGTGATCGACAACGACGAGCTCGCGAAGATCCAGTACATCCACTCGGCGCTGCCCGGGCGCTCGTCGGTGACGATCCGCGGCCTGTACCGCGTGGCCGGCGGCCACAAGGGCATGCGCAAGCGCCTCGAGCAGATCTGCGCCGAGGTCGACCAGGCGATCGAGGACGGCACCGAGTTCATCGTGCTGAGCGATCGCGACAGCAACCGCGATCTCGCGCCGATCCCGTCGCTGCTCATGGTGTCGGCCGTGCACCATCACCTCATCCGCCGCTCCACCCGCATGCGCGTGGGCCTGGTGGTCGAGGCGGGCGACGTGCGCGAGGTGCACCACGTGGCCACGCTGCTCGGCTACGGCGCCTCGGCGGTCAACCCGTACCTGGCGATGGAGACGGTCGAGAACCTCGTCCGCAGCGGGGCGATCACCGGCGTCACACCCGAGAAGGCCGTCAAGAACCTCATCTACGCGCTCGGCAAGGGCGTGCTGAAGATCATGTCGAAGATGGGCATCTCGACGGTGTCGTCGTACGCGGGTGCCCAGGTGTTCGAGGCCGTCGGCCTCTCGCAGGAGCTCATCGACACGTACTTCACCGGCACGGAGTCCAAGCTCGGCGGCATCGGCCTGGAGCAGATCGCGGCCGAGAACGCCGCGCGCCACGCGTTCGCCTACCCGGAGGACCGCGCGCCGCGCGTGCACGAGCGCCTGTGGACCGGCGGCGAGTACCAGTGGCGCCGCGACGGATCGCCGCACCTGTTCAACCCCGAGACGGTGTTCCGGCTGCAGCACTCGACCCGCACCAAGCGCTACGACATCTTCCGCGAGTACACGCGACTCGTCGACGACCAGGCGGCCGAACTCAAGACGCTGCGCGGCATGTTCAAGCTGCGCACCGCCGGCCGCAAGCCGATCCCGATCGACGAGGTCGAGCCGGTGTCGTCGATCGTAAAGCGCTTCTCCACCGGGGCGATGAGCTACGGCTCCATCTCGAAGGAGGCGCACGAGACGCTCGCGATCGCGATGAACCGCCTCGGCGCGAAGTCCAACACGGGCGAGGGCGGCGAGGACGTCGACCGGCTCATGGACCCCGAGCGCCGCAGCGCGATCAAGCAGGTCGCGTCGGGCCGGTTCGGCGTGACGAGCCTGTACCTCACCGAGGCCGAAGACATCCAGATCAAGCTCGCCCAGGGCGCCAAGCCGGGCGAGGGTGGCCAGCTGCCGCCGGGCAAGGTGTACCCGTGGGTCGCCCGCACGCGCCACGCGACCGCGGGCGTGGGCCTGATCTCGCCGCCCCCGCACCACGACATCTACTCGATCGAGGACCTCAAGCAGCTCATCTTCGACCTGAAGCGGGCCAACCCGAAGGCGCGCATCCACACCAAGCTCGTGAGCCAGTCGGGCATCGGCGCGGTGGCGGCCGGCGTGGCCAAGGCGCTCAGCGACGTGATCCTCGTCTCGGGGCACGACGGCGGCACCGGCGCGAGCCCGCTGAACTCGCTCAAGCACGCGGGCACGCCGTGGGAGCTCGGCCTCGCCGAGACGCAGCAGACCCTCATGCTCAACGGCATGCGCGACCGGGTGGTGGTGCAGGTCGACGGACAGCTCAAGACCGGTCGCGACGTGCTGATCGGCGCGCTGCTGGGCGCCGAGGAGTTCGGCTTCGCGACGGCGCCGCTCGTCGTCAGCGGCTGCATCATGATGCGGGTGTGCCACCTCGACACCTGCCCGGTGGGCGTGGCCACCCAGAACCCGCTGCTGCGCGAGCGCTTCACCGGCAAGGCCGAGTACGTCGTGAACTTCATGGAGTTCATCGCGCAGGAGGTGCGCGAGTACCTCGCGGAGCTCGGCTTCCGCTCGCTCGACGAGGCGATCGGACGCACCGACCTCCTCGACGTGAACGGCGCGATCGAGCACTGGAAGGCGAACGGCCTCGACCTCTCGCCGATCCTCGAGGGCCCGGCCTTCGCCGACCGCGAGCCGCGCCGGCACCTGCGCCCGCAGGCGCACGAGCTGGACGAGCACTTCGACGTGCCGCTCATCGAGCGCGCGCGCGACGTCATCGCCCACGGCGGCCGCATCGACATCGACCTCCCCGTGCGCAACACGGCGCGCGCGGTCGGCACGCTGCTCGGCCACCACGTCACCAAGGCGCACGGCGAGCAGGGCCTGCCCACCGGGTCGATCACCGTGACGCTGCACGGCTCGGCCGGGCAGTCGTTCGGCGCGTTCCTGCCCAGCGGCGTCACCCTCCACCTCGAGGGCGACTCGAACGACTACGTCGGCAAGGGCCTCTCGGGCGGGCAGATCATCATCCGCCCTCCGCAGGGCTCGACGTTCGACCCGTCGGAGAACGTCATCGCCGGCAACGTCATCGGCTACGGCGCCACGCGCGGATCGATGTTCCTGCGCGGCATGGTGGGGGAGCGCTTCTTCGTGCGCAACTCCGGCGCCACCGCCGTGGTGGAGGGCGTGGGCGACCACGCGCTGGAGTACATGACGGGCGGCCTGGCCGTGATCCTCGGCAAGACGGGCCGCAACCTCGGCGCCGGCATGTCGGGCGGCACCGCGTACGTGTACCGGCTCGACGAGAAGCTCGTCAACCGCGACTCCCTCGCCAGCGGCGAGCTGACCCTGGGCGAGCTCGGCTCGGCCGACTACGAGATCCTGCGCGACCTGCTGGAGCAGCACACCACGCTCACGGGCTCGGAGTCGGCGCGCCGGCTGCTCGACGATTTCGAGAACGAGGTGGCCAACTTCGTGCGGGTGCTCCCGCGCGATTACGCCGCCGTCATGGAGACCCGCCAGGCCGCGGTCGCCGAGGGGCTGGACCCCGACGGCGACGTCGTCTGGAACCGCATCCTGGAGGTGACCGGTGGCTGACCCCAAGGGCTTTCTGAAGGTGACCGAGCGGGAGCTGCCCGCTCGCCGTCCCGTGCCCGTCCGCATCCTGGACTGGAAGGAGGTGTACGAGCCGGGCGACTCGGCCGTGCTCCGCCGCCAGGCCAGCCGCTGCATGGACTGCGGCATCCCGTTCTGCCACCAGGGCTGCCCGCTGGGCAACCTCATCCCGGAGTGGAACGACCTGATGTACCGCGGCGAGGGGCGCGCGGCCATCGAGCGCCTGCACGCGACGAACAACTTCCCGGAGTTCACGGGTCGCCTGTGCCCCGCGCCGTGCGAGAGCGCGTGCGTGCTCGGCATCAACCAGCCCGCCGTCACGATCAAGCAGATCGAGGTCTCGACGATCGACGAGGCCTTCGCCAACGGCTGGGTCGAACCGAAGGCGCCCTCGCGCCTGACGGGCAAGACCGTCGCCGTCGTGGGCTCGGGCCCCGCGGGCCTCGCCGCGGCGCAGCAGCTCACCCGCGCCGGCCACACGGTCGCGGTGTACGAGCGCGACGACCGCATCGGCGGCCTGCTGCGCTACGGCATCCCCGACTTCAAGATGGAGAAGCGCCACCTCGAGGCGCGCCTGCGCCAGATGCAGGACGAGGGCACGCGCTTCCGCGCGGGCGTGACGATCGGCGTCGACATCAGCTGGTCCGATCTGCGCGCCCGCTACGACGCCGTCGTGATCGCCACGGGCGCCACGCTGCCGCGTGATCTGCCGATCCCGGGCCGCGACCTGGCCGGCGTGCACTTCGCGATGGAGTACCTCGTCGAGTCGAACAAGGCCGTCGCGGGCGACACCGTGCCCCACCAGATCACCGCCGAGGGTCGCCACGTCGTCGTCATCGGCGGCGGCGACACCGGCGCCGACTGCATCGGCACCGCGCACCGCCAGGGCGCCCTGAGCGTGACGAACCTCGCCATCGGCAAGCGCCCGGCCGACACGCGCCCGGAGAGCCAGCCGTGGCCGATGACGCCGCAGGTGTTCGAGGTCTCCTCGGCCCACGAGGAGGGCGGCGAGCGCCAGTTCCTGGCCTCGACCGTGGAGTTCCTCGCCAACGACGCCGGCGAGGTGCGCGCTGTCCGCGTGGCCGAGACGGAGTACGTCGACGGCCGCCGCGTGCCCAAGAGCGGCACCGAGCGCGAGATCCCCGCCGACCTCGTGCTGATCGCCATGGGCTTCACGGGGCCCGAGCGCGACCTGCTCGAGGAGCAGACCGACACGCAGTTCACCGAGCGCGGCAACATCGAGCGCGACGGCGACTTCCAGACGACCGTCCCCGGCGTGTTCGTCGCGGGCGACGCCGGCCGCGGTCAGTCGCTCATCGTGTGGGCGATCGCGGAGGGCCGCTCGGTCGCGGCGAAGGTCGACGCATACCTGATGGGGGAGACCCTGCTGCCGGCGCCGGTGCACCCCACTGACGCTCCGATCGGCCTGTAGCATCGAGACGTGGCCGGATGTCCGGCCGCTACCCCGACGCCCTGGCTCTCGTGCGGAGAGTTGTCGGGGCATCATGCGTGCGGAAGGTGAACCGTTGAGACGTGCCAAGATCGTCGCCACCCTCGGGCCGGCGACGTCCACCCAGGAGACAGTCAAGGAGCTCATTGAGGCCGGGGTCGACGTGACCCGCTTCAATCTGAGCCACGGCGACTACTCCGTTCACGACAACAACTACGCGAACGTGCGTGCCGCGGCGGAGGAGGTGGGCAAGCCGGTCGCCGTGCTCGTCGACCTGCAGGGCCCCAAGATCCGCCTCGGCAAGTTCGCCGACGGGCCCCACGAGCTGGCCGTCGGCGACATCTTCAAGATCACGATCGAGGACATCCCCGGCACCAAGGAGATCGTCTCCACGACGTTCAAGGGCCTCCCGGCCGATGTGAAGCCGGGCGACTTCCTGCTCATCGACGACGGCAAGGTCCGCGTCAAGGTGATCCAGTCCGACGACACCGTCGTCACCACCGAGGTGGTCGTGGCCGGCACCGTGTCCAACAACAAGGGCATCAACCTGCCGGGCGTGGCCGTCAACGTCCCCGCGCTGAGCGAGAAGGACGAGGCCGACCTGCGCTGGGGTCTGCGCAAGGGCGCCGACCTCATCGCGCTGTCGTTCGTGCGCGACGCGAAGGACATCCAGCGGGTGCACGTCATCATGGCGGAGGAGGGGCGCTTCGTCCCCGTCATCGCCAAGATCGAGAAGCCGCAGGCGGTCGACCACCTCGAGGAGATCATCGAGGCCTTCGACGGCATCATGGTCGCCCGCGGCGACCTGGGCGTCGAGCTGCCCCTCGAGGCCGTGCCGATCGTGCAGAAGACGGCCGTGGAGATCGCCCGTCGCCTGGCCAAGCCGGTCATCGTCGCCACGCAGATGCTCGAGTCGATGATCGAGAGCCCGGTCCCGACCCGCGCCGAGACGAGCGACGTCGCCAACGCGGTCATCGACGGCGCCGACGCGGTCATGCTCTCGGGCGAGACGAGCGTGGGCGCCTACCCGGTGGTCACAGTGCAGACGATGGCCCGGATCATCGAGTCGACCGAGGAGCACGGCCTCGAGCGGATCCACCCGATCACGAACCGTCCGCGCACCCAGGGCGGCATCATCACGCTGGCCGCCGTGGAGGTCGCCGACTTCGTCGAGGCGAAGTACCTGTGCATCTTCACCGAGGGCGGCGACTCGGCCCGCCGCATGGCGCGTCTGCGTTCGCGCATCCCGATGATCGCGTTCACGACCGACGAGGCGATCCGTCGCCGCATGGCGCTGACGTGGGGCATCCGCTCGGCGCTCGTCGACCCGGTCGACCACACCGACCGCATGTTCATCCAGGTGGACGACTACCTCCTCGCCAACGACCTGGCCAAGGTCGGCGACAAGGTCGTCGTGATCTCCGGTTCCCCTCCCGGGATCTCCGGCTCGACGAACGACATCCGCATCCACAAGGTGGGCGACGCGGTGCACGGCGCCGCGCCCGTGTATCAGCAGGGCTGATCCGGCGGAGCGAAGGCGGGCGGGCGCGAAGGCGTCCGTCCGCCTTCCCGTAGGCTGGGACGAGGCCGGCGTGGCGGAATGGCAGACGCGGCGCACTCAAAATGCGCTGTCCTCACGGGCGTGCGGGTTCGAGTCCCGCCGCCGGCACGAAGTGACGGTGGTGGGCGAGAAGCCGCACCGGGCCCCCGCGTTGACGAGCGCGAAGCGCGAGGAACACAGGCGATCGACGCGTCATTGGGCGATGCACCGGGGACACAGGAACCGCGACAGTAGGATGGAAGCGTGAGCGAAGAGCAGCAGAGCGTCCCAGCCCCCGCACCCCGCCGCGTGGTGGTCGCGGAGGACGAGTCCCTCATCCGCCTCGACATCGTGGAGATCCTCCGCGACAACGGCTACGACGTGGTCGGCGAGGCCGGCGACGGCGAGACCGCGGTGCAGCTGGCCACGGAGCTGCGCCCCGACCTCGTGATCATGGACGTGAAGATGCCGCAGCTCGACGGCATCAGCGCCGCCGAGAAGCTCAACAAGAACCACATCGCGCCCGTCGTGCTGCTCACGGCGTTCAGCCAGAAGGAGCTCGTCGAGCGGGCGAGCGAGGCCGGCGCGCTGGCCTACGTCGTCAAGCCGTTCACGCCGAACGACCTGCTTCCCGCGATCGAGATCGCCCTGGCCCGCCACGAGCAGATCATCACCCTCGAGGCCGAGGTCGCCGACATGGTCGAGCGCTTCGAGACCCGCAAGCTCGTCGATCGCGCCAAGGGCCTCCTCAACGAGAAGATGGGCCTCTCGGAGCCCGAGGCCTTCCGCTGGATCCAGAAGGCGTCGATGGACCGCCGCCTCACGATGCAGGACGTCGCCAAGGCGATCATCGAGCAGCTCTCGCCGAAGAAGGCCTGACCGCCGGTCGCATCGCTCGGTCGTCACCTCCCGGGGTCGTCGAGCGGAGCGCTCGAAGAGCGCGCAGCCGAGACGGGTCGAGCGGAGCGGCGAAGCCGCGGAGTCGAGGCCGTGCGCCTCAGGCTGCGGGCGCGTCCTTGATCATGTTCGTGATGCGGACGGTCGAGCAGCGCTTGCCCCGCTCGTCCGTGATCGCGATCTCGTGGACGGTGATCGATCGCCCGAGATGGATCGGCGTGCACACGCCCGTGACGAGGCCGGAGGTCGCCGACGAGGTGTGCGTGGCGTTGATGTCGACGCCCACGGCGAGGCGACCGGGGCCGGCGTAGAGGTTAGCGGCCATCGAGCCGAGCGATTCGCCGAGCACGACGTAGGCGCCGCCGTGGAGCAGCCCCACGCCCTGCTGATTGCCCTCGACCGGCATCGTCGCGACGGCCCGATCGATGGAGAACTCGGTGAGCGCGATGCCCATCTTCCGCGCCAGCGGCCCCATGCCGCGCTCGTCCGCCCAGGCCATCCCGTCGATCTCGGTCATCCCGCTCCCTCGCAATCGAATGTCCGTCCCCCTCGTTAGGCTGACAGGGTGACGGACTCCGCAAAGCCTACCCTTCTGGTCGTCGACGGCCATTCCCTCGCATACCGGGCGTTCTTCGCGCTCCCGGTCGAGAACTTCTCGACGAAGGACGGCCAGCACACCAACGGGATCTACGGCTTCCTGTCGATGTTCGTCAACCTCCTCAAGGCCGAGAAGCCGACCCACGTGGCCGTCGCCTTCGACACCTCGCGCGAGTCGTTCCGCACCCGCGAGTACGCGGAGTACAAGGCCACGCGGTCCGAGACGCCGGCGGAGTTCAAGGGCCAGATCCCGCTGCTGCAGGAGTGCCTCGACGCCATGGGCGTCACCGTGCTGACCAAGCCCGATTACGAGGCCGACGACATCCTCGCCACCCTCGCGACGCGCGGCGAGAACGAGGGCTGGAACGTGCTCGTGTGCTCCGGCGATCGCGACACGATCCAGCTCGTCACCGACGGCGTCACGCTGCTGTACCCCTCCGTGCAGGGCGTCTCGCAGCTCAAGCGCTACGACCCGCAGACGGTCCGCGAGCGCTACGGCGTGGAGCCGGCCATGTATCCCGACATCGCCGCCCTCGTCGGCGAGACGAGCGACAACCTGCCGGGCGTGCCCAAGGTGGGCGAGAAGACGGCCGTGAAGTGGCTGACGCAGTTCGGCTCGCTCGATGCGGTCCTCGAGGGCGCCGACACGATCAAGGGCGTCGTCGGCGGCAACCTCCGCGAGCACCTCGACGACGTGCGCCGCAACCGGCGCCTCAACCGCCTGCTGCGCGACGTGGAGCTGCCGGTCGGCCTGGACGACCTCAAGATCAAGCCGCTCGACGGGCAGGCCGTGCGCGACATCTTCGCGCGCCTGGAGTTCCGCGCGCTCCTGCCGCGGGTGTTCGAGGCGGCCGGGGCGCCGGCCGAAGAGGAGCCGGCGGCGCCGATCGCGCAGGCTCCCGCGCCGGTGCAGCTCGACGCCGAGGCGCTGGCCGCGTGGGTGGCGAACGCGCAGGGCGAGGTGGGCGTGACGGTCACGCTGCTCGGCGGCCAGCCCGATCGGCTCGGCCTGGCCACGGCCGACGAGGTCGTCGAGGCCGCGTGGGGCGACGACGTCGCCACCGCGCTCGGCCCGTGGTTCGCCTCGGACGCGCCCAAGGTCATGAGCGACGCCAAGCCGCAGATCAAGGCGCTGGCGCGCGGGGGAGTGAGCCTCGCGGGGCTGGCCTTCGACGCGCTGCTGGCCGGCTGGCTGCTGCGGCCGTCGTTCCCCGACAAGACCCTGGGCCACCTCGTCGAGCGCCTGCTCGGCGAGAAGCTGCCCGAGGCCGACCCGTCGCAGCTCGTACCCGAGACGGAGGGCGCCACGCCCGGTCAGCTGTCGTGGTTCACGCTGCGGGTCACCGAGGCGCTGCGCGAGGAGATGCCGGAGTCGGTCGCCCGCGTGCTCACCGACATCGAGCTGCCCACTGTGGCGACGCTGGCCGCGATGGAGCTCGCGGGCGTGGCCGTCTCGCACGCCAAGCTCTCGGAGTTCTCGGGCGAGCTCGGCGCCCGCGCCGAGACCATCGCGCAGGAGGCCTACGCGGCGATCGGCCGCGAGGTGAACCTCGGCTCGCCCAAGCAGCTGCAGGAGGTGCTCTTCGAGGAGCTGCAGCTCCCCAAGACGCGCAAGACGAAGACCGGCTACACCACCGACGCCGCCTCGCTGGCCGACCTGCAGGAGAAGGCGCACCACCCGTTCCTCGACCTGCTGCTGCGCCACCGCGAGGCCACCAAGCTCAAGCAGATCATCGACGGCCTCGACGCCGCGATCGACTCGACCGGCCGCGTGCACACCACCTACGTGCAGACGGGCAGCCAGACCGGTCGGCTGTCGAGCACCGACCCCAACCTGCAGAACATCCCCGTGCGCACGGAGGAGTCCAAGCGCATCCGGGCGGCGTTCGAGGTCGGCGCGGGGTACGAGACGCTGCTGACGGCCGACTACTCGCAGATCGAGATGCGGATCATGGCGCACCTGTCGGGCGATCCCGGGCTCGTCGAGGCGTTCAACTCCGGCGAGGACCTGCACCGGTTCGTCGGCTCGCGGGTGTTCGGCGTCGATCCGGCCGATGTCACGCCCGAGATGCGCACGAAGGTGAAGGCCATGTCGTACGGCCTCGTCTACGGGCTCTCGGCGTTCGGCCTGGCCAAGCAGCTGCGCATCGACCAGACCGAGGCCAAGAAGCTCATGCTGGACTACTTCGCCCGCTTCGGCGCGGTGCGCGACTACCTGCGCGCGTCCGTCGAGGCGGCCCGCGAGGTCGGTTACACCGAGACGATCTTCGGGCGCCGGCGACCGTTCCCCGACCTGAAGAGCCCCAACCGCCAGCTGCGCGAGAACGCCGAGCGCGCGGCGCTCAACGCGCCGATCCAGGGCAGCGCGGCCGACATCATGAAGATCGCGCTGTTCCGCATCCACGAGGACCTGCGCGCACACGAGTCGCGGGTGCTGCTGCAGATCCACGACGAGCTCGTGATCGAGGTCGCCCCGGGCGAGTGGGACGTCGTCGAGGCGATCGTCCGCGATCGCATGGGATCGGCCGCCGAGCTGTCGGTGCCGCTGGATGTGCAGGTCGGCCGCGGGGCCGACTGGAACGAAGCCGCTCACTGAGCGCGACCGAAGGAAGAGCATGACCGAACGCACGCCGACCCCGATCGACCGCATCGCCGACGCCTGGGTCGACACCCTCGCCGTCCGCAAGCCCGAGCTGGCCACCTACATCGGCCGGCCCGAGGGGCAGGACCGGTTCGCCGACTACAGCCCGGAGGGCCTCGAGGCCGATGCCGTCGCGGCTCGGGAGACGCTCGCGCAGCTGCGCGCGGCGACCCCCGTCGACGACGTCGACCGCGTCACGCAGCAGGACCTCGGCGACGACCTGGCGCTCGACCTCGAGCTGCACGAGGCGGGATGGCCGCTGCGCGACCTCAACGTGATCGCCAGCCCGTCGCAGGAGATCCGCAACGTCTTCGACCTCATGCCGACCGACGGCGTCGAGGACTGGGCCACGATCGCGCGCCGCATGGCCGCGGTGCCCGACGCGCTGGCCGGCTACATCGAGACGCTCCGCGCCGGCATCGCGGCGGGCGTCGTGCCGGCCGTGCGCCAGGTGCGCGAGGTGGTCGGGCAGATCGACCGCTACATCGCCGACGACGGCTTCTTCGCCACGCTGGCGGCGCAGGCCGCGCCGGGCGAGGGCGAGCTCCCCGCGAGCCTGCGCGCCGACCTCGACGGCGGCCAGCGCGCCGCGCGCGAGGCGTATTCGGGGCTGCAGGCGTTCCTGCGCGACGAGCTCGCGCCGGCGGCGGGCGAGGGCGACGGCGTCGGCCGCGAGCTCTACGCCCTGCACTCGCGCCGCTTCCTCGGCGCCGTCATCGACCTCGACGAGACGTACGAGTGGGGCGTCGAGGAGCTCGCGCGCATGGTCGCCGAGCAGGAGCGGATCGCCGATCAGATCGTTCCGGGTGCCACGGTGGAGGAGGCGATCGCCTTCCTCGAGAAGGACGACAGCCGCAAGCTGCACGGCACCGATGCGCTGCGCGAGTGGATGCAGCGCACGAGCGACGCCGCCGTGGCCGAGCTGGGCCGCACGCACTTCGACATCCCGGAGCCCGTGCGCCGCCTGGAGTGCATGATCGCGCCCACCCAGGAGGGCGGGATCTACTACACGGGGCCCACCGACGACTTCTCGCGCCCCGGCCGCATGTGGTGGTCGGTACCCGAGGGCGTCACGGAGTTCGACACGTGGCGCGAGCTGACGACCGTGTACCACGAGGGCGTCCCGGGCCATCACCTGCAGATCGGCCAGGCCACGTACAACCGCGCCGAGCTCAACTCGTGGCGGCGGCTGCTCGCCGGCAGCTCCGGCCACGCCGAGGGGTGGGCGCTCTACGCCGAGCGCCTCATGGAGCAGCTCGGCTACCTCGACGACCCGGCCGACCGGCTCGGCATGCTCGACGGCCAGCGCATGCGCGCCGCGCGCGTCGTGCTCGACATCGGCGTGCACCTGGGCAAGCAGCGCCCCGACGGCGCGGGCGCGTGGGACGCGGACTTCGCGCTGGACTTCATGCGCCGCAACGTCAACATGGACGACGGCTTCGTGCGCTTCGAGGTCAACCGCTACCTCGGCTGGCCGGGACAGGCGCCGTCGTACAAGGTCGGCCAGCGCATCTGGGAGCAGGTGCGCGACGCCTACCAGGCCGCCCAGGGCGCGGAGTTCTCCATGAAGGAGTTCCACAAGCGCGCCCTCGATCTCGGCGGGGTCGGCCTCGACACCCTCCGCACCGCCCTTGTCGGCTGAGACCGCCGCGCCCTCCGCGCGGCTCGACGCGCTGCCGTTCACGCGGCGGCACCTGAGGGTGCTCACCGGATCGGGCATCGGCTGGGCGCTGGACGCCATGGACGTCGGGCTGATCTCGTTCATCATCGCGGCCCTCGCCGTGGAGTGGGATCTCAGCACCGCGCAGACGGGCTGGATCACGTCGATCGGCTTCCTCGGCATGGCGATCGGCGCCAGCGTCGGCGGCCTGCTGGCCGATCGCCTCGGGCGGCGCCAGGTGTTCGCGCTCACCCTGCTGGTGTACGGCATCGCGACCGGTGCGAGCGCGCTGGTCGGGGGAGTGGGCGCGCTGCTCGTGTTCCGCTTCCTCGTGGGGCTCGGCCTCGGCTCGGAGCTGCCCGTCGCCTCCACCTACGTCAGCGAGCTCGCGCCGACCCGCATCCGCGGCCGGATGGTCGTGGTGCTCGAGGCGTTCTGGGCGGTCGGCTGGACGGCATCGGCCCTCATCGGCTACCTCGTGGTGCCGCTCGAGAACGGGTGGCGCTGGGCGTTCGCGCTCGGGGCGATCCCCGCCGTCTACGCCCTCGTCGTGCGGTGGGGCCTGCCCGAGTCGCCGCGCTTCCTCGAGGCCCGCGGCCGGCGGGAGGAGTCGGAGCGCGTCGTGCGCGCGTTCGAGTCATCGCCCGCGCTCTTCGGATCGCGCCCCGCGGCCACCGAGGCGCGGCCGGAGGCGGGCCCGCGGGCGGCGGCTCGGTCCGGGCTGGCGGCCCTGTGGGCGGCACCGCTGCGCGCCCGCACGGCCTCCCTGTGGGCCGTGTGGTTCTGCGTGAACTTCTCCTACTACGGCGCCTTCATCTGGATCCCGTCGATCCTGTTCCTCCAGGGCTTCGACATCGTCAAGTCGTTCGGCTTCACGCTGATCATCACCCTCGCCCAGCTCCCGGGCTACGCCGTCGCCGCGTGGCTCATCGAGGTGTGGGGCCGGCGCGCCACGCTGGCGACGTTCCTCGTGGGCTCGGCCGCCTCCGCGGTGTGCTTCGGGCTGGCGTCGGCCGAGTGGCAGATCATCGCCGCGGGCATGGCGCTGTCGTTCTTCAACCTCGGTGCCTGGGGCGCGCTGTACGCCGTGACGCCCGAGATCTATCCCACGGCGATCCGCGGCACCGGAGCCGGTGCGGCCGCCGGTGCGGGGCGCATCGCCTCGATCATCGCGCCGCTGTTCGTCGGGTGGTCGCTCGTGCAGACCTCGACGGCCGTGCTCTTCGCCGTCTTCGCCGTCTTCTTCGTCGTGGCGGCGCTGGCCGTGATCCCGCTGACCGAGCGCACCGGCCAGTCCCTCGCCGACGCCTAGGCTGAACACCATGGCGGTGCGGTATGTGGCGATCGGCGACTCGTTCACCGAGGGCGTCGGCGACGAGCTCGAGGACGGGCGGCCCCGCGGCTGGGCCGATCTCGTCGCGCAGGGCTGGGCGAACGGCACCGGGCAGGCCATCGAGTACGCCAACCTCGCCATCCGCGGCAAGCTCGCCTGGCCGGTCGTCGAGAGCCAGCTCGAGGCGGCGCTGGCGCTGCGGCCCACGCACCTGTCGTTCAACGGCGGCGGCAACGACATGCTCCGCCCCAGGGCCGACATGGAGCGCATCGCCGACGCGTTCAGCCGCGTGCTGCAGCGCTGCGACGAGGAGGGCGTGACCCTCACCCTGCTCTCCGGCGCGAACCCCTCGGCCGGGCTGCCGATGGCCTCGCTCATCCAGCGCCGCGGCGACGCGCTGTCGGCCGCCGTGCTGGCCCGCATCGAGGATCGCCCCGACGTCGTCCGGGCGCTGAACTGGCCCGATCGCGTGCTCGCGACTCCGCCGTTCTGGTCGCCCGATCGCCTGCACATGAACGCCCGCGGCCATCACCGCGTCGCCGCGCGCGTGCTGGAGGCGCTGGGCGTGCCGGTCGACGCGTCGTGGTGGGACCTGCCCGCGGCGCCCGCCCCGCACCTGCCCCGCGGCGCCTACTATCGCGCCCACGTGCTGCCGTGGCTGAAGCGGCGGATCACCCGGACCTCGTCGGGGGACGGGCGCGCGGCGAAGTTCGCGGACTGGGTCACCATCGCACCCTCCGCCTGATCGCCCGCGGGACGGCACGCCGCCCTAAGTGTGCCGGCTCTAGGCGGCTGAGTACCGCTGACGTAGGCTCTCCGCGTGAGCCTCAACACCACCGTGCACGACGACCTCGTGGACCTGGCCCTCGGCTATCTGCGCGACGGCACGAGCGTGAGCCTGCGGGGCGTCCCGGGCGCGGGGCGCACCACGCTCCTCGGGCGGATCGCCGCCCAGCTGAACGCCGCCGGGTGGAAGACCCTCGAGCTGCACGGCAATCCGGCCCTGCGCGACCGCCCGCTCGAGGCGCTCGCGATCGCCGGCCTCGTGCCCGCCAACTCGCCGCAGACCCGCAGCGCCGTCGCGGCCGCCGTCGACGCGCTGCTGAAGTCGATCGAGCCGCGCCGCACCGTCGTCATCGTCGACGACTCGGACGACCTCGATGCCGCCTCGATCGGCGCCATCTCGAGCGCCATCACGCGCACGCACACGCCGCTGGTCTCCTCGGCGTCGACCACGCGGCGCGCCCCCGACCTCTCGCTCCCGGCCCTCGTGCGCCCCGGCGTGCGCCTGAACCTCTCGGCGCTCGTCTACGACGAGTCCGCCCAGCTGATCGAGATCGTGTGCCGCGGCCCCGTCGATCGCGCCACCGTCGCGCTCATCCACGGACGCGCGGGCGGCCTGCCGGGCCTCGTGCAGGCGATCGCCGACAACGCGCGACGCCACGGGCTGCTGCGGCAGCGCGGGGGAGTGTGGACGGCGGGACCGGACCTGTGGACCCCGCAGCTGGCCCGCACGGTCGAGCCGTTCCTGCAGGGGCTGAGCCCGGAGGCGCTCGACGGGCTCATCAAGCTCTCGCTCGTGGGCGCCGTCGACATCTCGGTGGCGCACCGCCTCGTCGCCTGGGACGCGCTGGAGGAGCTGGACGAGCGCGGGCTGCTCACCTTCGTCTCGGCCGCCGGCACGGTCTCGGTGGGCGTGTACCCGCCGCTCGTGGCGGACTTCGTGCGCCGCGAGCGCATCGGCGCGCGTCGCCTGCGCCTGGTCGGCGAGATCGCCGAGGCGCTCGGGCAGCAGCAGGACGGCTCGCCCTGGACGATCTCCGCGGATCAACGCGGCATCGGGATCGCCGATCTCGGCCCGGTCTCCGGCGACGACGAGAGCCGGCGGCTGGCGGACGCCGTGCTGAACCGCGTGATGGCGGAGCGGCAGTCGTCGCAGGTGCTCGTGCGCCGCGCCGAGTGGGAGCAGCACCGCGACGCGCGCACCGCCGTCGCCTACGCGCGGGCGCTGTCGTACCGCGGCGCCGACCTCGCCGAGCTCGATCGGATCCTCGACCCGGCCACGCCGGGCGACGTGCGTGACCGGGCGACGTTGGCCGCGTGGCGCGCCTTCGTCGCCGCGTTCGGCGCGCACGACCTCGACGACGCGCTGGCGCAACTGGATCGCGACGACCTCGCGCCGTGGGACGGCCTGCTCGCCGCGGTGGGTCGTCACGTCCGGCTGTTCCTGGATCGCGTGCCCGACGACACGAGCGATCCGCTCCCGGACGATCCGTTCCTCGCCGACGCGCACCGGCTGACCCGCGGGGAGACGCTGCTGGCGCTGGGCCGCCCCCGCGAGGCACTGTCCGATCTCGACGCGGTCGGCCGCGAGGGCATCCTCGCCCCCAGCGCGCGCGTGGGCCGGGGCCTCGCGCTCGTGCTCGCCGGCGACCTCGATGCCGCCGAGGCGCACGCGTCGCGGGCGTACCAGGAGGGACTGTCGAACTTCGACCCCGGGCTCCTCGTGCCCCACGGCTACGCGCTCGCGCTCGTGCACCTGTTCCGCGGCGACGACCACGCCCTGCGCGAGCACCTGGGGCCGCTGCTGTCGGCGGGCGTGACCGCGCTGACCGACACGCCGTACGAGATCGGCACGCTCGTGCTCGCCGCGCGGACGGCCGCGCGGGCCGGGCGCACCGCGGCCGCCCGCTCGCTGGCCGAGCAGGCGCAGGCCACGGGGCTGCCGATCGGACCGTACCCGGTCATGGTGGCGGCGCAGGCGACGGCGCACGCGCGCCTGATGGAGGGCGAGCCGGCGCCGCGTGTCGCCGACGAGCTGTGGAGCCACTTCGAGCAGCTGCTCGAGAAGCGCTACATCGCGGCCGCCGTGGTTGCCGGCATGCGCGCGATCGAGATCCACCCCGACGCGGCGCGCGCCGACGCGGTCGCGACCGCGGCGGAGGGGGCCGACAGCCGGCTGCTCACGCTCATCGGCCGCTACGTGCTCGCGCTCGTCTCGACCGACGGCTCCCTGCAGGCGGCCACGGGCGAGGAGCTGCTCAAGGCGGGCCTCAGCGGCTACGGCCTCGCGTTGCTGGCCGCCGGTGCCCACACCCTCGCCGGCACCGACCCCGATCGCGCCGCGGAGGTGCTGCGGCAGGCCCGGCGCCTCGCGGGCAAGCTCGGCGGCGAGTACCCGCGCGTCGTCGACCCGGTGCCGCCACGCTCCGCGCTCACCGCGCGCGAGCGCGAGGTCGCCGAGCTCGCCGCGCAGGGGATGTCGAACCAGGAGGCGGCCTCGACGCTCATGCTCAGCGTCCGCACGGTCGAGAACCACCTGCACCGCGCGTTCCAGAAGCTCGACGTGACCTCGCGCTCCGAGCTCGGCGAGGCGCTGCGCAACCAGGGCTGACCGCCGTCCGGGAATGCGGGGAGATCCATGACGTTGAATGAAACCGTGAGCACCCGCAAGAGCATCGGCTTCCTCTCCTTCGGGCACTGGACGCCGCACCCGGAGTCCGGCACCCGCAGCGCCTCGGACGTGCTGCATCAGTCGATCGACCTCGCGCAGGCGGCCGAGGAGGTCGGGGCGGACGGCGCGTACTTCCGCGTCCACCACTTCGCGCGCCAGCTGGCCTCGCCGTTCCCGCTGCTCGCCGCGGTCGGCGCGCGCACGAAGCGCATCGAGATCGGCACCGGCGTGATCGACATGCGCTACGAGAACCCGATGTACTTCGTCGAGGACGCCGGCGCCGCCGATCTCATCTCCGACGGCCGGCTGCAGCTCGGCGTCTCGCGCGGCTCACCCGAGCAGGTGATCGACGGCTGGAAGTACTTCGGCTACCAGGCCGCCGACGACGATCCGGACGGCGCCGAGGCCGCCCGCCAGAAGACGCTGCTCGTGCTGCAGCTGCTCGAGGGGCAGGGCTTCGCGCAGCCGAACCCGGGACCGATGTTCCCGAACCCGCCGGGGCTGCTGCGCCTCGAGCCGCACTCCGAGGGCCTGCGCCAGCGCATCTGGTGGGGCGCCGGCTCGGACGCCACGGCCGTGTGGGCGGCGGAGCACGGCATGAACATGATGACCTCCACGCTCAAGTGGGACGAGTCCGGCGAGCCGCTGCACGTGCAGCAGGCCACGCAGATCCGCAAGTTCCGCGAGGAGTGGGCCAAGCACGACTGGGGCTTCGAGCCGCGCGTGTCGGTGTCGCGATCGATCTTCGCGCTCACCAACGACATGGACCGCCGCTACTTCCTCGGCTCGGGGGAGCGCAGCGACAGCTTCGGCTACATCGACGAGTCCACGCGCGCGGTGTTCGGCAGGTCGTACGCGGCCGAACCCGACGAGCTGATCGCCCAGCTGCGTCAGGACGAGGCGATCGCCGAGGCCGATTCGCTGCTGCTCACCGTGCCGAATCAGCTCGGCGTGGAGTACAACACCCACGTGATCGAGGCGATCCTCACGCACGTCGCGCCCGCCCTCGGCTGGCGCTGACGGCCGCTACGAGGCGCGAGCGCGCGACGCGGCGGCGCTGATCTCGATCCAGATCTCGTCGAGCGACAGCCCGAGGGCGTCCGCGATGGCCGCGATCGTGGGGAACGACGGTGTCGCGACGCGGCCGGACTCGATCTTGCGGAGCGTCTCGGGGGACACCTCCGCGGCGGCGGCGACGTCCAGGATCGTCCGCGCCCCGCGGGCACGGCGCAGGATCGCGCCGAGGCGCTCGCCTCGCGCGATCTCCTCGGGGGTGAGGGGCAGGCGAACCATCATGCGCTCAGCCTACCGGTATTGTTTGACCGGTATTGTTATTGGATGACCGAGACGAGTCCCGCATGATCGAGATCCTGAACGCCGACCAGCTCCGGCGGGCGCGGAGGAGTGGCGCTCTTGTCGGCGACATTCTCCAGGAGCTGCGGGAGCGTGCCGCGGTCGGCGTGAGCCTGCTGGAGATCGACGGGTGGGCGCAGGAGTTGATCCGCGCGGCAGGAGCGGAATCCTGCTACGTGGACTATGCGCCGTCTTTCGGGCGGGGCCCCTTCGGGCACTACATCTGCACGGCCGTGAACGACGCGGTGCTGCACGGTATGCCGCGCGACCAGGTACTCGCCGACGGCGACCTGCTCACGCTTGATCTGGCTGTGTCGCTCGATGGGATCGCCGCGGACGCCGCGATCAGCTTCATCGTTGGCACCGCTCGGCGTCCCGAGGATCGCGCGCTCATCGACGCCACCGAACGCGCCCTGGACGCCGCCGTCGCGGCGGCGCGTCTCGGCGCCCGCACGGGCGATATCTCGCACGCGATCGGCACGGTGCTGCGCAACGCCGGCTACCCGATCAACACGGACTTCGGCGGACACGGGATCGGCACGACCATGCACGGTGATCCGCACGTGGCCAACGACGGTCGCCCCGGCCGCGGCTACCGGCTGCGGCCCGGGCTGATGCTCGCCCTCGAGCCGTGGGCGATGATCGGCACCGACGAGCTCGTCGTCGATGCGGACGGCTGGACTCTGCGCAGCGCCACCGGGAGCCGGTCCGCGCACAGTGAGCACACCGTCGCCATCACACCCGAGGGGCCCGAGGTCCTCACGCGGCCCTCGCGTCCCTGAGGGCGGCTCAGAGCCCCTGGCCGGCCTCCCAGAGCCGCTCGGTCTGGCCGGCGAGGAGGGCGTCGAGCGAGCTCGCCTGGGCGTCGGTGAGCGAGGCGACGTAGTCGATGATCCCGCGGCCCACTGCCAGGCGACGCAGCCGCGTGGCGTCGTCGGTGTCGAGCAGCTCGGGCTCCTCCACGCGCAGCCGCATGTAGTCGTCGGTCGCGAGGTCCACGATGTCGACGAGCCGGCGCGGCCCACGACGCGCGTCGTAGGGATCGTCCAGCCACGCCGCGAAGCCGTCGACGAGCCGCTCCAGCACCGCCGCGCGCCCCCGCTGGTACACCGCGAGGTCGGGCCGATGCAGGATGAAGCGCTGGTGCAGGAACTTCAGCACCGCCACCTCGTGCCAGGCGGTGCGATCGAGGCTCACGTGCCCCGAGCGGACGTCGGGGGAGCGGTGCAGCCGCACGCGGGACTGCAGGTGCGCGATCCAGCCGCTCGTGAAGCGCGCCAGGCCGCGCTCGGCGGCGAGCGAGCCGTCGAACGGCTGCAGCAGCAGGCCGTCGACGACCTCGGCGGAGACCTTCGCGACCGCCTCGTCGAACGCGTCGGTGTCGGCGATCCACGGATCCTTCTGCGCCAGGCGGCGCCACAGCAGCTCGAGCGACCGCCCGGGTGCGCGCTCGCCCGCCATGAGCTCGGGGAGGTCGAGGTCGCGCAGGTGATGCAGCTCCGACCGCCAGGTGCGGAACTCCGCCGAGATGATCGCCTGGTCGAGCAGGCCGGCGCGGTAGAAGTCGTCGAGGTCGTGCAGGGAGTAGGCGATGTCGTCGGCGATGTCCATCACCGAGCACTCGAGCGTCTGCTGACCAGGCTCGATCCGCGGGTAGGCCGACAGCGCGGCCCGCTGGTCGGCGATGTCGAGCGCGTAGTACGAGAACTTGCCCCCGCCGCCGCGCCGCGCGCCGCCCTGGCCGCGCAGCCAGGGGTACTTCAGCACGGCCGCCCGCACGGCGGCGGTGAGGTTCAGGCCGACGCCCGGCTCGTCGTGCTCGTCGAGGCGGGTGATGATGCGGTAGGTCTGCGCGTTGCCCTCGAACCCCTCGGCCAGGCCGAATCGCTCGCGCGCGAGCCGGTCGAGCGTCTGCTCGCCCAGGTGACCGAACGGCGGGTGCCCGAGATCGTGCGCGGCGGCCGCGGCCTGGACGACGACGGGGTGGCAGCCGCCCAGCTCGGCGACGAGCCGGCCGTCCTCGCCGTCCCGGCTGCTCAGGTGCGTGGCGATCGCCCGCGCGACGGCGGCGACCTTGATCGAGTGGGTGAGCCGGTTGTGCACCGCGAGCCCGGCACCGGTCTGCGAGATCACCTGCGTGACGGCCGACAGGCGCGAGTAGTACGGGGAGAACCGGATCCGCTCCACGTCGACGCGGTATTCCGGGTGCCGCTCGACGGCCTGCAGCTCGTCGATCGGCTCGGCGATCCGGCGCGCCACGCGCGCGTCGCGTGCGGGGTCGAAAGCGGGGTCGGTGCCAGCGGTGGTCGCCATCGGATCAGTCTCGCAGAGCGGCCACCGCTCGGTCGAGCGGCGCCGCGGTGCTCAGACCTCGTGCGGGACGGGCGTGGCCTGGTGGTGCGCCAGACGCCACCGGTCGCCGTCGCGCCGCCACAGCGACGAGCGCCGCGCGCGGTGCGGGCCCCGCACCGAGGTCCACGTCACGAGGACCACGTCGGCCGTGAGCGCGCGGCCCTCCAGGTCGTGCACCTCGATGGGCTCGGCATCGTCGGCCTCCTCCGCGACGAGGTCGACGAGCTCGTCGCGGTGCCAGGTGCGGCCTGACGCGCCGATCTCCGTCGCGTCGGGCGCGAGGAGCGCGCCGAGCCGCTCGGGGTCGCGTCGCACGGCCGGGTCCTGCAGTTCGCGCTCCCTCGTCAGCACCTGCGGGACGGGGTCGGGCTCCGCCGCGTCGCCCGCGGTGCCGAAGCCCGCTCGCGTGCGGCGCGTGGCGAGCGACTCGAGCTCCTGGAAGAGGGTGATCTGCAGGTCGCCGGGGGCGCGGAGCCGGGCGTTCAGCGAGCGCCACGGCGTCTCGCGCGGCCGCGCCTCCAACCCGGCGCCGGCCTCGACGAGCCGCTCGGTCGTGGCGGCGGCGTCGTCGACCTCGAAGGCCACCCGCAGCGGATCGCTGCGGCCGCCCTCGGTCTCGACGCCGTCGATCATGCGCACCTGGGCGCGGTTCGCGAGCTCGAGCGTCGCCGCGCCCGCCTCGAGGATCGCCACGCGCGCGTCGCCCTCGCCGGAGTATGCCGCCCGCTCGGGGAGGCCGAGGGTGTCGCGGAAGAACCGGAGTGCCGCATCGAGATCGTCGACCGCGACGACGAGACGCATCTCGTGGACGGCGGAAGGAGAATCGGTCATGGGAATCACGCTAGGGCGTCCGGAGCGTGCGGGCGCGAGACCATCAGGAATCGAGAAGCGGGCGGCCCGCGCCCTGCGTAGCGTGATCCTCATCCGATACGAGAGGAGCCGACGATGGCAACGAGCGAGGGACTGACCGCCGAGGAGCGCGAGGCGATCAAGGAGACCGCGAAGGAGCGGCGCCGCCCCAAGAAGAACGACGCCGAGGCGCTCGCCCAGGCGATCGCGGACATGCCGGAGGGCGATCGCGCCATCGCCGAGCGCGTACGGGCGCTCGTCACGGAGCACGCTCCCGAGCTGGCCGCCAGCACCTGGTACGGCATGCCGGCGTGGAAGAACGCCAAGGGCAAGGTCGTGGTGTTCTTCCAGGCGGCGGCGAAGTTCAAGGCGCGCTACGCGACGATCGGCTTCGACGAGGCCGCGGCCATCGACGAGGGCACGATGTGGCCGGTCAGCTTCGCCGTCACGGAGCTCACGGCGGCCGACGAGGATCTCCTCGCGGCGCTCATCCGCAAGGCCGTGTCCTGAGCGCTCCCGCGTGAGCGGCGCCGCGCCGGGCTAGGGTTTCGGGGTGGAGATCGAACTCGCCGCGATCGCGGCCGGCACGGTCACGCTGCACGACGCCCGGCGCAAGGCCCATCGGACGGTGACGCTCGAGCCGTTCGAGATCGGCGTCTACGCCGTCACGGAGGAGCAGCTGGGCGAGATGCTCGGCATCGCCGCGGAGCATCCGCGCCGCCCCGCGGTCGAGGTGTCGTGGCAGCGGGCGGTCGCCTTCTGCAACGCCGCGAGCGAGTGGGATGGACTCGACCCCGCCTACACGTTCGACGGCGAGGACGTCACGTGGCACGTCGACTCCGACGGCTACCGGCTGCCGACGGAGGCCGAGTGGGAGCTCGCGTGCCGCGCGGGATCCGCGGGTCCCCACTACGGGCCGCTGCCGGAGGTCGCGTGGACCGAGCTCGACGGCGTGTCGCATCCGCAGAACGTGGGCGGGAAGCTGCCGAACCTCAACGGCACGTTCGACATGCTCGGCAACGTGTGGGAGTGGTGCTGGGACCTGCTCGATCCCGCCCGGTACGCCGACTATCGCGTCTTCCGCGGCGGGGGATACGCCGACGCGGAGTGGAGCGTGCGCGCCTCGACCCGGCGCGGCGGACCCCCGCGCTCGCATCACGACGACGTCGGGTTCCGGGTCGCCCGGGGCGGCTTCGACGCGGTCGCGTCGGCCCAGGGCTGGTCGGCGCGCGCCGATGAGGAGCGTGCGCTCTGGGACGGGCCGGTGCCGCTCGGCTGGACGCCGTTGGGGCGCTGAGCGACGCCTCAGCCCGCGGCGACGAGGCGGAGCACCGGGCGCCCGTCGATCGGGTCGACGCCCGTCTCGAGCGTGTGGGGAACGCCTGAGACCTCCAGGGTGTCGCCCTCGCGCGGCGGGCGCTCGGCCTCGAGCGCGGTCGCGACGGCCGCGCGCAGGGCCGAGAACGCCTCGGCCGGGGTCCACGGGACCCCCTGCAGCACCACGTCGGTGCCGCCGAGCGCCCACATCCCGCGTGTGAACGCGATCGACGTGCCGTCGCCCTGGCCCGCCGCGTTGGTGCGGAACCACGTCAGGGCCGGCCGCTGCATCGCCTCGCCCACGTACATCACGTCGGTCGTGAGCGCCTCCTGGTGCGGCAGCAGCACCGCGGTCACGTCGTCGCGGGAGGCCAGTCGCGCGGTCGCCGCCATGAGCGCCCGCTGCACGGCGAACGGCTCGGCGGGAGCGGCGAGGATGCGCAGGTGGGCGCGATGGCGGGCGACCGCGGGCTCCAGCGTGCCCCGGAGCGGGCTCGTCGCCAGCGCGAAGCCCAGCAGGTCGCTCTGCAGCGGCGCGGCGACGACCGACAGATCGAGGTCGACGCCGTTGACGCCCATCTTCATCCGGGGGAGAGGGACGTCCTCCGGCAGCGTCGCCTCGCCGGTGAGCTCGTTGATGAACGGAACGATCCCGGAGTGCTCGGTGTCGAGGAGGAGGATCGCGTGTGCCGGTGCGTACGGGTTCTCGCTCTGCGCGGTCATGCAGGCCACGCTACGGGGCCGGCGCCGGCATCGCACGCGTGCGCCGACGGCGCCGAGCGCGCGGTGCCGAGTTCCTGGCAAGTCGCTGGACGGGCTCGTTATCGAATCGTGATCATGCGTATCGTAGGCGGACCCCTGTGCGAGGGCCGCCGTCGCGTCCGCCCCCAGAGCCCTCGCCCCATGACCTCGAGTCGTTCCGGTCGGGCGGAGCCGCGCATGCGGCAGACGGGGCCGTGGAGGTATGTGTGTACCCGAAGAAGAACCCGAATCGCTCGTCCGCATCGCGCGCCGCTCGCCTCGTGACCGGGGGACTGGCCGTCGCGGGCGCCGCGGTCGCCGGCGCCGTGTTCATGCCGACCGCGGCCAACGCGGCCGACGATGCGACGCGGGACGCCCTCGCCCAGTGCGAGTCCGGTGGCAACTGGGCGATCAACACCGGCAACGGCTACTACGGCGGCCTGCAGTTCTCGATGTCGACGTGGCAGGCCAACGGCGGCGTCGGCAACCCGGCCGACGCGTCGCGCGAGGAGCAGATCCGCGTCGCGGAGAACGTGCTCGCGACCCAGGGCTGGGGCGCGTGGCCGTCGTGCTCGGCGCAGATCGGCGCCTCCGGTGCCGCCGAGCCGAGCCAGGCCGCGCCGGCGCCCGCACCGGCACAGGCCGCTCCCGCGGAGGCCGCCCCGGCGGCTCCGGCCGAGCAGTCGGCCCCCGAGCCCACCTACACGCTGCCGGACGTGGAGCCGTCGGACGAGACCTACACGGTCGAGTCGGGCGACACGCTGTTCGACATCGCCGAGGAGCACCAGCTCGACAGCGGCTGGCTCGGCATCCTCGCCGTCAACCAGGACACGATCGACGACCCCGACGTCATCGTCGTGGGCCAGGAGCTCGTCCTGCCCGCGTCCTGACCGATCCCCGTGGGCGCGATGCCCCCGTCGCGCCCACGGGACCCCTGGATCCCGAGCGGGGGAGAGGCCACACTCGTGGCATGGCCGCCGCAGCGTGGGTCCTGCACGTCGACATGGACCAGTTCATCGCCGCCGTCGAGGTGCGCCGCCGTCCCGAGCTGGCCGGCCTGCCCGTCATCGTCGGCGGTCGGGGCGATCCGACCGAGCGCGCGGTCGTCTCCACCGCCTCGTACGAGGCACGCGCGTTCGGGATCGGCTCCGGGATGCCGATGAAGATCGCCGCGCGGAAGGCGCCGCCGGACGCGGTGTTCCTCCCCGTCGACCGCGACGCCTACGACGCCGCGTCGCACGAGGTGATGACCGCGCTGCGGGAGGTGCCCGGCGCCGTCGTGGAGGTGCTCGGCTGGGACGAGTGCTTCCTCGGCATCCGCGCCGACGACCCGGAGGCGATCGCCCGCGACGCCCAGCGCCGGGTGTGGGACGCGACCGCCCTGCACTGCACGGTCGGGATCGGCGACAACAAGGTGCGCGCCAAGATCGCCACCGAGTTCGGCAAGCCGCGCGGCGTGTTCCGCCTGACCGAGGCGAACTGGTTCGAGGTGATGGGGGACCGGCCCACGCGGGCGCTGTGGGGCGTCGGCTCGCGCGTGGAGAAGCGGCTCGCGGCGCTCGGCATCCACACCGTGACCGAGCTCGCGCACGCCGACCCGGGGGAGCTCGTGCGGGAGTTCGGGCCGAAGATGGGCGTTTGGTATCACGAGCTGGGGCAGGGGGTCGGGCCCGCGGTGGTCGACGACTCGCCCTGGATCGCCCGCGGCTGTGGCCGCGAGACGACGTATCAGCGCAATCTCGCCACGCGCGACGAGGTCCGCGCGGCCGTCCGGGTGCTCGCCGAGCAGGCCGCCGCGGACTGCGCCGCCGAGGGGCGGCCCGTCGTGCGGGTGCACGTCAAGGTCCGGTACGCGCCGTTCGAGACCCGCACGTTCGGCCGGAAGCTTCCCGAGCCGACGACGCGACGCGAGGACGTGGTCGCCGCGGTGCTCGCACTGAGCGACGCCCTGGAGGACCGCGAGGTGCGCCTGCTCGGCGTGCGCGCCGAGATGGTCATGCCGAACGAGGGCGACCCGGTGGACCGCACGCCGGTCCGCGGTCGGATCTGACGGCACGGGTTGCTCTGGCCCACCGCGGATGTCGGTGGCCGTCGGCATGCTCGGAGCATGGCACTTCCCCTGAACGAGCGCCAGGCGTTCTTGGCGGAGCCCCACATCGGCGCCGTGGCCGTGGCCGCGGGCGACCGTGCACCCGTTGTCGTGCCCGTCTGGTACCTGTACGAGCCCGGCGGCGACATCCGGATCATCACCCCGCGAGACTCGCGCAAGGCGCAGCTGATCGAGCAGGCCGGCAGATTCAGCCTGCTCGCGCAGCGCGCCGAGCCGAACCCGCGGTACGTCAGCGTAGAGGGGCCCGTCGTCGCGTTCGCCACGGCGTCCCGCGAGATGGAGGCCGAGCTCGTGCGCCGCTACCTGCCGGAGGAGGCCGCGTCCGCGTATCTCGAGGCGTCCGCGTCGTTCGGCCCGCAGGTGGCGATCGATATGCGGCCGGAGCATTGGCTCTCGGCGGACATGCCCGTGTTCTGAGCGCTCGGGGAGTCGTGAGCGAGCGCACGCTGCGCCGGCGGCAGGTCGCGATAATGGGCGAGTGGAGCCGTGGCAGGTGCGTGAGTGGTTCGAGGACTACCTCGACGCGCTGAACCGGCACGATCTGGATCGCATCCGGGAGTTCCTCGATCCCGCCGTGCGGCGTGCGCACCTGCCCGGGGGAGCGGACGCGTGGATCGCCGATCTCGCCGAGCTCTTCCACGCGTTCCCCGACTGGCGGTGGAAGCGGATCCAGCTCGTGGTCGAGGACGACCGGCTCGCCGTGCATCTGCGGGGGAGCGGCACCCACCAGGCGGCATTCCAGGGCGTCGCACCCACCCGCCGGCACGTGAACGTCGCCGAGTTCGCAATGTATCGGATCGCCACAGGCCGCATCGCGGAGTTCACGGGCACCGACCGACTCGCGATCCTCGCGCAGATCGGCGCGTAGGCGGCAGAGGAACGGCTCCATGACGGACCACTCGCTGCAGGGCGCGTTCTCCACGGTGGAGCGGCGGCTCCAGGGCGCCGTGGTCCGCGGGGAGATCGCCGCCTTCATGGCCGCGTTTCCCATGTGCTGACATAATGTGCATTATCGGCTCGAGCACGTTGGGCAGGCCGAGAGGATAGGGCCCGTTCCGGAGCTCGTACCGTCGTGCGCGCTCGGGCGGACGCGCGGCGCAGGACGCAAGGAGATTCGCGCACGGGCGGACCAATCCGCAGTGAAACGTCCTGCGCAGCGCTGATCGCCGCCATGGTGCGCGCATCGTCCGACGTTGTGCACCCGGTCCACCCGGCCGAGGCGCAACGGCCTACCCGCCCGAGACCCACGCGCCCGAGACCCACCCAATCCACGCGACCACCACAGCCGCATGGAGCGCTCAGGACGCGACGTAGTCCGCCAGGTGCTGGCCCGTGAGCGTCGAGCGCGCGGCGACGAGCTCTGCGGGCGTTCCCTCGAACACCACGCGTCCGCCGTCGTGCCCGGCGCCGGGACCCATGTCGATGATCCAGTCGGCGTGCGCCATGACGGCCTGGTGATGCTCGATGACGATCACCGACGTGCCGGAGTCGACGAGACGGTCGAGCATGTCGAGCATCTTCGAGACGTCGGCCAGGTGCAGTCCGGTCGTCGGCTCGTCGAGCACGTACACGTCGGCACCGTCGCCCATCTGCACGGCGAGCTTGAGCCGCTGCCGCTCCCCGCCCGACAGCGTCGAGAGCGCCTGACCCAAGCTGACATAACTCAGCCCCACGTCGTCGAGCCGCTGCAGGATCTTCGCGGCCGCGGGAATCCTGGCCTCACCCGTCGAGAAGAACGCGAGCGCCTCGGAGACGGGCAGATCCAGCACATCCGCGATGTTCTTGCCACCCAGGGTGTACTCGAGCACCGATGCCAGAAAGCGACGGCCGCCGCAGTCCTCGCACGGCGTGGTGACGCCCTGCATGAAGCCGAACTCGGTCGTGATGGAGCCGTTGCCCTTGCACGTCGGGCAGGCGCCCTCGCTGTTAGAGCTGAACAGCGCCGGCTTGACGCCGTTGGCCTTGGCGAACGCCTTGCGGATCGGCTCGAGCAGCCCCGTGTACGTGGCCGGGTTGCTGCGGCTCGATCCCTTGATCGCGCTCTGATCCACGAACACCACGCCCGGGCGCCCGGCCAGCTGCTCGTTCACGAGGGAGCTCTTGCCGCTGCCGGCCACGCCGGTGAGCGCCACGAGGACGCCGAGGGGCACGTCGACCGAGACGTTCTGCAGGTTGTTCGCCGTCGCCCCGCGGATCTCGAGGGCGCCCGTGGGCGTGCGAACGGCCGGCTTGAGCATCGCGCGATCGTCGAGGTGGCGCCCGGTGACCGTGCCGCTGCGGCGCAACTCGTCGACGGTGCCGGTGAAGCAGATCTCGCCACCCGCGCGGCCGGCGCCGGGGCCGACGTCGACGACGTGATCGGCGATCTCGATCGTCTCGGGCTTGTGCTCGACCACGAGCACGGTGTTGCCCTTGTCGCGCAGCTGCCGCAGCAGCGCGTTCATCCGCTGGATGTCGTGCGGGTGCAGACCCGCCGTCGGCTCGTCGAAGACGTACGTGACGTCGGTCAGCGGCGAGCCGAGGTGCTTGATCATCTTCAGCCGCTGCGCCTCTCCCCCGCTCAGCGTGCCCGACGCCCGGTCGAGCGACAGGTAGCCGAGGCCGATGTCGACGAACGACTGCAGCAGGTCGCCCAGTGCGCCCAGCAGCGGCGCGGCGCCCGGCTCGTCGAGCCCGCGCACCCACGCGAGGAGGTCGGACACCTGCATGGCGCAGGCATCCGCGATCGAGAGGCCGGCGATCTTCGACGACCGCGCCGGGGCGGCCAGGCGCGTTCCCTCGCACTCCGGGCACGGCCCGAAGGCCACGGCCTCGTCGACCCACGCGCGGATGTGCGGTTGCATCGCCTCGCGGTCCTTCAACAGCACCGACTGCCGGATCCGCGGCACGAGGCCGAGGTAGGTGAGGTTGATCCCGTTGATCTGGACCTTCGTCTCGTCCTTGTGGAGGAAATCGTGCAGCTGCTCCGCCGTGAACTCCCCCACCGGCCGATCGCCCGGGAAGAACCCGGCCTCGCTGTACTGACGCACCATCCATCCGCCCGGCTTGTAGCCGGGCACGAGGATCGCGCCCTCCTCGAGCGACAGCGACGGGTCGTAGATCTTCGTGAGATCGAGCTCGGACACGCGCCCCGTCCCCTCGCAGCCCGGACACATGCCGCCGAGCATCGTGAAGTCGGCGCGCTCGCGCGCCGCGCCGCCGGTGCGCTCGACAAGGATCGACCCGGTCGCCTTCACCGACGGCGTGTTGAACGAGTAGGCGTTGGGCGGGCCGATCTGCGGATCGCCCAGCCGGCTGAAGAGAATGCGCAGCAGCGCGTTGGCGTCGCTCGCCGTGCCGACGGTCGAGCGGATGTTGGCACCGAGGCGCTCCTGGTCGACGACGATCGCGGTGGTCAGGCCGTCGAGCGAGTCGACCTCCGGGCGCGCCAGCTGCGGCATGAAGCCCTGCACGAACGCGCTGTACGTCTCGTTGATCATGCGCTGCGACTCGGCCGCGATCGTCTCGAACGCGATCGAGCTCTTCCCCGAGCCCGACACGCCCGTGAACACGGTGAGGCGGCGCTTGGGGAGGTCGAGGTCGACGCCCTTGAGGTTGTTCTCGCGGGCGCCGCGCACGCGGATCACGTCGTGCGCGTCGGCGGGGTGCGGGCTCATGGAGCCCACGCTAGCGGGGGCCGTCGACATCCGATGCTCAGGCCGTCTGCTGGATGCGCAGCAGGTTGCCCGCGGGGTCGCGGACGGCACCGTCGCGGATGCCGTACGGCTGGTCGGTGGGCTCCTGCACGATCTCCGCGTCCGATGCGGCGAGCCGCTCGAACACCGCGTCGAGCTCCGGCGAGGCCAGGTTCAGGCTCGCGTACGTGCCCTTGGCCATCATCGCCTCGATCATCTCGCGCTCGGCGTCGGTCACGCCCGGGTCGGCGCCGAGTGGGTACAGCACGATCGACACGTCGGGCTGGCCGGCGGGGCCCACCGTGACCCAGTGCATGCCGTTGTAGCCGACGTCGCCGCGCACCTCGAAGCCGAGCACGTCGCGGTAGAAGGCGAGCGAGGCCTCGTAGTCGTTCTGCGGGAGCATGGTCTGATGGATGGTGAGGTTCATGCCGCCCACGCTATGACCCGGACTCCCCCGGCGCTTCTCGATTCCTGACCGGTCGCGCGATCCGCTTCACCATGCACGGCGCGACGCCGTCGAAGTGCCCGAACGCCTGGGCGCGGTACTCCCGCGCCGAGACGCCGACGAGCTCCTTGAAGCGCGTGCTGAAGGTGCCGAGCGACTGCGCGCCCACCGCGAAGCAGATCTCGGTGATGGACAGATCGCTCTCGCGCAGCAGCGCCATGGCGCGCTCCACGCGCCGCGTCATGACGTAGCTGTAGGGCGACTCGCCATACGCCTCGCGGAACAGCCTGCTCAGATGCCCCGACGACATGTGGGCGCCGCGCGCCAGCTCGTCCACGTTGAGCGGCTGGGCGTACTCCCGGTCGATGCGATCGCGCACCCGACGCAACGCGACCAGATCGGCATGCGACACCACGGAGACAGCGTATCCAGCCGTCGCGCGCGAAATGTTCCGAAACATCCCTCTCTCCGAAGGGATCGGTCCCTAGCGTGGCCTCTGCGCCGCACTCCCCCGCGGCGCCTGCCGCGAAAGGACACCGCATGATCGTCACCGGTCTCGCCGTCGGAGCGCTCCTGGGCTATCTGTTCCAGCGAGGGCGCTTCTGCGTCACCGCCGCCTACCGCGACATCTGGCTCTCGCGGAACACCCGCATGCTCTCGGCGCTGCTCCTGCTCATCGCCGTGCACGCCGCCGGGCTGTTCGCCCTGCAGGGCCTGGGCATCGTCTCGCTGCCGGCGCAGACCTTCCCCTGGCTCGCGTCGATCGTGGGCGGTCTGATCTTCGGCTTCGCGATCATCCTCGCGGGTGGCTGCGCCACCGGCACGTACTACCGCGCCGGCGAGGGTCTCGTCGGCAGCTGGTTCGCGCTCGTCTTCTACGGCCTGTTCGCCGCGATCGCCGGAACCGGCCCGCTCGCGGGCGTGACGGAGTGGCTGAAGAGCTTCCAGATCGCCGACGGCACGATCCACGACACGCTCGGTGTCTCGCCGTGGGTTCTCGTCGTCGTCCTCGCCGCGATCGCGGGCGCCCTGGCCGTGCACCATGCGCGCAAGGTGAAGACCCCCGTCGCCACGCTGCCGCCCCGCAAGACGGGACTGGCGCACATCCTCTTCGAGAAGCGCCTGAACCCGTTCCTCGTGGCGGCCCTCATCGGCGTGATCGCCACCATCGCGTGGCCGCTCTCGGCGGCGACCGGACGCAACTCCGGCCTCGGCATCACCGGCCCCTCGCGCAACATCGCCGGCTACCTCGTCACGGGCGACACGGGGCTCATCGACTGGGGCGTCTTCCTCGTCGCGGGCATCCTCCTGGGCGCCACGATCTCGGCGGTCGCCTCGGGCGAGTTCCGCGTGCGGGTGCCCGACGCCGCCACCATCGTCCGCTCGATCGTCGGCGGCGCGCTCATGGGCATCGGCGCGACGATCGCCGGCGGCTGCACGGTCGGCAACTCGATGGTCGCCACCGCGCAGTTCAGCTACCAGGGCTGGGTCGCCACGGGGGCGATGATCCTCGGCGCGGGCATCGCCGTGAAGATCTCGTTCCGCCAGACCCTGCGCACTGCGAACAAGCTCATCGATGCGCCCGCGGCGGCCGCCGCCCGCGTCTGACCACGAAAGGAACCCCCCATGGCCAAGAAGCTGCTCGAGACCAGCGGGCTCGTGTGCCCCTTCCCCCTCGTCGAGGCGAAGGAGGCGATCGCCCAGCTGGATACGGGCGACGAGCTCGTCATCACGTTCGACTGCACGCAGGCGACCGAGACCATCCCCCAGTGGGCCGCCGAGAGCGGCTACCCCGTCACGGCGTTCGACCGGGTGGGCGACGCCGCGTGGACGATCACGGTCCAGAAGGCCTGATCAGCGCAGCGTCGCCGACGGTGCCGACTGCTCGGGCCACTTCGGCGCCGGCGGGGTCCAGGCGAGGAATCGGTCGATCAGCACATCGGGATCGGTGACGACGAGGAGCCCCTCGCGAAAGGCCTCGGCCACGAAGCCCTCCTCGACGAGCTTGTCGAGCATCGCGAGCGCCGGCTGCCAGAATCCGTCGACGTCGTACAGCGCGATCGGCTTGTCGTGGATGCCGAGCTGCAGCCACGTCCACGCCTCGAAGAACTCCTCGAGCGTGCCGACCCCACCCGGCAGCGCGACGAAGCCGTCGGCGAGATCGGCCATCCGCATCTTGCGGGCGTGCATGTCGGGCACCACCTCGAACGCGCTGAGGTCGTCGTGCGCGATCTCCTTGTTCAGGAGCGCCTCGGGCATGACCCCGATGACCTCTCCCCCGGCCTCGCGCGCCGCCGTGGCGACCGCGCCCATGAGGCCCACGTTGCCGCCGCCGTACACGAGGCCGATCCCGCGCTCGGCGATCCGGGTGCCGACGGCGTGCGCGGCGCGCAGGTACGCCTCTCCCCTGCCGGGAGACGATCCGGTGAAGACGGTGATGCGCTCGAGCTCGTGTGGCACCCGACCAGCCTATGTCGGGGCTCGGGCGGGGAGCGCCGCGGCCCGGGCGTATCGTGGACGGGTGATGAGCCACGAACGTATGCCGGACGACGCATGATCGCGGTGCTCACGGGATACGCGGTCGTCGGGCTGGCCATCTTCACCGGCTACGTCATCGGGCGCATCGATCTGCTGGGCGAGCACGCCCGCTACGTGCTCAGCCGCCTCACGTTCTTCGTGCTGAGCCCGTTCCTGCTCTTCGTCGTGCTGGCCGAGGCCGACGTGACGGTGCTGTTCTCGGCGCTGCTGCCCGTCTCGCTGCTGGCCGCGGTGATCATGTTCCTGCTCTACGCGCTCATCTCGCGGCTCGTGCTGCATCGCCCGCTCGGGGCCACGGTCATCGGCTCGCTGGGGTCGGGCTACGTCAACGGCAACAACATCGGCCTGCCGATCGCCACCTACCTGCTCGGCAGCGGCGCCTACTCGGCCCCGATCATCCTCATCCAGCTGCTGCTGTTCACGCCGATCGTCCTCGCCCTGCTCGACGCGATCTCGTCGGGCAGCACGGAGATCCGCCTGATCATCCGCCGCACCCTGCGCAACCCGATGATCATCGGGGCGCTGCTCGGAACCATCGTCGCCTTCACCGGGGCGGAGCTGCCGCCGATCGTCATGGACCCCGCGCGCCTCATCGCCGACGCGGGCATCCCGATCCTCCTCATCAGCTTCGGCATGTCGCTGCACGGGCAGAAGGTGCTCACCACCCACGGCACGCGCGCCGACGTCGTCATCGCCACGGGGTTCAAGCTGCTGCTCATGCCGGTGGTCGCGTGGGCGCTCGGGCGGTTCGCCTTCGGGATGACCGGGCACGACCTGCTGGCGGTGACCGTCATGGCGGCGCTCCCGAGCGCGCAGAACGTCTTCAACTACTCCCAGCGCTACGACGTCGGCGAGACGCTCGCGCGCGACACCGTCTTCCTCACGACGATCGGCTGCATCCCGGTGATCTTCGCCGTCGTGCTCATCCTCGGCTGACGGTCGCGAGCTCCGCGGCGGCCGGCTCGGCCGGCTCACGCCGCGCCCGCCGCCGGGCGCTCACGCGATCGATGACGATGCCGATGAGGAGCGCCAGCGCCACGCCGATGGCCGCCCCGACGAGCGGGTTGGCCTCGAACCACATCCCGGCGATCGTTCCGATCGCCACCGAGTATGCGGCCCACGTCACCGCCGCCACCGCGGACGCGGCGACGAAGCGGCGGCGCGGATAGCCGGTGGCGCCCGCGGTGAGGTTCACGGCGATCCGACCGACCGGGATGTACCGCGCGATGAGGATGAGCGACGTGCCGCGCTGCTCGAGCGATCGTCGCGCCCAGCCGATCGCGGCCGAGGCACGACCGCCGCGCATCCACCGGAAGCGATCGGTGCCGATCCGGCGTCCCAGCAGGTACGTGAGGTTGTCGCCCGCGAAGGCCCCGAGGGCGGCCGCGAGGCCGATGAGCACGGCGTGGGGCGTGCCGGTGGCGGCGCCGATGGCCGCGGCGGCGACGACGATCGTCTCGCTCGGCATGGGCGGGAAGAAGCCGTCGACGGCCGCGACGACGAGTGCGACGAGGTAGATCCACGGCGACGCGGCCAGGCTCAGCAGCGCCTCGGCGATCTGTTCCATCACGATGTGCTCCTCATTCCCTCAGCGATCGCGGACCGCGCGGCCGGCTGGTATGCGGGCGGCAGGTGCATGCCTCCGGTGGATATCCCCCGCCCGCGCGCGGGTGAGGCGCAGCGCCAGGAGCATCACGCCGGCGCTGAGCGCGGCGACGGGGCCGCTAAGGCCGAGCACGAAGATGAGCGCCACGGCCACGACGGCGAGGATCGCGGCGGCGGCGGCGCGCAGGCCCCCCGCCGCCGGACCGAACGCGCCGCGCTCGAACCGGCCCGCCAGCAGGGTGACGGCCGCGACGGCGACCCCCGCCGCCACGAGCCACGCGGGGCGCGTCAGCCACCAGGCGCCCGTCGACGGCGCCGGGAGGTCGAGGGCGCCGGCGATGCCGAGGAGCGCGAGGACGCCGGCCAGGCCGATGAGGACCGGCATGTGCCAGAGGTAGATCGTCATCGCCCGGTCGCCGATCGCGTCGATCCACGACGCCACGCGCGGGACCGCGGCCAGGCGGCGCAGGGCCGGCTGCAGCAGCGAGAACAGCATCACCTGCGCCGTGGCCAGCAGCACGAGCGCCAGCGTGGGCGGGTTGAGGTTGACGTACATGTCGGGCGAGTACGGCCCGGCGCTCGTCAGCAGCGCGAGCAGGCCGAGGGCGCCGGCGGTGGCGGCCGCGCGCGCGTCGGCCGGGATGCGCGCGAGCACGCCGTCGCCGAGCAGGAAGCCCAGCTGCTGCACGAGCAGCCACACGGCGGCGAGGCCCAGGAAGCCGATCGCCTCCACCCCGGTGGCCAGCCGCGCGGCGTCGATCGCGATCACGGCGAGCAGCGGTCCGGCCACACCCCAGGCGGGGCGGCGCTCGTGGAGGGCGACCATGGCGGGAACGAGGGCCTGCACGAGGGCGAAGACGCCGAGGAACCACAGCGGCTGCGACATGCGGAACCCCGCGACGGCCACGATCTCGGCCGGCACGCCCGCCAGGCCGAGAGCGACGAGGCCCGCGCCCATGACGGCCATCGCCACGACGGCGGGGGCGAGCAGGCGCCGGATGCGGCCCGAGGCGAACTGCCCCGCCGTCTCGCCTCGGGCGCGAGCGCGGCGCCACGCGCCGACCGCGGTCGCACCGCCGGCCAGGAAGAACAGCGGCATCATCTGCACGAACCAGCTCACCGGCGCGAACCACTCGGTGTCCATGGCGTTCTCGAACACGGGCATTCCGCCCGAGACGGTCACCCCCACCATGAGGGCGTGCACGAGCACGACGAGCACGGTGCAGGCGGCGCGCAGCAGGTCGAGGCTGCGGTCGCGCCCGGTGACGGCGGCGAGCGTCGGGGCGGGTGAGAGGGTGGTCATCGTGTCTCCTCGGTCGGCTACCGGGAGACCGTACGAGCCGGGCGGGCGGCGGCGGATCACTCCACGGAGTGATCGTGGGCGCCCCGCCTCATCCCGTGGGGTGAGGCCGGTCAGCCGGGCTGGACGAGGCCGGCGTCGTACGCCGTGATGACCAGCTGCACGCGGTCGCGCGCATCGAGCTTCTGCAGCAGCTTGCTCACGTGCGTCTTGACCGTCTGCTCGCCGATGAACAGCTCGCGCGCGATCTCGCCGTTGGCCAGGCCGCGCCCGACGAGCACGAGCACCTCGCGCTCGCGATCGGTCAGCGCGTTCAGGCGCAGCTCCGCCCGCCGCGGCGCGGCCGGCTGAGCGGCGAACCGCTCGATGAAGCGCCTCGTCACGCTGGGCGCCAGCAGCGCCTCGCCCGCGGCCACGACCCGCACCGCCTGGGTGAGCTCCTCCGGCAGCGCGTCCTTGAGGAGGAAGCCGCTGGCGCCGGCGCGCAGGGCGTCGTAGACGTACTCGTCGATGTCGAACGTCGTCAGCATCACGATCCGCGGCACGTGCGGCAGCGGCCGCTCCGGCTGCAGGATCCGGCGCGTGGCCTCGATGCCGTCGCGCTCCGGCATGCGCACGTCCATGAGGATCACGTCGGGGCGCAGCTCGCGGGCCAGGCGCTCGGCCTCCACGCCGTCGCGCGCCTGACCGACCACGCGGATGCCGTCCTGCGCGTCGAGCAGCGCCGCGAAACCGGCCCGCACCATCGCCTGGTCGTCGGCGATGAGCACCGTGATCCGATCGGTCATGATCCCTCCCGGGGCGCGAGCGGCAGCAAGGCGGCCACGCGGAAGCCGCCCGACGGCGTGGGACGGGCCTCCAGCCGCCCGCCGAGGATCGCCGCGCGCTCCCGCATGCCGATCAGCCCGTGCCCGGCGCCGTTCGTGCGGGTGCCCGCCGGCGCGGGCGGCGACGAATTGGTGATCTCGAGGCGCAGGTCGGTGCCGTCGCTCCACAGGCGCGCCTCCACGCCCGTGCCCGGCGCGTGGCGCACCGCGTTGCTGATCGCCTCCTGCACGATGCGGTAGGCGGCGATCCCCGTGGCGGTCGAGACCGGTTCGGTCACCTCGCGCTCGAGGCGGATTGCGGCGCCCGCGCGGCGGGCCTCGGCGACGAGCGCCGGGATGTCGTCGATGCCGGGCTGGGGCACGAGGGCGGCCGGCTCGTCGCCGCGGAGCGCGCCCAGCAGCTGCCGCATCTCGGCCAGCGAGGTGCGGGCCGAGCGGGCGATGTCGTCGAACTCGGCGGCGGCCTCGTCGGGCAGCGCCGCGAGCCGGTAGCGCGCGGAGGTCGCCTGCACCTGGATGAGCGAGAGCCCGTGCGCGACGACATCGTGCAGCTCGCGGGCGATCCGCTGGCGCTCCTCGGCGACCAGCCGGCGCTCGTGCTCCTCGGCGCTCGTCTCGCGCTCGCGCGCCAGCTGACCGGCGATCCGCACGCGCTCGGCCAGCAGCAGCCCCACCACCCACGCGGCCGCCCCGATCGACAGCGCCACGATCACGTCGGCCAGCGCGTCGCCGCGCGGCAGTGCCAGGGCCGAGACCAGCAGGCCGGGCACGAGCAGCGCCGCCGCGCCGCCCCAGGCTCCGCGCGCGGTCGTCACGATCCCCACGAGCAGGGCGAGCGCGATGATCCCGGTCACGGCCCAGGGCCACGGCGGCCCGGCCGGCGCCGGGAACACCCGCAGCGCGAACGACGCCACCGTGAACGCCCCGACGGCCGCGGCCGGGAAGCGCCAGGCCGCGACGAGCGCGGCGCCCTGCACGGCCGTGAGCAGGAGCGCGAAGACGACCGGCACGTCGTAGAAGACGGCCTCCAGCGGCGCCGACACGGCGACCAGCGCCACCGCGGCGATCGACGCCCCGAGATACCACAGGCGTCGCGCGCGCGACCCGCGCTCGAGCGATGCCGGCCGCGGCGGGAGGAAGGTCATCCCGTCATCCTGACACCGCGCGCCCGCGGGCGGATCCCTCCACGGAGGGATCCGCGACGGTCACTCGGCGACGAACCCGGAGATGTCGCCGACGATGCGCTCGTTGTTGGCCGGCACGGGGTCGACGGCCGCCCGGGCGATCTCGGCCGCGAACTCGGCGACGTTGTAGAGCTTGCCCGCCTCCTCGCGGCGCGAGGCGATCGCCCCGGGGTTGGCCCGCTCCAGCAGCGTGGCGGTGATCGTGCCCTCGATCATGTCGCCCGAGACGACGACGAACTCGATGCCGGCGGCCTCGAGGGCCGGGATGCGCTCGCGCAGCGCATCCTCGCCCGCGCGCTTGGACAGCGCCACCGGCTCGTACTCCGGCATGGTCGGCGTGGTGCGGATGAAGTGCGCCTGGTGGCTCGTCACGAAGACGACGCGCGAGCCCTCGCCGAGCAGGGGCAGGGCGGCGTCGAGCACGCCGAGCTGCGCGTCGCGGTTGAGCTTGAGCGCGTAGTCCTCGCCCATGCCCGACTCCATGCCGCCGGAGGCGTTGAGCACGAGGATGTCGAGAGACCCGAAGATGTCGCCGACGGCGCCCATCATCGAGGCCACGGACTCGGCGTCGGTGAGGTCGGCGCCCACGACGAGCGTCTGCACGCCGTACTCGGCGTTCACCTCGGCGGCGAGCTTCTCGGCCCGCGGCGCCTTGTTGCGGAAGTTGATGACGACGTTCGCGCCGGCCTGAGCGAAGTACCGCACGGTGTCGGCGCCGATGCCGCGGGACGAACCCGTGACGAGGGCGGTCTTTCCGGCGAGCGTTCCGGGGGCGAGGGGCTGCGACACGTGAACTCCTGCGGTCGAGGGAGGGGACCTCCCGACATTAGCAAGCGGCGATGCGCGCCCCTCGGGCCCCGCGGACAACGGAACCGCGAATCCGTTGTCGATCCCGGCCAGCGGGCAGGGGTGCCCATGACGGCTCCCCCGCGGCGCGCCGTACCTGGATAGGGTGAGCACAACGAGAGAGGGGGCTCACTTGGATATCGCCGAGTACGCCTGGATCGGCTGGCTGGCGGTGATCGCGATCGTGCTCGTGATCGAGATGCTGTCGGGAGAGTTCACGTTCCTGATGATCTCGATCGGCGCCGCCGCCGGTCTCATCGCGTCGCTGGTGGGCGCGGAGATCTGGCTGCAGATCATCATCGCCGCCGTCGCGGCCGTCGCGCTGCTGCTGTTCCTGCGGCCGCCGCTGCTGCGCCGCCTGCGCAAGCCGCACGATCCCATGAAGTTCAACGTCGACGCGCTCCTCGGCATGCCGGGCACCGTGCAGCAGCCCGTCACGCCGATCGCCGGCGTCGTGAAGCTCGCCGACGGCCAGACCTGGTCGGCCCGCACGGCCATGGCGTCGGAGATCCCCGCGGGCGCCGTGGTCTACGTGCAGTCCGTCAAGGGCGCCCTCGTCTACGTGGGCGACCGCCCGCCCGCCATCGCCCCCACCGCCTGAGCCACCCGGCCGAGAGAGAGAAACCACATGGACAACGTCATCCTCTGGGTGCTCGTCATCGCGATCGTCGTGTTCGCGCTGGTCACCCTGCTGCGCGCTATCACGATCGTCCGCCAGAGCGACGCCGTCATCATCGAGCGCCTCGGCAAGTACAACCGGACGCTGTTCGGCGGACCGCACCTGATCGTGCCCTTCATCGACCGCCCCCGCCTGCGGGTGGATCTGCGCGAGCAGGTCGTCTCGTTCCCGCCGCAGGGTGTTATCACCGAGGACAACCTCACCGTCGCGGTCGACACCGTCGTGTACTTCACGGTCACCGACCCGCGCGCGGCCACCTACGAGATCGCCAACTACCTCGGCGCCGTCGAGCAGCTCACGATCACCACCCTGCGCAACGTCGTCGGCTCGCTCAACCTCGAGGAGGCCCTCGTCAGCCGCGACGTCATCAACGCCAAGCTCATGACCGAGCTCGACGAGGCCACCGGCCGCTGGGGCATCAAGGTCAACCGCGTCGAGCTGAAGGCGATCGATCCGCCCGCCTCGCTGCAGGACGCGATGGAGAAGCAGATGCGCGCGGAGCGCGACCGCCGCGCCGCGATCCTCACGGCCGAGGGCCACAAGCAGTCGCAGATCCTCGTCGCCGAGGGTGCCCGGCAGTCCGAGATCCTCAAGGCCGAGGGCGACAAGCAGGCCCAGGTCCTGCGCGCCCAGGGTGAGTCGGAGGCGATCGAGACGGTGTTCGGCGCCATCCACGCCGGCGCACCCGACGACAAGCTGCTCGCCTACCAGTACCTCCAGATGCTGCCGCGCCTGGCCGAGGGCCAGGCCAGCAAGCTCTGGATCATCCCGAGCGAGCTGACGGAGGCCCTCAAGGGCATCGCGGGTGGCTTCGGCGCGGGCGGCTCGACGTTGCCCGGCATGCCGCGCCCGCCGAAGCCGGCGCCCTCGCGCGGCGACGACCCCGAGGTGAACGCCGCCATGGCCGCCGCCCAGGAGGCGCTCAAGGCCGCCGAGCAGGTCTCGGCCGAGGCGGAGGCCTCCGCCACCGCGGTCGGCGCCCCGCCGGTTCCGCCGCGGCCGTCGGTCGACGCCGCCGACGCGGCCGCGCAGCGGCC
The DNA here is from genome assembly GCF_004564075.1 of Microbacterium sediminis. Taxonomy (NCBI): domain Bacteria; kingdom Bacillati; phylum Actinomycetota; class Actinomycetes; order Micrococcales; family Microbacteriaceae; genus Microbacterium; species Microbacterium sediminis. The sequence continues at coordinate 1,434,405 of NZ_CP038256.1, forward strand.
CGAGACGGGCGCGTGACGCACCCGTACCTGCACGCCGCCACGAGCCCCCGGATCCTTGCGCACCGGGGGCTCGTGCCGCGTGACGCGCCGGAGATCGCGCCCAACACGCTCGCGGCCTTCGCCGCCGCGCACGCCGCGGGCGTGGAGTTCATCGAGACCGACTGCCACCTCACCGCCGACGGCGAGCTCGTGCTGTTCCACGACGACACGCTCGAGTCGATCACCGCAGACCCGCGCCGGGTGGATGCCGTCACGGCCCGCGAGATGAGCGAGCAGCTGGCGGACCGAGGCGGGCTGGTCACGCTCGCGCAGGCGCTGGAGGCCTTCCCGACCATGCGCTTCAACGTCGACGTCAAGGCCGAGGCGGCGGCCGTACCCGCCGGACGCGTCGCGGCGACCGCCCCCGACCGCGTGCTGCTCACGAGCTTCTCCGACGCGCGCCGCCGGGCCGCCCTGGCGGCCGCCTCCCCCGCCCGGCCGGCGACGTCGGCGGGCCGCGGCACGATCGTCCGCGTGCTCATCGCCGTGCTGCTGCGCTCGAGGCGGCTGGCGCGCCGCGCGCTGCGCGGCATCGACGCGCTGCAGGTGCCCGAGCGCCAGGGACCGATCCGTGTCGTCACCCGGCGTTTCCTCGACCTCGCCCACGACGCGGGGTGCGAGGTGCACGTGTGGACGATCAACGACGTCGCGCGCATGCGCCGCCTCCTCGCGATGGGGGCCGACGGGATCGTCACCGACCGGGCCGACGACGCGATCGCCGCCCTCCGCTGACGCGTCCGCGGCGCGCGTCCAGGGAATCCGCTGGGAGATCCCGATGCGAGCCCGCCGTTCGGATGATCCGCTCAGGCGCGAGCGGTACAAAGGACAGCTGGACGAAAGGACACGACCATGGCAGACCGCAGCCTTCGTGGCATTCGACTCGGCGCCCAGAGCCTGCAGAGCGAGGACGGCGTCGTGTTCATGGAGCGCACGCAGTACACGTACACCTGCAGCAAGTGCGGGCGCGACACCGAGCTGACCTTCGCGGCCGACGCCGAGGCTCCCGCATCGTGGGAGTGCCGCACCTGCGGTGGCGAGGCGCTGCTGCAGACCCCGGAGGGTCAGGCCGAGGTGGACCACTCGGGCGACAAGACGCCCCGCAGCCACTGGGACATGCTGCTCGAGCGCCGCACGATCCCGGAGCTCGAGGAGATCCTCGCCGAGCGCCTCGAGTTCGTGCGCGCCCGTCGCGGCGACACGAGCCGCGCCGCCAAGAGCGCCTGAGCGCATCGAACGCCACCGAAACGCCGACCTTCGGGTCGGCGTTTCGCGTTCCGGGCGGATCAATGCGCGCCCCGGTTCCCAGTAGTCTGAGAACCATGGCGAATAGCGACAATCGTGCGGTCGGCGTCGACGTCGGGGGAACCGGCATGAAGGCCGGAATCGTGGACCTCGACTCGGGCGAACTCCTCAGCGACCGGGTCCGCATCGACACCCCCGAGGGCGCCCAGCCGGCCGACGTGCTCGCCACCGTGCGCGCCCTCCTGGACCTGCTCGGGCCGGACGCCGACGCGCTGCCGCTCGGCATCTGCTTCCCCACCATCGTCAAGGGCGGGCGCACGCTCTCGGCCGCCAACGTGTCGAAGGAGTGGATCGGCTTCGAGGCCGAGAAGTTCTTCGAGGACGGCCTGGGCCGCGACATCCACTTCGTCAACGACGCCGACGCCGCCGGCCTCGCCGAGCTGCGCTACGGCGGCGCGAAGGGCAAGCCGGGCCTGACGATCCTCACCACCCTCGGCACGGGCATCGGCTCCGCGTTCCTCTACGAGGGCAAGCTCGTGCCGAACACCGAGCTGGGCCACCTGATCTGGAAGGGCGACTCGATCGAGCGCTACGCCTCGGCGACGGCGCGCGAGCGCGACGGCCTCACGTGGGAGAAGTGGGCGCACCGCCTGCAGAAGTTCTACGACCACATCGAGTTCCTCTTCTCCCCCGACCTGATCCTCGTCGGCGGCGGCGTGTCGAAGAACCCCGAGAAGTTCATGCCGCTCATCACGACGCGCGCGGAGTTCACCACCGCCACGCACCGCAACAACGCCGGCATCATCGGCGCCGCGAGCCTGGCGAAGACCGACGACGAGTACCTTCGGGAGCTCAGCGGCCCCGCCGCGTAGACTGGAACGGCGAATGGGTCGGCCGGACGGCCGCGTCGCGCGCAAGCGCGCCGAGGAACGTCCGGGCTCCACAGGGCAGGGCGGTGGGTAACACCCACCCGGAGCGATCCGCGAGAAAGTGCAACAGAGAGTAGACCGCCGGCCTCGGCCGGTAAGGGTGAAACGGTGGTGTAAGAGACCACCAGGGGCCGTGGTGACACGGCTCGCTGGGTAAACCTCGCCCGGAGCAAGACCAACAGGGGATGATGACGCGGCCCGCCGAGTCCCCGGGTAGGTTGCTGGAGCGGCACGGCAACGTGTCGCCGAGAGAGATGGCCGTCGACGGAGCGTCACGCTCCCGAACAGAACCCGGCGTACAGGCCGGCCCATTCGCGCTCTCGCGTCAGTCCTTGGCGACGCTGCGTCCGATCCGCACGTCGAGCGGGAAGGCGATCGGGAAGCTGCCGAACAGCAGCCTGCCCGCCGCCTCGGCGGCGCCACGGATCGCATCGGCGGCCTCCTCGGCGCGCTCGGCCGGCGCGTGCACCATCACCTCGTCGTGCAGGAAGAACGCCAGGTGCGGCCGTCGGGCGAACACCGGACCGGACGCGCGGGCCGCGTGATCCTCCGGCACCGGCGGAATCGCCGCCAGGCGGGCGCGCAGATCGGCCAGCCACGCCAGCGCCCACTCGGCCGCCGTGCCCTGCACCACGAAGTTGCGGGTGAAGCGGCCCTGGTCGCGCGCCAGGCGCCGCGCCCGCTGCTCGTCCGCGGCGCCGTCCGACGCGCGCCGCTGCGCCTCGAGCCAGGCGGCGCTCGGGGCCGGCGAGACGCGGCCGAGCCACGTCGAGACCTGCCCGCCCCGCTCCCCCTCGCGCGCCGCGGCGTCGACCAGCGCCATCGCCCGAGGGAACACCTGGCGCAGGCGCGGCACGAGTCGGCCGGAGTCGCCCGTCGTCGATCCGTAGAGCGCGCCGAGCATCGCCACCTTCGCCTCGGCCCGAGTGGCGACGGCGCCGCTCGCGACGACGCCCTCGTACAGGTCGGAGCCCGCGGCGGCGGCCATGCGCTCGTCCCGGGCCATCGCCGCAAGCACCCGCGGCTCCAGCTGCGCCACGTCGGCGTCGATCATCACCCACCCGGGATCGGCGCGCACCGCGTCGCGCAGGCCGCGCGGGATCTGCAGCGCGCCGCCGCCGGACGAGGCCCATCGCCCCGTCACCACGCCGCCGGGCACGTACACCGGCCGGAACCGGCCGTCGCGGACCCACTCGGCCAGCCACGCCCACCCGTTCGCGGTGTACAGGCGCATGAGGCGCTTGTACTCCAGCAGCGGCTCGATCACGGGGTGATCGTGCTCGGCCAGCTCCCACTTGCTCGTCGACTCCACGCGCACGCCGGCGCGGTGCAGCGCCCGCAGCAGCTTGGGCTGCGAGTCGAGCGAGGCCGCCGGATCCCCCAGCGCCGCGCGCACCGCGGCCGCCGTCTGGGCGATGCGGGCGGGCGTGCCGCCGGCGATGCGCTCGCCCAGCTCGGTCCGCAGCAGCGCGTCGTGACGGTCGGCATCCCACGGCAGGCCGGCCGCGCGCAGCTCGGCCGCGACGAGCGAGCCCGCCGACTCGGCCGCCAGCAGCAGCCGCAGCCGACCGGGGTCGGCGGCGCGGGCCAGCGCGGCCTCCTGGCGCTCGTACTCCGCGAGCGTGCGGTCGAAGGCGGACGGGCGCGGGGCGTCGCCGCCGATCTCGAACAGCGCGTCGGGCGCATCGTCGTCCACCGCCTCGTCCCACCCGCCGTCGCGGGTGTCGGCCGGGTCGGGCACCGCCAGGGCGAGGATCGCGCGGCACAGGCGCAGATCGTGGCAGCGCGACACCCGGACGCCGGCGGCGAGCAGCCGCGGGTACCACTCGGCCGAGCCCGACCAGATCCAGCGCACGCCGCGGCCGGCCCGCGCGGCCTCGGCCTCGCGCAGCGCGACCCACGCCGGCAGCTCGGCGTCGCTCAGCGGGCGCCGACCCGCCGCGCCCTCCCGGTCGAGGGCCACGGCGACGATCGCCCCGCCCGGCGTGCGACCGAGGACGATCCGATCGGCCGCATCCCACGGCGCGACCGGCGGGGGCGCGTCAGAAGAGCCGCTCGCCATCGACGGGCGCGGCCTCGGTGGTCACGGCGGTGTGGCCGTCCAGGTCGCGACGGAACGAGAGGCGCTTGTCCATCGACTCGTTGGCGGCCGCGTCGGCGAGCTTGTTCTCGGCGCGCGGCACCCACTCGAACGTCACGGCCCGCGGCCCGATGAGGTCGCGGGCGCGACGCGCGAGCACCTGCATGTCGGGGTGCTTGATCTTCCAGCGCCCCGTCATCTGCTCCACGACGAGCTTGGAGTCCATGCGCACGTGGATCGCGTCAGGATCCCGCTCGACGGCGGCGGCGATCCCCGCGATCATCCCGTTGTACTCGGCGACGTTGTTCGTGGCCACGCCCACGAACACGCCCAGCTCGGACAGCACCTCCCCGGTGGCGGGGTCGATCACGACCGCTCCCCCGGCGGCGACGCCCGGGTTGCCGCGCGAGCCGCCGTCGGCCTCGACGATGAGCGCGCGCGTCATTCGAACCGCACCCCGCCCTGTTCGGCGGACTCCTCGAGCCCGCTCTCGTTCGTGCGCACGAGGATGGTGCCGCACTCCGGGCAGTACGCCAGCTCGTCCTTCGGGGTGGCGCGCAGCACCGCGATGTCGCTGGGCGAGAGCGCGATGCGGCAGCCGCCGCACGTGGTGCGCGTGAACAGCGCGGCCCCCGTGCCGCGGGCGGCGAGGCGGTCGTACTCCGCGCGCAGCGCGGCGGGCAGCGCCGTGGCCAGGGCCTCCCGATCGCGCGTGAGCTGCCCCAGCTCGCGCTCGGCGTCGGCCACGGCCCGCTTCGCCTCCTCGCTGAGCCGGCGTCCCTCGGCGGTGGTGGCGTCCATGAGGGCCTGCTGCTCGGCGAGCTCGGCCTCGGCGACGTCCCGGCGCTCCATGAGCTCGAGCTCGGCGGTCTCGAGGTCGTCGATGCGACGGCCCAGCGCCGCGATCTCCTCCTGCAGCGCGAGCGCGTCGCGGGCGATCGCCGTCTGCGTCAGGCGCTCCTCGTCGCGGGCGCGGCGCTTGCGCGCCACCTCGATATCGGCCTCCACACGCCGCAGCTCGGCGAGCACATCGTCGCGGGCGTTGGTGCGGGCGACGAGCTCACGCCCCTGGCCGTTGCGCTGCTCGATCAGCTCCTTCACCCGCGTGGCCTGCGGCGGGTTCGACCGCGCCGCCTCCGCGCGCTTCATGCGTCGATCGATATCGGCGAGGTCGAGCAGCTGCAGCTGATCCGCGGGTGAGGCCTTCATCCCTCCAGCCTACGGCGCGCAGCACCCGTGCCGAGCGGCCCGCGCCCGGCGCCGACGTGTCCGCGACGAGCGCGGCCGCGAACACCGCGATGCACGAGAGCACGAGCATCTCGCCCAGGTCCTCGCCGAACCCGATCGCGCGATCGAGCAGGCGCTCCGACGACACGAGGGAGTGCAGCAGGTCGACAACGACCCCGAAGAACGCGAGCGCCGCGACGAGGACGAGCAGCGACCGCGACACGCGCCGGGAGGGCGGAGCGCTCGCGCGCCAGCTCACCGCCAGCGCCGCGGTCATCACCCCGGCCCCCACGAGCGGTGCCGCGAGCTCCCCCACCGCCTGCGCGTCGAAGGGGCCGACGGGCCCGACCACGCCGCGCGTGCGCAGCAGGTAGCCGACGCGCTCGTGGACGAGCAGCGCGTCATCGGCGAGGAAGAAGGCGAACAGCGGCGGCCAGACCAGCAGCGCCCAGGCGCGGCGCCGCCACACGAAGACGCTCAGCAGAGCGATCACGAGCGCGTACTGCGCGTACTGCACCCATTCGGCGATGCTGTGGTCGAGATCGAGTCGAAGCGGCGCCGGCCCGTCGAGGAACACCAGCGCGCCGATGTGGAGCAGGGCCAGGGCGGCATCGGCGGCGAGGAGCGCGACCGCCAGCGCCCGCACGCGCGGATGCTGTCGCGCGAGCCGCTCCCGCAGCCGCGGCATCGCCGTCCGTTCGCTCACGCGTCACCTCAGTCCGTCCCCGATGCCCCACTGTCACCCGGGCGGCGGCGGGGCGGCCCCGTGATCGCTACCTGATTTCCGACGCGTCACCTAGGATCGACGCGATGTCGAAGACACGCGAACGCCTCCTCGTCGCCGGCGCGACGATCGCCGTGATCCTTGTCATGGCGCTGATCGCGGGGCTTCGTGGCCTCTCCCGAGCCCTCGATCGCGACGCCGCGCGCGAGGAGGAGCTGGCGTTAGGTATGTCCTGACCCCGTAGTGCGCGGTCCCCTACCCTGATCCCGTCGCGCTCGTGCGCGAGCATCGGGCAGAAGGGATCGCAGCATGGCGAAACCGCGCGTCGTGGTCATCCTGCGCTACGGGCTCAACCCCGGCGCGTGGCTCGCGCGCCACGACGCCGGCGAGGTGGTCGATCGGGCACCCTACGGCTACGACCGGGCCGAGCAGTGGTTCGAGCTGTCGTGGTCGAGGGATCACCCCGAGGGACCGGTCCGGCGCACCGTGCGCACCGGCCTGCGGCGCCTGCTGGGATTCGACCTCGTGCACGTCTGGCGCAATCGCCGCATCATCCGTCATGCCGATGCCGTGTGGACGCACACGGAGCGCGAGCATCTGGCCGTCGCGGCGCTGAAGGCCCTGCGGCCGCGCGCCTACCGCGCGATCAGCATCGCGCAGTCCGTGTGGCTCTGGGACCGCTGGCAGGAGGCGGGCGCCCTGCGCCGGGCGCTCTACGCTCGGCTGCTGCGGCGGCACGCCGTCGAGCTCACGCTGAGCCGCGAGAACCGCGACGCGTCGCGCCGGCTCGTGCCCGGCCGCGACGTGCGGCGCATCCCGTTCGGCACGCACCCCGCCAGCGGTGCGGGCCCGGAGCACGTCCGGGCGGATCCGCCCGTCGTGCTCACGGTGGGCAACGACCGGCACCGCGACTGGGGTCTCCTGCTCGACGTCACCCGACGGATGCCCGACGTGCGCTTCGACGTCGTCACGCGCGCGGAGGACGTGCGGGCGCGGGACTGGCCCGCCAACGTCACGGTGCGCTCCGCCACGCAGACGGAGCTCCTGGCCCGCGCCTACGCCGAGGCGAGCGTCGTGGCGATCCCGCTGCGGCCCAACCTCCACGCGTCCGGCTGCACCGTGGCGATCGAGGCGATGTCGGCGCGGGTGCCGATCGTGGCCACGGGCGCAGGCGGGATCCAGGAGTACCTCGCGGGCACCGGCGCCGCGATCGTCGCGGTCGGCGATGGCGTGGGCTTCGAGCGGGCGCTGCGGTCGGCCCTCGCCACCCGGGCGCGCGGGCCCGCGCGGCCTGAGGTCGCCCGCGGCCTGACCGAGGACGACTACGTTCGGCGCCTCGCCGCGATCACGCTGGCGCTGCGGGAGGGCCGGCCCGTGCCGGCGGCCGTCGAGGCGTTCGCCGCGGTGCCGGATCCCGCGCGGCCGCACCGGACGGGGGTGGCGGCATGAACACGCTCGAGCTGATGATCGGCGCCCAGCGGGCCCGGGACCGGGTCTTCAGCGCGCTGGCCGCCCCGGGGTTCGCCGCCTTCGGCCGCGGCTCGCGCGTGCTGCTGCCGACGCGGCTGTCGGGGGCGCAGCACATGAGCGTCGGCCGCGGGGTCCTCATCGGCGCCGGCTCCTGGCTCATCGTCCCGGAGCAGCGCCTGCCCGGCCCGAACATCGTCCTGCACGACCGGGTGCGCATGAACGGCACCGCGATCTCCGCGGTCGGGCTCGTGGAGATCGGGGAGGCGGTGGGCATCGCGCGCGGCTGCTACATCTCGGATCACTCCCACGGCTTCGCCGACCCCGACCGGCCCATCCGCGATCAGCCCGTCGACCGCGTGGCGCCCGTGCGGATCGAGCGCGGCGCGTGGCTGGGCCAGAACGTCGTGGTCCTCCCCGGCGTCACGATCGGCCGGGGCAGCGTGATCGGCGCGAACAGCGTGGTCCGCGCCGACATCCCGCCGCGCTCGGTCGCCGTGGGCGCCCCGGCGCGCGTCGTGCGGGAGCTGTCGTGACCCTCGCCGGCGGGCTCCCGGAGCACACGGCCGCGGCCGCGCCGGAGGCGCTCGCGGACGTCGTGTTCACGTTCTCGTACGAGTCGTTCGCCGATGCGCACCGGCGCGGGATGATGCGTCCCCCGGACCGGCTCGTGTCGACGCTGATGGTCCACCCCGGCGTGCGGCGCCTGCTCGTGGCCGATCCGTACCGGTCGTGGGGCTCGGCCTGGGCGCGCGCGATCATCGACCGTCCTCACACGCCGCGCCCGACGGAGCGCCTCGCGCTCGTACGCCCCCGCCGTCTCGCCCGTGCAGATCCCGAGGCGATCGAGGACATCGAGCGCACCTACCGGCGATACGAGCGGGCGCTGATCCGGTCGTCGGAGCGGGCCGGCCTCGACGCGCCGTACCTCATCACGACCAACCCCCTCGTGGCCGGGTTCGCCGACGCGGACTGGACGAGCGGCGTGCTCTACTACGGGCGCGACGACTGGCTCAGCTCGCCCGCCCGCCGGCGCTACTGGCCCGCGTATCGCGAGGCCTACCGCCGGATCGCCGAGCGCGGTCACGCCGTCGCCGCCGTCTCCGGCGAGATCATCGAGCGCATCGGCCCGACCGGCCCGCACGCCGTCGTGCCCAACGGGATCGAGCCGGCGGAGTGGCTGCAGCAGCAGCCCACACCCCCGGACTGGTATGCGCGCATCCCCGCGCCCCGCGCCGTTTACGTGGGCACGCTGGACTCGCGCCTCGATGTCGACGGGATCCGCGAGCTGGCCACGCGCCGGCCGGAGCTCCAGATCGTGCTCATCGGCCCGGCGCCCGACGCGCGCTTCCTCGCCCCGCTGCGGCCGCTGCGCAACGTGCACACGCGCGGCCTCATCGGGCGCACCGAGATCGTCGCCGTGCTGCGCAACGCCGAGCTCACGCTCCTCGCCCATCGCCGCACCGCGCTGACCGAGGCGATGAGCCCGCTGAAGGTCTTCGAGTACCTCGCCGCCGGACGCACGGTGCTGGCCACCGACCTGCGCCCGCTCCACGGCCTCGGCGACCGCGTGCTGCTCACGCCGACGGTCGCCGACTTCGCCGACCGCGTGGACGAGGCCCTCGGCCTGGGGGCGCAGACCGAGGCCGAGCGGCGCGCGTACATCGCCGACAACGCCTGGCCGAGCCGCCACCGGCAGATCCTGCGACTGCTCCCGCCGCGCTCCGCAAGCCCGCACGCGCCCTCCCTGGGCAGCTGAACGGCGCCCTGCCCATGACCGCGTCCGCGCTGCCCGGGAAGCCGTCTCGGTCCCCATCGGCCGGCGCTTCCGGTGGGCCGCCGCGGGGGTCATGATCGACCCATGCACCACGCCGCGCGCGACTGATCCGATCGGTCGCCGAGACCGATGAGGAACCGATGAACGTGCACGAGGACGTCCTGCTGGTCTGCTCGGGGGGAGGCCACCTCCGCCAGCTCGCCGGATTCGCGGAGCGCCTGGGCATCGCCCGCGAGCGACAGGTGTGGGTGACGTTCCGCAACGGGCTCAGCGAGTCGCTGCTGGAGGGGCGGCGCGTGATCTGGGCGCCGTTCACCGCGCCGCGCGACCTGCGCAACTTCGCCCGCCTCGTGCTCCTGGCGCGGCGGGTGCTCGCGCGGCAGCGGTTCGGGCACGTGATCAGCACGGGCTCCAGCCCCGCCGCCGCATTCCTGCCCCTCGCCGTGCGCAAGGGCATCCCCGCGTCGTACATCGAGAGCGCGGCCCGGGCCGACGGGCCGTCGGTGACGGGACGGATCGTGTCGCGCTTCCCGCGGATCCGCACCTACTGCCAGTACCCGGCGTGGGCCGATGAGCGCTGGCAGTACCGCGGCTCGGTGTTCGACGGCTACACGCCCGGCGCGGTCACCCCGATCATGCCCCGCAGCGCCGTGGTGAGCGTCGGGACGCAGGAGGGGTTCCCCTTCGACCGGCTGTTCGCGAAGGTCGTGCCGCTGCTGGCCGACTTCGACCGCGTGCTCTTCCAGACCGGTGATGCCGATGTCTCGCACCTCGGCATCACCGGGGTGCCCAGCATCGCCCACGCCGACCTCAAGGCCGCCATCCGCGACGCCGACGTGGTGATCACGCACGCCGGGGTCGGCGGCGCGCTCACCGCGCTCGATCTCGGCAAGCACCCGATCATGATTCCGCGCAGCGCCCAGCACGGCGAGCACGTCGACGATCACCAGGTGCAGGTGGCGCGCGAGCTCGATCGGCGCGGGCTCGCGACGGCCCGGTCGGTGGAGGAGCTGAGCTCCCGGGACATCGTCGAGGCGGCGTCCAAGAGCGTGCGCGCCGTCGCGCCGCCGCGCCTCGACCTCATCCCCTCCCCCGTCGCGGGAGCCTGATGGCGGGACCCGAGCCCCGTCGGTCGCGCGTCGTCGCCGTCATGGCGCTCGCCGCCGCCCTGCTCCTGACCGCGTGCACCGGCGCCGCGGAGCCACCGCCGCCGTCGCCGACCGCCACGCCCACGGCGGATGCCGCGACGCCCCGCACGCTCGAGGATCTGCTGGCGCTCCCCGCCGAGCGGCCGGTGCTCGAGGACGTCGCCGCCGCCGCCGCCGTCGCCGGGGAGACCGCGCGGCAGGTGGCGTACGAGAGCGCCGGCGCGCGGGTGACGGCCGTGCTGCGCACGCCGGCGGGCGCCGAGACGTCGCCGGCGGTGGTCGTGGTGCACGGCAGCGTCGACCCGACGTCGTACGTCAGCGGCGGCGATCTCCTCCCCGAGCAGCGGGCGCTGCTGGCGGCCGGCTTCGCCGTGCTGGCGATCGACATGCGCGGCTATGCCGGCTCGGATCCCGCCGCGACCGCCGCGCCCACCATCGATCCGGGATTCGGCTGGGGCACGACGCTGGACTGGGGCATGGCGCTCGACGTCGTCAACGCCCTGCGCGCGCTGCGCACGGGCGCCGTGGACGGCGTCGACGCCGATCGGATCGGTCTGCTCGGCCACTCGCTGGGCGGGCTGCTCGCGCTGGATGCCGCGGTGATCGCGCCCGGCGCCGCCGATCTCGTCGTCGCGCTCGCGAGCGCGCCCTCGGACTTCCGCGCGGCGATCGAGGCCATGGCGCAGGAGCGACCCGACCTCGCCGACGATCTGGACCAGGGCCTCCCGCCGGGCTACTGGGAGGCCGTGTCGCCGCGCGCCCACTTCGACCGCGTGACGGAGCCCCTGCTGATGATCCACGGCGCCGCCGACGACGTCGTTCCGGCCGCCTGGTCGGAGGAGACCGCGCGGGCCTGGGAGGACGCCGGCCCGCCCGCCGACCTCGTCGTGCTGCCCGGCGCGGACCACCACTTCGCCCCGAATCGCGACGAGGCCGTCGCTCTCACGGTGGCGGCCTTCCACGCGGTGCTGCGATGAGCGAGCATGGAATCCACGGAGGAGGAGACATGGCACGAATCCCCGGATCCCCAGGCACCGCGCGGCTGAGCCGCCGGCAGGTCCTCGCCGTGCCCGTGATGACCGTCCTCTCCGGTGCGCTCGCCGGCTGCGCGCCCGAGCTCCTGCCGCGGCAGATGCTCGACGGCCGGGCCGACGTGCGCGCCCTCACGACCGGACCGGCCTCGAGCGGCTCGTACGGTCCCAACGGCACGCACTTCCCGCCGGAGCTGCCGTGGCCCGGCGCGGTCGCCGCCAGCGACATCGAGGTGGAGTGCGACTGGGTGCAGATCGCCCGGCGCATCCAGGCCCTCACCCCGCAGCAGGTCGAGGCGGGCGTCATCATCCGCGTCGCCCCGGGCACGCTCCCGGGCGCCGGGTCGGGCTCGTCCTCGCGCGCGGTGCTGGCGGGTGTGGGCAACCAGGAGTGGCCGCGCAACGTGCTCATCGTGCCGCGCGACGGCTTCGGCAGCGTGCGGATCGCCGACATCGGCGCCCGCTTCGATCAGTGCACGCGGCTGTCGCTGTTCGGTTTCGTCAGCGGCGGCGGCTTCACCCTCACCCGGTGCGTCTCGATGCAGATCGGCTGGAGCCGGTTCGACACGGCGAACGTCACCCGCGGCGGGCGCGGCATCGGCTTCTACGAGCTCGTCGTGGGCTTCCGCCGCAGCGACGCCGACACGGCCGCGATCCGGCCCACCGAGACGTTCGAGATGACCGACATCGTCCGCTACGGCTGCGCCTTCGGCCCGACCGTCAAGCCCGGCGGCAGCGGGGCGCACTGCGACACGCTGCAGCTGGAGGGAACGGGGACCGGCCCGTTCGGGCCGCTCCTGAGCGTGGACTGCGTCGACTACGGATCGTCGAACGCGGTGTTCGTGCTGCACACGCGCGTCACCCGCGCCGAGTTCCAGCACTGCCTCGTGCTCGGCGACGGGCTGCCCTGGCAGCTGTTCCCGCTGCAGCCCGGCGACTACGACGGCCGGCCCAACGCGTTCGCCGGTGGGTGCCAGGACGTGCGGCTGTACGACTCGGTGGTGTGCGGGCCGATCGGCTCGATGCGCTTCACGCACGTCGAGCGCACCCGGCTGAGCTACGCCCCGGTCGAGTCGCAGCAGCCGAGCGTGAGCGGGCGCTGGGAGGTCGACCAGGCCATCGCCGGCTGGAGCCGCGACGACATCATGGCCCTGCAGGCGGTGCCCGACTACGAGGAGGAGACGCTGCGCGCGCTCTGGGCCTGGTGATCCTCGCCCTCCGGCTCCGCCGCGCGCGGGGCCCGGATCCGCCGCACGAACCCGAGGATCTGCCCGAGGTCGCGCCGGTACGCCGGCAGCAGGAACAGCGGCGCGCAGGCGACGAGCGCCGCGCCGCATCCGGCCAGGACCTGCACGATCGCGATCGCGTCCGGCAGCAGGTGCGACGCCGCGTACGACGCCGCGAACGCGACGAGCGTCATCGCGAACGGTCGGCCGATCGGCGCGGCGATGTCGCCCGGCCGCACGAAGGTGCCGCGCATGGCGAACGCGAAGCCGGGCACGAGCATGAGGAAGCTCAGCGCGCCGTACGTGATGACGAGGCCCGGGAGCCCGCCCCACCAGATCCCGAACACGTATCCGGCGATGACGATCGGCCGCGCCACGAGGTCGTACACCAACTGGCGGTGCGAGTGCCCGAGCGAGATGTAGAGCCAGGTGCGCAGCCGCCCGATCGCCTGCGCGAACCCGGTGATCGCGAGCAGGCTGAACAGCAGCGCCGCCGTCTCCCACCCCGGTCCGAGCAGCAGGGCCACGAGCGGGCCGGCGACGCCGGCGGCGACCGCGTAGGTGGGAAGGGTGAGGTAGCCGATCACGAGCGCGGCGCTGCGGATGTAGCGGCGATACCGGTCGCCGTCGTCGCGCAGCGTGCTGAGCACGGGCAGCGCGACCCGGCCGAGCGGGCCGTTCATCTGCTGCAGCGGCAGCAGGAACAGCGAGTACGCCCGCGAGTACTGGCCGAGCGCGGCGGGACCGAGCTGCGCGCCGATGATGACGTTGTCGAGGTTCTTCTCGGCGTAGCCCAGCAGCTCGGCGCCGAAGATGCTGCCGCCCGTGCCCACGAGCCGCCACGCGTCGCGGACGATCCGGGGCGGGCCCCACACGGGGCGCACGAGCGACCACAGCACGACGAGGCGGACGAGGAAGTTCGCCCCCGCCATCGCGACGAGCGACCAGAAGCCCCACCCGATCAGCGCGGTGACGATGCCGACGACCACACCGGCCGCCATCGTGCCGATGTCGAGGACCGCGAGCATCCCGAAGCGCAGCTGCTTGGTGGCCCGCGCCTGCAGCGGCATGACGAGCCCGCTCAGCAGCACCCCGGGCGCCATGAGCAGGGTGATCTCCACGAGCCGCGGCTCGCCGTAGAGTGCCGCCACGAGCGGGGCGCACGCGGCGACGACGGCCGAGAGCACGAGGCCGATGAGCGCCGAGACCCACAGCAGGCTGCGCCACACGCGCTCGCTCAGCTGCTGCGCCTGGATGATCGCGCCCGTCATGCCGAAGTCGCGGACCAGCTCGGCGACCCCCATGACCGCGCCGACCATCGCAAGCAGGCCGAAGTCGGCCGGGGTGAGCAGGCGGGCGAGCACGACCGTCGACACCATCTGCAGCAGCGCCCGGCCCCACAGACCGCCCATCGTGACGATCACGCCGCGGCTGGCCCGGTGGGCCAGGTGGCTCGGCGCGCTCATCCCGTCACCACCCGCGTCGACTCGTCGCGGCTCCAGGCAATCGGCCGGCGCCCGCGCAGCAGTGCGGCCGCCCGGCGATGCGCGATCACGTACACGCCGGCGTAGACGAGGAACCCGGGCCAGAGCGCCGGCCGGCGCCACACCCGCCGCAGCAGCGCGCGCGCCCCCGCCCCGCCGCCGGGGGCCGCAAGTCCCGGGAAGCGCAGCGCCAGCTCGCGATTGCCGGCCGCGATCCGGGTGTTGCGCCGCACCACCGCGGCCAGCGTGGCCGGAGCGCGCACGCGGAACACGAGATCGCGCGCCGAGAGCCGCTCGCGGGGCGCGAACAGCTGGCGGACGTAGAGGTCGTCGGCGATGAGATCGGGGAACGAGCCGAGCCGCCGCAGGCCCCGCTCGCTCAGCATGTACACGCCCGACCCGACGTGATCGGCCGAGCGGTAGTCCGTCAGCGCCCAGATGCGGTCGTACTGCCGCACCCACCACGATCGCGACGGGATCACCTCCAGCCGCGGTGCCGCGACGCCGGCGCCCGCCGCCGCCATGCGCTGCGCGAGGGCGCGCAGGGTGCGCCCGGACACCATCACGTCGGCGTCGACGACGGCGACCGGAGCCCCCCGCGCCGCGCGCAGGCCCGCGTTGAGCGCGGCGATCTTGGATCCGACCGGGAGCTCGATCACGGTCACCGCGCGCCCGGCCTCGCGCGCGATCTGCGCCGTGCGGTCCCGGCAGCCGTTGGCGACCACGACGATCTGCGCGAGCGAGCCGTCGCGCAGGGCGTCGAGCGCCCGCCCGATCACCGCCTCCTCGTCGTGCGCGGGCACGACGACGACGGGGCCGGTCATCGCCGCGCCCCCGCCGTCGCGGGGCGCGCGCCCGCGGGCGGGCCCCATCGCTCCCGCCCGTCGGTCATGGCCCACGCCCCGACCCCCAGCAGGATCGCGAGCAGCAGCAGGGTCTGCATGAACGCGAAGGCGTCGTAGAAGTACGCCGCGACGGCGTAGCCGAGCACCGAGGCGGTGATCGCGAACGCCAGGAACGCCCGCTCGATCGGCACGCGCGTGTCGAAGCAGAACCGCACGAGGCGCACGACCGGGTACAGCAGCAGCACCGCCATGCCGATCACGCCCACCACCCCCGTCTCCAGCGCCGTGCCCAGCCACTGGTTGTCGAGGATCTGCGCGTTGGCCTCCTCGCCCACCACCACCCGCGTGGCCAGGCCCGAGCCGAACCACGGCGTCGCGGACAGCTCGGCCAGGGCCGGCCCGATGTCGGCGAGGCGGCCCTGGCCGCGCGTGCCGATGCTCGTCATCTGCGAGGCCACCAGCCCCTCGATGTCGAACAGCGACAGCACGGTCGACTCGAACAGCGTCGGCAGCACGAGCGCCATGAGCACGACGAGCGGGAGCCCCGCCGCCAGCAGGATCCCGGCCAGGCGCGGGCGCAGCAGCAGGAGGAACACGAACATCGCCGCGAGCACGACGACGCCGGTGCGCGACACCGCGCTGAGGAGCCCGAGCATCATCACGCCGATCGCGCCGATGAGCACGATCCGGCGCGTGACCGGCTCGCGCGGCCATCGCCCGAAGCGCATGAGGTACAGCGCGATCGGCACGATCATGCAGAACAGCACCGACAGCGCGATCGGGTGCTGCGACGAGGCGTACGAGCGGTTGCCGCCCGCGCGCAGCGACTCGGCGTCGTCGCGCAGCAGCTCGAGGGGCAGGAAGCTCTGCAGCTGCAGGAAGGCGTTGAAGCCGGTGATCCGCTCCACGAACGCGAAGAAGCCGATCACCGCACCGCCGATGACGATGAACGTCAGCAGGGCCGTGACCTGCCGCGGCGATCCCAGCATCTGACGCACGATCAGCACGACGGAGAGCAGGAACGCGAGCTGGACGAGATTCGACAGGGCGCCGCCGATGCTCTCGTTCTCGGTCACGGCGACGGCGTTGGCCATGAGCGAGGCGAGCATGGCCCACAGGAAGATCGCGATCGCCCAGCCCCACACGACCGGGCGCCACGTGAGCCGTCCCGCCCCGAGCTGGTACGCCAGGAGCAGCAGAAGCAGGACGAGCAGCACGCGGTACGGCTCGAGGGCGGGCCCGATGTCGATCGGCAGCGCGTACCGGCGGATCGGCACGAACAGCACGACGGCGACGAGCAGGAACAGCAGCGCCGTGAGGCCGTGGTGTGACGAGCCCTCCCGCAGCGCGGTGTAGGTGCGACGGGAGCGCTCGCGCAGCCCGCCGATCGGGCGCGGGCGGGGCGCGGCGATCGACATGAGGCTCAGTCGCCGGAGGACGATCGGGCGCCGATGAGCTCGTCGCTCTTCGTCGTCGCGCGCTGTCGGCTCGCCTCGGCGTCGACCTCGTCGAGGTCGGTCGCCGCGGCCGGTCCCCGCGTGCGGAGGCGGGCGAGGCGCCGCAGCGCCAGACGCTCGCGGACGATCTCGACGACGAGCGCCAGGGCGAGGACGACGAGGAAGGCGCCGAACGCGACGATCACGACGGGGATCATCGGATTGCTGCCCACCCCCTCATCCGCCACGGGCTCGGTCAGCAGCTCGGGCTCGATGCGGATGTCCTCCGGGAGGCCGAGCTCGGTCTGCTGCGCGGCGATCATGGCGAGGAAGGCGTCCACCGCGGCGCCGGCGATGGCCTCCGCCCGCCCGGGCGACTGGGCGGTCGCGCCGATCTGCACCACCGGGAGCTCGAACCGGCCCGGGAAGCGCTCATCGCCGGTGGGCTGCGTGGTGCGGCTCACGGCGGACACGTCCTCGTCGTCGCCCAGTTCGCCGACGGCCGCGACCACGTCGGTCTCGATCGCGTCGGAGGATGCCAGGTAGGCGAGGATGATCGCGTTGGATGCCACGTCGATCGGCACCGGCTCCTGCACGATGAGCTCCTGCGCCGGCGCCTGCTGCTCCCCCTCCGCGGCCTGCGGCAGCGCCTGCGTGACCCCGGGGATCTCGACCTGGTAGAACGTCGGGCTCTGCGAGCTCAGCAGCACGTTGGCGGTGGCGGTGTACACCCGCGAGGCCCGCGGGATCAGCTCGCCGTTCTCGAGGGTGAAGCCGGCGAAGACGCCGACGGCGAGGGACGCCACGAGCCCCACGATGAGCAGGACCTTCTGCCGCAGCAGGCGAGTCAGATAGACGGGCTGATCCACGTGTTCCCCTTGTCCGAGCCGCGGTGAGATCCGCGTGTTCTGCACTGGAGACTTCACGCTATGTCGCCGGTCACGGGCCGGGCAGTTGCGGAAAAGTAACGGACTACGGGGATCGTTGCGTGTTCTGCGCAGCCGCCCGTCCTCATGCCCGGGCATTGCCTTGCACAATGCTCGACCCCGCGAGCACGCTGTAGCCCACCTCCCCCTTCCGCGAAGCCCGACTGACCCCCGCGGGCCGGAACGGGCGAGGAGAGGAGACGGTCGTGATCGCGAGCCCGCGCAGCGGCGACGTGCCCCCGGCGATGCCGGGCGCCGCGCAGGTCGCCGTGGTGCTGTGCACGCGCGACCGGCCCCGGTTCCTCGCGAGGGCCCTCGAGGTGCTCGCGGAGGTGCTGCCGGCGGAGGCCGAACTCATCGTCATCGACTCGGGATCCGCCACCGACGCGACGGCGCGCATCGCACAGCGGGGGTCCGTGCGCTACGTGCGCTCCGACGTGCCGGGCCTCTCGATCGCCCGCAACCTCGGCCTCGCCGCGACCTCGCGCGACATCGTGGTCTACACCGACGACGACTGCGAGCTGCAGCCGGGGGCGCTCGGGGCGCTCCTGCTGCCGTTCACCTCGCCCCGGGTCGGGGCCACCACGGGGCGCCTGAGCGACCACGCCGCGCCGCCCGTCGCGGCCGGCGGCGCGGCGGTGCGGGTGTTCCGCGCCCCCGCCGACGGGATCGACGCCGGTCACGGCGCACTCATGGCGTATCGCACCGCCGTGCTCCGCGCGATCGGCGGCTTCGATCCGCTCCTCGGCGCCGGCCGCGCGTTCGGCGGTGCGGAGGATCTCGACGCCTTCTGCCGCGTGCTCCGCGCCGGCTCGACGGTGGTGCACGTGCCGCGCGCCGAGGTGCGGCACATGTTCACGCGCGACGACGAGGACTACGCCGCCCTCCAGGCCGCCTACGGCCGCGGCCTCGGCGCGATGACGCGCAAGTGGGTCGCCGCCACCGGATCGCCCGGGCGCCGGATCGCGTGGCGCGTGCTGCGCCGGGCCGCGCTGGGCCTCGTCCGGCACCGCGGTGACGCCCGGGCGCGGGCGGGGCGGCGCGCGTACGTCGCGGGCCTGCGCGAGGGCTACCGCCGCGCGCGCGACATCCCCGTGAGCGACCTGCTCTTCCACGACGTCGCCCCGCCCGCGCCCGTGCGCCTGGGCGCCCCCATCGCGATCGCGGAGCACTCCCCCGCGCCCGAGCGAGGTGCGGCATGACCCGCGTTCTCGGGACCCTCCGCTCGCTGCTCGACCCCCGCACGTACGTGCAGGCCCTGCGGCTGCTCCACTTCGCCTCGTACGCGCACGTGCGGCAGGTGGGGCGGCTGACCCGCGGGGAGAACGTGAGCTTCGCGCCCAACGTCTCGTTCCGCAACGCCGAGCGCATCGTGCTGGGAGCCGGCACGCACATCGGCGAGCACAGCGTCATCTGGGCGGGCAACACGACGGGCCGCATCGTCCTCGGCGAGAAGTGTCTGCTCGGGCCGCACGTCACGCTCACCGCCTCGAACTACGGCACGGCGCCGGGCGCGTTCATCATGGACCAGCCCAAGATCGAGCAGGACATCGTGCTCGGTCGCGACGTGTGGCTCGGCGCCAACACCGTGGTGCTCGCCGGCGTCACGATCGGCGACGGCGCGGTCGTCGCCGCCGGCGCGGTCGTCACCCGCGACGTCGCCGCCGGCACGATCGTCGGCGGCGTGCCGGCCAGGGTCATCGGCCGGCGCGAGGGGCGCGACGACGCGTTCCGCCCCGCGGTCCGCGCCCGCGTCACCACGCACGGGGTGCGCTCATGAGCCCCCGCGTCGCGATCATCCTCGTCAGCTTCAACACCGCCGCCGCGACCGTCGAGGCGGTGCGCACCGCGAAGGCGGCCACCCGCACGCCCCACGAGATCGTCGTCGTCGACAACGGCTCGCACGACGGCAGTCCGCGGGCGCTGCGCGAGGCGTTCGACGACATCTCCGTGATCGACGCCGGCGGCAACCTCGGCTTCGCCGCCGGCGTGAACCTCGGCGTGCGGCACAGCACGGCGCCGCTCGTGGTGCTGCTCAACCCCGACACCGAGGTGCTGCCGGGCGCGATCGACGCCCTGGTCGCCTTCGCCGAGGCCCACCCCGAGGCCGGCGTCTACGGCGGCCGCACCCTCCGACCCGACGGCGGCGTCGACCCGAGTTCCTGCTGGGGCGAGATGACGCTGTGGTCGCTGCTGTGCTTCGCCACCGGGCTCTCGACGCTGTGCAAGCGCTCACGCGTGTTCGACCCCGAGTCGCTCGGGCGGTGGCAGCGCGACACCGTCCGCGAGGTGCCGGTGGTCACCGGATGCCTGCTGCTCACCGCGCGCGCGACGTGGGAGGCACTCGGGGGGATGGACGAGCGGTTCTTCCTCTACGGCGAGGACGCCGACTTCTCGCGCCGGGCGCGCTCCGCCGGCTGGCGGCCCGTCGTCGTGCCCGACGCGACCATCGTCCACGCGGTGGGCGGCTCCACCTCATCCAGCGGCCGCAAGATGTGCATGGTGATGGCGGGCAAGGCCACCGTCCTGCACACGGCGTGGTCGCCCGCCCGACGCGCCCTCGGGCTCGTGCTCCTGCAGGCCGGCGCGCTGCTGCGCGCGCGCAGCGCCACCTGGGGCACGGTCTGGCGGCGGCGACGCGATTGGCGCGCGGGATACCCGCACGCCCACGCCGCGCTCTTCGGCGGCCCACCCGCGGCGTCCGCCGACGGGTCACACGATCGGCCACCCGGCCCCCGCGTCGCCCTGGCGACTCGACCCCAGGAGTGAACATGCTCACCACCGACACCGACACCCTCGTCGACGCCCTGCGCGACACCGCGCGGAGCCTCGGCGACGCTCACGGTCTCACCTACTACACGACGCCCGACGACGTCTCCTACCGCGGCTACGCCGAGCTCGACCGGCGCGCCCGCACCATCGCCGATGCGCTCATCCGGCGCGGGTTCCGGCCGGGCCAGATCGTGACGATCGGCCTGACGGCCGGGCTCGACTGGGCCGACGCGGCGTTCGGCACGCTGTACGCCGGGCTCGCGTTCGTCCCCGCGCCCGTCGCGGGATACGGCACCGGCGCGGCGCTGGGCGAGCGCGTCGCCTCCATCGCGCAGGCCGCGGAGTCGGTCGCCTTCCTGACCGACCCCGGCGTCGTCGCCCGCCTCGGCGACGAGCTCGCCGACCGCGGCATCGCGTCGATCCTGCTCGAGGACCTCCTCGCGGAGGGCGACCCCGACGCGTGGACCCCGCCGCCGATCGATCGCGACGCGATCGCCTATCTGCTGTACACCTCGGGATCGACCGGCGACCCGAAGGGCGTGATCGCCACCCACGGCACGGTGGCGGCCACCGCCGACTCCGAGATCTTCCGGAACGGCCCCGAGGCGGTCATGGTCGGCTGGTCGCCGATGCACCACATCATGGGGCTGCTGCTGAACGTCGTCATCCCCGCGGTGAACGGGTCGCAGGCGGTGATCACGGCGACGGAGCAGTTCCAGCGCCGCCCGGTGTTCTGGCTCCAGCTCATCAGCCGCCACCGCGGCACGATCAGCGCCGGCGGCAACTTCGCGTTCGCGCTGTGCACGCAGCTGGCCACCGATGAGCAGATCGCGGAGCTCGACCTCTCGTGCGTCGAGTCGCTCTTCTCGGGCAGCGAGCCGGTGCGCCCGGAGACGGTCAGCGCCTTCCTCGAGCGCTTCGCGCCGACCGGCATCACGCGCGATCAGATCACGCCCGTCATGGGCATGACGGAGGCGCAGCTGATCACGAGCAAGTTCCCCGACGAGGAGCTCGTGATCCGGCGCTTCGACGCGTCGGCCCTCGAGGCCGGGCGCCTGCAGCCGGCCACCGGCGAGGGCACCGTGGAATGGGTCTCGTGCGGACGCGCCCGCTCCGACACGAGCGTCGTGATCGTCGATCCCGACACCCTGCTGCCCGTCGACGATGGGGTCGTCGGGGAGATCTGGGTGTCGGGACCGATGGTCGCGCCGGGGTACTTCCGTCGCCCCGACGCGACCGCCGAGACCTTCGGCCACTCCCTCCCCGGCCGCGAGGGCTCGTACATGCGCACGGGCGATCTCGCCGCGTGGCTGGACGGCCAGCTGTACGTCACCGGCCGGCTCAAGGAGATGATCATCATCCGCGGTCGGAACCTGTACCCCGCCGACATCGAGATGGCCGCCCGCGCCCTCTCGCCCGCCGTCGGCATCGGCGCCGCGTTCGAGCTGCAGGACCACCCGTCAGCGGTGGGCATCGCGCTCGAGATCGACCCGGACGAGCTCGCCGCCTCCGGCGAGGACGTCGACGGCCTGGCCGCTCGGATCCGCGCCGGACTCACGGCCCGGATCTCGCTGCCCTCGCTGGGCGTCGCGCTCGTCGCTCCCGGGGTGCTCCCCCGCACCCCCACCGGCAAGGTCCGCCGCACGCCCACCCGCACGATCCTCGAGCGCGGCGAGCTCGACACCCTGCACCTCTCGGGGTTCCGCCCCGTCCCGCTTTCCGTCTGACCCGACCCCACCTGAGGAGAACCCATGACCGACATCGACCTCGCGCCGAGCACCGCGACCGATCCCACGCCGACCGCCGCCTGGCTCGTGGAGCGGATCGCGTTCTACGGGCAGACCGACCCCGCGGCGCTCACGCCGGACACGCCGCTGACCGAGCTGGGCCTGGACTCGGTGTACTCGCTGACGCTGTGCGGCGACATCGAGGACACGTTCGGCCTGCCGATGGACGTGACCTCCCTCGCGGAGTACGCCACGCTGCGCGAGCTGGCCGACGGTGTGGACGAGCGCCTCGCGCGATGACCACGACACCCGCCCTCTCCGACGCCGTGACCGGCATGACGCGCCTGGCCGACCGCGAGGTGCACTGGCGGCTCGGCTGGGCCGATCCCGGTGCCGACCCGTCCGTCATCGCGCGGGTCTGGCTGGCCGAGCTCGCCACGGCACACGGCCTGTTCGAGTGGGCGGGGATCGGGCCGGCCCGGCCCTGGACGAAGCCTCGCCTCGCGGGCGACCCCGACGCGGACGCGAGCATCTCGCACAGCGGCCGGGCGGTGCTCGTGGCGGTCATGCGCGGGCGCGGGCTGGGTGCCGACATCGAGGTGGCGCCCTACCGCGCCTTCGCCGCGCCGACCCTGCTGAGCCGTATGTGCACTCCGGCCGAACGCAAGGCGCTCATGGCCCAGCCGCCCGGGGAGCGCCGCTTCCACGCCGCGGCGCTGTGGACCGCGAAGGAGGCACTGGTGAAGGCCACCGGGCGCGGGCTCGCGCACGATCCCCGCACCGTGCACGTCGAGCCGGCCCCGGCACCCGCCGGGGCCGTCGCGACCGCGCACCTCGCCGTGGCCGACGGCGCGCGCACCGCGCTGGCGGCCCTCGACGTGGCGGGCCTGTCGCGATCGAGACCCGAGGAGTCGCCATGACCCTGACCGACGCGCGGCGCGATCCGCCCCCGCCGACGGCGCACGCCGAGTTCATGCAGGTCTGGGAGGAGGGGTACGTCTCGCGGCGCATCGCGTTCGAGACCATGCACACCCCCGGCCTGTTCATCGCCGAGGGCGGCCCCCTGCGCGCCGCGGACGGCACGCTCGACCGCGCGCGCATCACGCGCTTCGTGGACGCGATGATGGCCAGCCACCCCGCGTTCCGGGTGCGGCTGCAGCGATCCCTCCTGGGCCTGACGCCGCCCGCGTGGGTGCCCGACGACCGCTTCGCGCTCGCCCGCCACCTGCGCTTCGCCGACGAGCCCGCCGACCTCGCCACCGCCGACCTGCGCACGCTGGCCGGCTCGAACGACGAGCCGCTGTCGCTGCGCCACCCGCTGTGGCGGGTGCGGATCACCGAGCTCACCTCGGGCGACGTGGCGGTGGGCATGACGATGCACCACGCCAGCATGGACGGCATGTCGGGCATGCGCCTGTTCTCGGCCACGAGCACCGCGTCGGCCGATGCGCCCCTGCCCGACCCGGTCGATCCGTTCGCAGGCGTCCGCCCCGCCCGCGCGTGGGAGCTGCCCGTGCGCGCGCTGCGGGCGTGGTGGCGGCGCACCGGCACGCCGTCGTCGGCGTGGCGGGACTGGCGCGCCAAGCCCGCGCGCCGCCGGCTGCGCCGCGTCGCCGCGCGCCTCACGCTGCCGCTGCGCTACGACCGCGGCGGCGACGCCGCCCGCGCCGCGGCGCTGCCCCCGCGCCACTCCGCCTACCGCGACGTCGACGCGGCGCCGGCGAGCCGACGGGCGCGGGAGTTCGGCGGAACGCTCGGATCCCTGCAGGCGGCGGCGCTCATCGCCGCGTGGCCGGGGGCCGACCGCGTCGTGCGCCTGCGCTTCCCCGTCTCCTTCCACCGAGCGGGTCCCGACGACACCGCCCGCAACAACGTGCGCGACATGGAGGTGTTCGGCGACGCCGACGCGCCGTTCGACCGGACGGTCGCATCGGTGCAGGAGCAGGTGGCCTCGCGCGACGACTCCCGCCCCTATCCGCCCGTCCCCGGCACGCCGATCGGCTACAGCACGGTGATCCCCTGGGTCTCGCGCCCCCGGTACTTCTGCGGCGCCGAGATCCTGCACATGATCCCCTTCCCCGCCAGCCTCGGTCACGACGCCCTCTCCGCCGCCGGCATCCTCTACCGCGGCCGCCTGTTCGTGGGGGCGACCATGCCGATCGCCGCCGACGTCGAGGCGACGGCCGGTCGGATCTTCGAGCTGATGACCGGCGAACCCGACACGGGAAGGCCCTCCCCGCGATGACCGCGCCCACGCTCGCCATCGTGCTGCCGTCGTACCGGCGGCTGCCCGCGCTGCCGCGGCTGGTCGAGGCGTACCTGCGGCAGGGAGCCGACGAGGTGATCGTGGTGCTCGACGGGCCGCACCCCGGCTGGCGCGACGTCGTGCCGGTCCCGGAGCGCGGGCGGGTGGTGGAGCTGCCCGCGAACCGCGGCCTCGCCCGCGCGCGCATCGCCGGCCTCGAGCACGTCTCGGCCGACGTCGTGCTCGCCGTGGACGACGACGTGGTGCCCGACGCGGGCCTCGTCGCGCGCCACCGCTCCGCCCACGCGGGCCTCGCGGACCGGGTCGTGCAGGGCTACATGCCCGTCGCGCTGCCGGCGCGCCGCGGACGCGACGCCGCGCCGACGTACCTCTACGCGCGCGACTACGAGGCGCAGGCCCGCGCGTGGCGCAGCCGCGGCTCGGCGGCGATCCTCACCTCGCTCTGGGGCGGCAACCTCAGCCTCCCGTCCGAGCTGTACCGCCGGGCCGAGGCGCTCAAGCCATCGGTGCGCCTGGAGTACAACGAGGATCTCGACCTCGGACTGCGCCTGCGGGAGCTGGGCGCGTCCGCGGAGTTCCTCGAGAGCGCCCGCGCGCGGCACCACCACCGGCGCGGGCTGGCGGCGTACCTGCGCGAGTGCGAGGCCCGCGGCCACGCCGTGCACGCCCTCGAGCAGCGCTGGGGCTCGCGGCCCCCGCAGCTCACGCCCATCGTCGCGATCCCGCCGTCGTACAGCCGCCTCCTGGGCGCCGCCCAGCGGCGCATCGCCCACGACGACGCGAACGGCGCCGCGCTGCGGGCGGCGATCCAGGCCTACCGCACCGCGGGCCTGGCCCGCGCCTGGAGCGCCCAGGACGCCATCGCGCGGTTCCTGCGCCGCGCCCTCGCCATGCGCGGCTACCGACATGCCCGGGAGGCGCGATGACGACCCCGCCCGTCGCGGCCGGCGGCCTCGCGGCCGGGGAGCTCGTCGCGGCCGCGCGCGCGGCCGCCGCCGACGCCGTCGGGGGCGAGAGCGGCAGCGCCCGGTGGCAGCGGACGTACAGCCTGGGCCTGCTGATCACCGATCTGCTGGCGATCGTCTGGGTCGTCTTCGGCACGCAGATCGCCTGGTTCGGCATGGAGGCGCCGACCGTGATCGTCGGCATCGACGTGCCGATCGCCTACACGACCGCCTCGGCCGTGATCTGCGTGCTCTGGGCAACGGTGCTCTCGCTCAACGGCAGCCGCAGCTTCCGCGTGACGGGCGTGGGCTTCGAGGAGTACAAGCGCGTCATCGAGGCGAGCTTCATGCTGTTCGCCTGCATCGCGATCGCCGCGTACCTGTTCCAGTGGTCGATCGCGCGCGGCTATCTGCTCATCGCGCTGCCCGCCGGTGTCACGGTGCTCATCGTCACGCGCTGGCTCTGGCGCCAGTGGCTCAGCGCGAAGCGCGAGCGCGGCGCGTTCAGCCAGCGGGTGCTGCTCGTCGGCTCGGAGGAGTCGGTGCGCCATGTCGCCCTGGAGCTGTCGCGCACCCCGCACGCCGGCTACCGCGTCGTCGCCGCGTGCGTGCCGGGCCGCGCGGACGGCGCCGAGATCCCGGGCACCACCACGCCCGTCGTCGGCGGCCTCGACGAGATCGGGCCGGCGCTCGAGCGGGTCTCAGCCGACACGGTGATCATCACGAGCAGCGACGAGCTGCCCGCCGGCCGGGTGAAGGAGATCTCCTGGTCGCTCGAGCGCGGGCGGCGCCACCTGGTCCTCGCGCCGAGCCTGGTGGACATCGCGGGGCCCCGTATTCACACGCGACCCGTCGCGGGCCTGCCGCTCATCCACGTGGAGACCCCGAACCTCTCGGCCGGGCAGCGCGCCCTCAAGCGCGTGACCGACATCCTCCTCAGCGCCACGATGCTCCTGGCGCTCAGCCCGCTGCTGGCCGTGCTCGCCGTCCTCGTGCGCACCACCTCCCCCGGCCCGGCGCTGTTCCGGCAGGAGCGCATCGGCCGGGCCGGTAGCCCGTTCCGAATGCTCAAGTTCCGCTCGATGGTGGTCGACGCCGAGGAGCGGCTGCACGCGGTGCGGGGGCAGCAGGATCACGGCAACGCCGTGATGTTCAAGATGCGCGACGACCCCCGCGTCACGCGCGTGGGCGCGTGGATGCGGCGCTACAGCCTGGACGAGCTGCCCCAGCTGATCAACGTGCTGCGCGGGCAGATGAGCCTCGTCGGCCCGAGACCGCCGCTGCCGCGCGAGGTGGAGCAGTACGCCACCCACGTGCACCGCCGCTTCCTCGTCAAGCCCGGGATCACGGGGCTGTGGCAGGTGTCGGGGCGCTCGTCGCTGTCGTGGGAGGACACCGTCCGGCTCGACCTGTCGTACGTCGAGAACTGGAGCCTGCTCGGCGATCTGCTCATCCTGCTGCGCACCGCCCGCGCCGTGATCGCCCCGGGCGACACCGTCGCCTGACCATCGCTGCCCGGGGAAGACTGCCCAGATCGCGGCCGTGCGGTTGCCCCTGCGCGGCCACGCGGGTAAGCCTGAGATCACCCCTCCCGACCACCCCCTCCCGAGATGAACGACATGACCCGTGCCCTCCGCACCACCCTCGCCGCCACCGGCCTGTCGATCGCGCTCGTCGCCGGCCCGGTGCTCGCCCTCGCCGCCACCCCGGTCGACGCCGACGACGCGGCCGTCACCGCGCCGCAGGACGACGGGCGCGCGGCCCGCGCCACGCTCGTGTCGGCGCCGGAGCCCACGGCGCTCACGCTGTGGATCGGGGGCGGCGCGGCCCTGCTGGTGGGTGGCGCGGCGGTCGTGTCGCACACCGTGCGCCGGGAGCGGTCGTCGGCCTGACCCGCGCGGGCCGCGCGGCCCGCGCCGATAGACTCGGACGCACGGGCCTTTAGCTCAGCTGGTAGAGCACCTGGTTTACACCCAGGTTGTCGTCGGTTCGATCCCGGCAGGGCCCACCCCCGTCCCTCCCGCCACCCCGCCCTTCGGCCGCGCCCGCGCCCTCATCCGGGCGGGCACCGATGGCGTTAGGCTGGGGACGATATGCGTGCGGCGTATCCCCATCGGGCTGCCCGCGCGCCGGCTCCAATCGCGGCATGATCTGCCGCACGACGAAAGGTCATCCGGTGGCTGTTCACGATCAGGATCCGTACTCGCAGGGACCGCAGGACAGCGATCCCGAGGAGACGAGCGAGTGGCAGCAGTCCCTCGACGAGCTCGTCGCCGCGAAGGGTCCGCAGCGCGCCCGCGAGGTGATGCTGAGCCTCCTCAAGCGCTCGAAGGAGCGCCGTCTGGGCGTGCCGATGGTGCCCACCACCGACTACGTCAACACGATCTCGGCCGAGGACGAGCCCGACTTCCCCGGTGACGAGGAGCTCGAGCGGCGCTACCGCCACTGGATCCGCTGGAACGCCGCCATCACGGTGCACCGCGCGCAGCGCCCCGGCATCGGCGTCGGCGGCCACATCTCGACCTACGCCTCGGCGGCGTCGCTGTACGAGGTCGGCCACAACCACTTCTTCCGCGGTCGCGACGCCGACAACGGCGGCGACCAGATCTTCTACCAGGGTCACGCCTCCCCCGGCATGTACGCGCGCGCGTTCCTCGAGGGGCGCCTGACCGAGCAGCAGCTCGACGGCTTCCGCCAGGAGAAGTCGGCCGCGCCCGTCGGCATCCCCTCGTACCCGCACCCGCGCATGATGCCGGAGTTCTGGCAGTACCCGACCGTGTCGATGGGCCTCGGCCCGATCAACGCGATCTACCAGGCGATGACGAACAAGTACCTCGCCAACCGCGGCATCAAGGACGTCGCCGACTCGCACGTGTGGGCCTTCCTGGGCGACGGCGAGATGGACGAGGTCGAGTCGCGCGGCCAGCTGCAGGTGGCGGCGAACGAGGGCCTCGACAACCTCACGTTCGTCATCAACTGCAACCTGCAGCGCCTCGACGGCCCCGTGCGCGGCAACGGCAAGATCATCCAGGAGCTCGAGAGCTTCTTCCGCGGCGCGGGCTGGAACGTCATCAAGCTCATCTGGGGCCGCGGCTGGGACGACCTGCTCGCCCGCGACGTCGACGGCGCGCTGCTCAACCTCATGAACACCACGCCCGACGGCGACTTCCAGACGTACAAGGCCGAGTCGGGCGCGTACATCCGCGAGAACTTCTTCGGCCGCGACCCGCGCGCCCTGGAGCTCGTCAAGGACTACACCGACGAGCAGATCTGGAACCTGCAGCGCGGCGGCCACGACTACCGCAAGGTGTACGCGGCCTACAAGGCGGCCGTGGAGCACAAGGGCCAGCCCACCGTCATCCTCGCCCACACCGTCAAGGGCTACGGCCTCGGGCCGCACTTCGAGGGCCGCAACGCGACCCACCAGATGAAGAAGATGACGCTCGACGACCTCAAGCTGTTCCGCGACACGATGGACATCCCCATCACCGACGCGCAGCTCGAGGAGAACCCGTACCAGCCGCCGTACTACCACCCGGGCATCGAGGACGACACGATCCAGTACATGCTGGAGCGCCGCAAGAACCTCGGCGGCTTCCTGCCCGAGCGCCGCACGACGCACGTGGGCCTGGAGCTGCCGCAGGACAAGGACTACGCGCTGCCGAAGAAGGGCTCGGGCACGCAGCAGGTCGCCACGACGATGGCGTTCGTGCGCATGCTCAAGGACCTCATGAAGGTCAAGGGCTTCGGCAACCGCATCGTGCCGATCATCCCGGACGAGGCGCGCACGTTCGGCATGGACTCGTACTTCCCGACCGCGAAGATCTACAACCCGCACGGCCAGAACTACACCTCGGTCGACCGCGAGCTGCTCCTGGCCTACAAGGAGAGCCCTCAGGGCCAGATCATGCACGTGGGCATCAACGAGGCCGGTGCCACCGCCGCGTTCACCGCGACCGGCACCTCGTACTCGACGCACGGCGAGCCGCTGCTGCCGGTGTACATCTTCTACTCGATGTTCGGCTTCCAGCGCACCGGCGACGCCTTCTGGGCCGCCGGCGACCAGCTCACGCGCGGCTTCATCGTCGGCGCCACCGCCGGCCGCACCACGCTCGCCGGCGAGGGCACCCAGCACATGGACGGCCACTCGCACCTGCTGGCGTCCACCAACCCGGCCGTGATCAGCTACGACCCGGCCTACGGCTACGAGGTCTCGCACATCGTGCAGTCGGGCATCGAGCGCATGTACGGCGGCTCGCACCCCGACCCCGACGTCATGTACTACCTCACGGTGTACAACGAGCCGATGGTCCAGCCGGCCGAGCCGGAGGGCGTGGACATCGAGGGCATCGTCAAGGGCATCCACCGCGTCGCGGAGGGCTCCGGCGACGGTCACCGCGTGCAGCTGCTCGCCTCGGGCGTCGGCGTGCCGTGGGCCCTCGAGGCGCAGGAGCTGCTGAAGAGCGACTGGGGCGTCGTCGCCGACGTGTGGTCGGTCACGAGCTGGACCGAGTTGCGCCGCGACGGCCTCGCCGCCGACGAGCACAACTTCCTGCACCCCGACGAGGAGCCGCAGACGGCCTACCTCACCGAGAAGCTGAAGCACGCCGAGGGCCAGCCGTTCGTGGCCACGAGCGACTTCATGCACGCCGTGCAGGATCAGATCCGCCCGTGGGTCCCCGGCCCGTACGGCACGCTCGGCGCCGACGGCTTCGGCTTCAGCGACACCCGCCCCGCCGCCCGCCGGTTCTTCAAGATCGACGGACCGTCGATGGTGGTCAAGGCGCTGCAGATGCTCGCCGAGCAGGGCAAGGTCGACCGCGCGGTCGTCGGCCAGGCGATCGAAAAGTACCGCCTGCACGAGGTCACGGCGGGCGCGTCCGGCAACGCCGGTGGGGATGCCTGAGTCCGCCTCGGGCGGCGTGGCGGCCGGTTCCGACAAGGCCGCCACGCTCGCCTGGCTGCGGCGCATCTCGGGCGATCTCGCCACGGCGACCACGCGGCGGCTCGAGGAGTCGCTGCCGTGGTTCACGGAGATGCCGCCCGGACGGCGCTCGGCCGTGGGCCTCGTGGCCCAGGCCGGCATCTCGTCGTTCATCCAGTGGTTCGACGACCCCACGACCACGCCGTCGATCGCGGCGGACATCTTCGCCGCGGCCCCGCGCGAGCTGCTGCGCAGCGTGAGCCTGCAGCAGACGCTGCAGCTCGTGCGCATCACCGTCGAGGTGGTCGAGGAGCGGGTGGCGAGCAAGGGCGAGCACCTGCGCGAGGCGATCCTGCTCTACTCGCGCGAGGTGGCCTTCACGGCCGCCGACGTCTACGCGCGCGCCGCCGAGTCGCGCGGCCTGTGGGACGCCCGCCTCGAGGCGCTCGTGGTCGACTCGATCCTCACGGGAGAGACCGACGAGGAGCTGCCGAGCCGCATCGCCGCGCTGGGCTGGCACGGCCACGGCGAGTCCTGCGTCATCGTGGGCACGACTCCCCCGGCGTTCGACGTCGACCACGTGCGCCGCACGGCCCGCAAGCTCGGCGTCGACGTGCTCATCGGCGTGCAGGGGTCGCGGCTCGTCCTCGTGCTCGGCCGCTCGCAGGTGATCGCGCGCCGGGCCGACCGCCCCGAGCTGCCGTTCGACGAGATCGCCCGCGGCCTCGAGCCGTGCTTCGGCGAGGGCCACGTGGTGCTCGGCCCCACGGTGCCCGCCATCGTCGACGCGAGCCGCAGCGCCCGCGCCGCGCTGGCCGGTTTCGCCGTCGCGCGGGCGTGGCGGGGTGCTCCCCGCCCGGTCGAGGCCGACGACCTGCTCCCCGAGCGCGCCCTGGCGGGCGACCCGGTGGCCAAGCGCACGCTCGTCGAGCGCATCTATCAGCCGCTGGCCGATCACTCCACCGACCTGGTCACCACGCTGTGGGCGTACCTCGACAACGGCCGTTCCCTCGAGGCGACCGCCCGGGAGCTGTTCGTGCACCCGAACACCGTGCGCTATCGCCTCAAGAAGGTCGGCGACGTGATCGGATGGGACGCCACGGGACCGCGCGAGGCGCTGATCCTGCAGACCGCGCTCATCCTCGGCTCGATGGGCAGCGAGGCCACGCGCCGGCGCTCGGCGATCCGACGCCCGCGCTGAAGCCGCTGTGAGGCGCACACAACGCTTTTCGCGATTCTTGTAAGGGCGCCTCCACCTGACCACGTCGTATCGTTGGCAGACTTGCAGGGTGATCGTCGTCGTATGCCCCGGACAGGGGTCGCAGACTCCCGGATTCCTCTCCCCCTGGCTCGAGTTGGAGGGCGCGCGTGAGCGCCTCGCCGCCTACGCCGATGCCGCGCAGCTCGACCTGCTCGCGGCCGGCACCGAGTGGGACGCCGACCGCATCCGCGACACGAGCGTGGCGCAACCCCTCATCGTCGCGGCCAGCCTGCTCTCGTGGCACGCCCTCACCGCGGACGGCGCCCGCCCCTCGGGCGTCGCGGGCCACTCGGTCGGCGAGCTCGCCGCCCTCGCCGCGGCCGGCGTCGTGTCGGACCAGGCGGCCATGACGATCGTCGGGGCCCGCGGGCGCGCGATGGCCGAGGCCGCCGCCCTCGCCGACACCGGCATGAGCGCCGTCGTCGGCGGCGTCGAGGAGCAGGTGCTCGAGGTGATCGCCGCCCACGACCTGGAGCCGGCCAACTACAACGGCGGCGGGCAGATCGTCGCCGCCGGCACGAAGCCGGGGCTCGCGGCGCTGGCCGAGAACGCGCCGCGCGGCGCGCGCGTCATCCCGCTGCAGGTGGCCGGCGCCTTCCACACCCGCCACATGGCCCTCGCCAAGGACGCGCTGCAGGCCGCCGTCGACGAGGCCTCCGGCGTCGTGGCGGACCCGACGCTGCTGCTGTGGAGCAACAGCGACGGCCGGCCCGTCGGCACGGGCGCCCGCGCCCTCGAGCTCATCGTGCATCAGGTGGCCAGTCCGGTCCGCTGGGACCTCTGCATGGCCTCGTTCGCCGATCACGGTGTCACGGGCATCATCGAGCTCGCCCCCGCCGGCGCGCTCGTCGGCCTCGCCAAGCGCGGCCTGAAGGGCGTGCCCGCCGTCGCCGTGAAGACCCCCGAAGACCTCGAGGCCGCGCGCGAGCTGCTCGCCGCCGCCTGAACCGAAAGAACCCCATGCCCGTCACCCTCAAGGAAGCCACCGGCTCCGCCCACTCCCGCATCTACGCGATGGGCGCCGCGCGCGGCGAGAACGCCGTGCCCAACGACGACATCGTCGGCCCGATCAACTCCAGCGACGAGTGGATCCGCCAGCGCACCGGCGTGATCACGCGCGTCCGCGCCGACCGCGACACGGGGGCCCTCGAGCTCGCCGTCGCCGCCGCGCAGGAGGCGGTCGACAAGGCCGGCGTCGACCCGACCGAGATCGACCTCGTCATCGTGGCGACGATCAGCAACGTGCAGCAGACCCCGTCGATCTCGGCCGTGGTGGCCGACCGCATCGGCGCCACCCCCGCCGCCGCGTACGACGTCAACGCCGCGTGCGCCGGGTACTGCTACGCGATCGCGCAGGCCGACGCGCTCATCCGCGCCGGCGCCGCGCGCTACGCCGTCGTCATCGGCGCCGAGAAGCTCAGCGACGTGATCGACCCCACCGACCGCTCCATCTCGTTCCTGCTCGGCGACGGCGCGGGTGCCGCGCTGCTGGGCCCGAGCGACACCCCCGGCATCTCGGCCACCAGCTGGGGCTCGGACGGCTCCAAGGCCGGCCTTGTGGGCATGAACGCCACCCTCACCCAGTTCCGCGACGGCGAGGCCGCGTGGCCCACGCTGCGCCAGGAGGGCCCGAGCGTGTTCCGCTGGGCCGTGTGGGAGATGGCGAAGGTCGCCAAGCAGACGCTCGAGAACGCGGGCGTGAAGCCGGAGGACCTCGCGGCGTTCATCCCCCACCAGGCCAACATGCGCATCGTCGACGAGTTCGCCAAGCAGCTGGGCCTGCCCGACACCGTGGCGATCGCCGACGACATCACGACCACCGGCAACACGTCGGCGGCCTCGATCCCGCTCGCCGCGCACCGTCTGCTCCAGGAGCGCCCCGAGCTCAGCGGCGGCCTCGCCCTACAGATCGGCTTCGGCGCGGGCCTCGTCTTCGCGGCACAGGTGGTCGTGCTCCCCTGAACGGCGCCGCGCCGCTCATACACTGGCCCCTGGTTCCCGATCCATCCCCTACCCATCCACGCAAGGAGAAACCCATGGCATTCACCACTGACGAGGTCCTCGCGGGCCTGGCCGAGCTCATCACCGACGAGACCGGCATCGACGCCAGCGAGGTCGCCCTCGAGAAGTCCTTCACCGACGACCTCGACATCGACTCGATCTCGATGATGACCATCGTCGTCAACGCCGAGGAGAAGTTCGGCGTGACGATCCCCGACGACGAGGTCAAGAACCTCAAGACCGTGCAGGACGCGGTCGACTTCATCACGAACAACCAGTGACCCAGGCGGCGCCACGCCTCTGCGGGCGTGGCGCCGCGGCAGTCCGGATCGAGGAACCACAGCAATGACCAAGCGCATCGTCGTCACCGGGATCGGCGCCACGTCGGCCATCGGCGGGACGGCTCCCGAGAACTGGCAGAACCTGCTCGCGGGCATGTCGGGCGCCCGGCCGCTCGAGCACGAGTGGGTCGCGAAGTACGACCTCCCGGTGACCTTCGCCGCCGAGGCGATCGTCCGTCCCGACACCGTGCTGGAGCGTCCCACCGCCAAGCGGCTCGACATCTCCGCCCAGTTCGCGCTCGTCGCGGCCTTGGAGGCCTGGGCCGACGCCGGTGCGCCCGAGGTCGCCCCCGAGCGCCTCGGCGTCGACTTCGCCACGGGCATCGGCGGCGTCTGGACGCTCCTGGACGCCTGGGACACGCTGCGCGAGAAGGGCCCGCGTCGCGTCATGCCGATGACGGTGCCGATGCTCATGCCGAACTCGGCGGCCGGCTTCCTCTCCCTCCACTTCGGCGCGAAGGCCTTCGCCCGCACCGTCGCGTCGGCCTGCGCCTCGAGCGTGGAGTCGATCGTGAGCGCCTACGAGCACCTGCAGTCCGGTGCCGCCGACGTGATCATCGCGGGCGGCGCCGAGTCGGCGATCCACCCGATCACGGTGGCCTCGTTCGCCTCGATGCAGGCGCTCTCGCGCCGCAACGACGACCCCGCCACCGCCTCGCGCCCGTTCGACGTGGGCCGTGACGGCTTCGTGATGGGCGAGGGCGCGGCCGTGCTGATCCTCGAGACCGAGGAGCACGCGCTCGCCCGCGGCGCCACCATCTACGCGGAGCTGGCCGGCGGCGCGATCACCGCCGACTCGCACCACATCACCGCGCCCGACCCCGAGGGCACCGGCGCCGCCCGCGCGGTGCGCCGGGCGCTCGAGCTCGCCGACCGCACCCCCGACGAGGTCACGCACATCAACGCGCACGCCACGTCGACGCCCGTCGGCGACGTGGCCGAGTACACCGCGCTGCGCTCCGTGCTCGGCGATCGGGTGCACGACGTCCCGATCTCGGCCACCAAGGCCTCCACCGGCCACCTGCTGGGCGGCACCGGCGCGATCGAGTCGGTGTTCTCGGTGCTGGCCGTCAAGGAGCGCGTCGCGCCCCCGACGATCAACCTCGAGAACCAGGACCCGGCGATCCCCGTCAAGGCGTCGTCGCAGCCGCAGGCCCTCGGCGAGGGCCCGCAGCTGGCGATCAGCAACTCGTTCGGCTTCGGCGGCCACAACGCCGTCGCGGCGTTCGCCTCGTACGACGCCTGAGCGCACACGAACAAGGCGGGCCCCCGGGATTCTTCACCGGGGGCCCGCCTTCGTCTTCGGTGCGTCAGCCGACCTTGTGCAGCCAGACGACGGGCGCGTCGTCGCTGGCGTGGCGGAACGCCTCGAGCTCCTCGTCCCACGCGGAGCCCAGCGCGACGGCCAACTCGCGCTGCAGCTCGACGGCATCGCCCGCGGCGACCTCCATCGCGTAGCGGATGCGGTCCTCCGGGATGACGATGTTGCCCGCGGAGTCCATCTGCGCGTAGTGGATGCCGAGATCGGGCGTGTGCATCCAGCGGCCGCCGTCACTGCGGGGCGTCGGGTCCTCGGAGACCTCGAAGCGCAGGTGCTCCCAGCCGCGGATGGCCGTGGCAAGGGCCGCGCCGGTCCCGGCCGGGCCCTCCCAGTAGAACTCCGCGCGGCGGGCACCGGGCATCATCGGCTGGTCCGCCCAGTCGAACGTGACGGCACGGCCCAGGGACCGCCCGACCGCCCACTCCAGGTGCGGACACAGCGCTTTGGGCGCCGAGTGGATGTACACCACCCCACGCGCCATGGGTGTCGCCATGATCTTTCTCCGATTCGTCGAGTTCGTGTGCCTCAGGTACGTCTTCCCCTACGACCTGGTGGCGTGAACCCGACCGGATGATCCGGCGGACGAGATGTTCGATTGCGCTTCGATTATGACGCGGGCCCCGCGGAATCACAAGCGTGTCATTCCGCGGGGCCCGGGCACCCGTCAGCCGTCGGCGCGGACCCGACCGCGGCGTCGCACGAGCAGCAGGCCCGCGGCCGCGGCCAGCAGCCCGAACGCGCCGGCGCCCCACGCGATGGTCCCGCCGGTCACGGCCAGCTGCGTGCGCACCACGGCGTCGTCGACGGCGCGGCCGACATCGGTGGGATCGTCGGCCGTGTGGTAGTCGACGACCGCGACGTTCGTGATCGTCTCGGCGCCGACGTCGGGTGCCACGCGCGCGCTCAGCGTGACGGTCGGCGCCGCCTGCCCGGCGCGCAGCGGGCCGAACAGCTCGCAGCGCAGCTCGCCCCCGTATCCGCGGGCGTCGGCGCCCGTGACGGCACAGTCCTCCCAGCGGGGGA
The DNA here is from genome assembly GCF_004564075.1 of Microbacterium sediminis. NCBI lineage: Bacteria > Bacillati > Actinomycetota > Actinomycetes > Micrococcales > Microbacteriaceae > Microbacterium > Microbacterium sediminis. The sequence continues at coordinate 1,470,566 of NZ_CP038256.1, forward strand.
AGGCGTCGGCGGCGCCCGCATCGACGTCCGTCACGCGGATGGTGTCGGGGATCTCGTCGGTGAGGACGATCCCGGCGGCCGCGCCGTAGTCGTGGACGTTGGTGACCTCGATCGTGTAGTCGAACGCGGTGCCGCCCGCGACCACGTCGACGCTCGCGGTCTTCTCGATGTCGAGCTCGGTCGCCATCGGAACGACGCACTCGGGCGTGGCCGGCGGGTAGCCGGCGGTGAACGTCGTCTCGGGGTTCACCTGGAACGTCACCCTCGTCTGCCCGCGCCAGGCGTAGTCGCCCTCGGAGACATCCTCGACGAGGCCGTTGAAGACGTTCAGCCCCGGCAGCGGTTGCCCGTCGGCGTCGAGGTCGTCGGCGGTCAGCGGCCGCCATCCCGGCCAGTCGATCGCCGCGCCGCCCTGGCTGAACTCCGCGCCCGGCCACGGCAGCACGTACACCTCGCCGCGCTGCACCTCGTCGAGGCCGGCGTCGGCCGGCGTCGCGGTCGGCACCGGCTCGCCCTCGGCGTCGAGCGGCACCCAGTTCATCGAAATCGGACCGGTGACGTTCGGCGTCGTGTTCACGCTGAAGATCAGGTACGGCGCGTCGGCGACGCAGCGGACCAGCGCCATCGTCGTGATGTCGCGCGTGGGCACCTCGTCGTCGTCGCGGTTGTTGCTCGGATCGTCGTCCGCATCGGCCGAGACGACCGCCTCGTTGCGGATCACCGCGTCGTCCAGCGGCAGCAGGGGCGACGGCAGCTCGTCGATCGTGCCCGTATCGGAGCCGACCTGCACCTCCACCGGCAGCACCTCGACGGTGAGCACGATGACGGCGCTGGCGCCGACGGCGAGCTCGCCGGTGCGGACGGTCAGGACGCCGTCGGTGAGGAGCCCGCCGGGCGCGTCGTTGATCCAGCCGTCGGGCAGGGTCACGGCGACCGGCCGCAGCCGGTCGGGCAGCTCGTCGGTCACCACGACCCCCGTCGCGGTCCGGGTGCCGTGATTGGTGACGGTGATCGTGTAGTCGAACACGTCGCCCGCCTCGACGGAGCCGTCCGGGCCGAGCGCGTTGGACTTGTCGATGCCGACGTCGTCGAGGTGCTCGGTGCGCACGATCGCGTCGTCGGTCGTGCGACCGACGTCGCCGGGGTCGTTGAACGCGTGGTAGTCGACCACGGCGACGTTGACGAATTCGATGTCCGGGGTCGTCGCCCGCAGCGTCGCGTCCAGCGTGACGGACGGCGCCTGCTGGCCGGCCGCCAGCGGACCGAACAGCTCGCACGTGAGCGTGCCGCCGTAGCCGGCGGGATCGGCGCCGGCGACCGCGCAGCCGGTCCAGCGCGGGAACGCCGTCGCCGAGGTGGAGATGGCGGTCACCGCGATGTCGTCGGGGATCTCGTCGGTGAGGACGACGCCGCCCGCGGCGCCGTGGTCGTGCACGTTGCGCAGCGCGATCTCGTACCGGAAGTCGTCGCCCGGCTCGACGATCGGCGTGCTCGCGGTCTTCTCGACGACGAGCTCCGTCTCCATCGGCACCGCGCAGTCGGGATCCGCCGGCGGGTAGGTCGCGGTGATGGTGAGCTCGGGGTTCACCGCGAAGACGATCGCGGTCCGCTCGCGCCACGGGTGATCGGCCTCGCCGTCGTCCTCGATCAGGCCGTTCCAGACGTTCGATCCGGGCAGCAGCTCTTCGTCGGACCCGTAGTCCGATTCCTGCAGCGGTCGCCACCCCGGCCAGTCGACCGAGACGCCCCCGGGGCTGACGGCCGCGCCCGGCCAGGGCACCACGTATGTGCGGCCCGTGTCGACCTCACCGAGGCCGGCGTCGGCGGGCGTGGCGGCCACCGGCGCGCCGGCCGCATCGACCGGGAACCAGCGCATCGTGACCGGCTGCGAGGCCAGGTTGCTCGTCGTGGCGACGCTGAAGACGAGGTACGGGGCGTCGGCCACGCAGCGGATCAGCACCTGCGCGGCCAGCTCCCGGATCGGCAGCACGTCGTCGTCGCGGTTGTTGTCGGGGTTCTCGTCGAGGTCGGCGTCGACGTCGGCCACGTTCACGAGGTCCACCGAGCCGAGGGGCGCGAGCGGGGCGGGGAGATCGTCGTCCGGGCTCTGCGCGGTGTCGTTCGTCGCCTCGACCGCGACCGGCTCCAGCTGCACGGTCACCGTGATGCCCACGCTCGCCCCCACGGGCAGCGTCGCCGCGCGGAAGACGAGATCCTCCGGGGTCGCGCCGTCCTCCTGCGTCCACCCCTCCGGCAGCGAGACCGACAGCAGCCGCAGGCGATCCGGCAGCGGGTCGGTCACGACGACGCCGGTGGCGGCCGCCGTGCCGTGGTTGGTCACGGTGAGGGTGTAGTCGAAGGTCTCCCCCGGCTCGACCGATCCCTCGGCCGTCACGCTCACCTTGTCGATCCCCACGTCGTGGGTGGGCGGGGGCTCCGCCGGACGGCGCTGGTTGCGCACCTCGCAGTTGACGGTCTCGCCCTCGACCGGGTCGACCTCGAAGCCGTCGGCGCGCGGCGTGATCGGCACCGTCGCCGACGCGTCGGCGCCCAGCCAGCAGCGGGCGCCCGCCAGGGTGAAGCCGTCCCGGCCGGTCTCGGTGATCGTCAGCCGGCGCGACTCGGGGGTGGTGCCGGCGAACAGCGAGCGGAAGCCGATCCCGCCGTTCGCGCTGGTCAGCCCCGCCGCGACGGCGTCGAACCCGCCCGTGGAGCTGTCCAGCTGCACCGTCGGTCCCGCCGCGCGGGCCGTGAACTCCCAGCCGGCGCCGGGCGCGGTGGTCGCGCCGTCGGCCGACACCTCGGTCTTGGTGACGTTGACGACCCCGGCGCAGTTCGCGCCCGCCAGCTCGGCGAGGATCGCGGCGACCTCGCCGAAGCCGGCCACCGAGTACTGGTCGCCGTCGGCGTGACCGCTGATCGCCTGGAGGTTGTCGGGGACGCCGGTGGTGCCGTCGCCGATGCCGACCGCCACGACGCGGGTCCCGGCGGCCTTGACGCTGTTGGCCGAGGCGATCGCGTGCTCGATCTCGAGGAACCGCGTCATGGTCGCGTCGCCCACCGACGGGTTCAGCGCGAGGGTCGGGTTGCCGTCCGTGAGCACGATCGCCAGGTCCGCATCGCCCGCCAGCGGGGCGAGACTGCGCAGGCCCGCGTCCCAGTTCGTGCCGCCCGTCGTCGAAGGCGTGAGCCCCTGCAGCATCGCCCGCGCGGTGGCCACGCCGGTGCCGCCCGGGTCGGCGACGGACTGCCAGCCGAGGTTGCCCGCTCCCGACGGGCTCGCGGCGGCGAAGGTGTGGACGGCCAGGCGCGAGGGCGTGCCCGTCAGGGCGTCGAGGAACGACAGCGAGGCGGCGCGCAGCTCGTCGGTGCCGCCGGCGTTCGCGACGGAGCGCGACAGGTCGACGAGCAGCGCCACGTCGAGGCCGCACGACGGGGCGATCACCGGGTTCGCCCGGGTGAACATCCATCGGCCCGCGCTCGCGGTCGGCCCCTCCCCCGGGCCCGGGACGAGGTACGGCTGCGCGCCGTCGCCCGAGTCGCCCGTGTGGAACCGGTACGGCGCGGGGTTCCACGGCGTGTAGCCGGCGCGGAACCGGGTGTTGACGGTCCAGCCGGCGGGCGCCGCCTCGGCCTGCACGAGGTAGCCCCGGTCGCTGCCCTCGGGGCCCGTCCGCGCGGGCAGGTCCATCCAGCAGCTGCCCGAGGCGTCGGTCGTGCACCAGGCGACCGGCGTCCGCTCCGACACGTCGGCGTCGACCGAGCCCACGTCGTAGGCGGCGAACTGCGCCCCCGCGAGGGGCAGCACCGCGTTGGACGCCCCGTCGCGATCCCCGCCGGCACGCACCTCGATCGCGATGCGGCCGTCCGCTATCGCCTGCGGCGCGGGTCCGGGTGCGCCGGCGTTCGGGCTCGGGCTGTGCGGCGTGGCGAGCGCGGCGGCGGCGGGCGCGGCGGTGAGGGCGCTCACGCCCGCGAGCAGGAGGCTCAGCAGCGCCAGCAGGGCCGCCGCGCGCATGGTCGCGGCCGCTCGGCGTGCACCGGACGTGGCCGTCATCGCTGAAGTCATGGGGTGCTCCGTCGGGCTCAGAGGAATCACGCCGACCCTATGGACGCGCCCCACGCCGGCGCGCGCTGTCGGAGCAGAGTCAGGTGGCGACCACGGTGCAAACCCGGTGACCACCACCGGGTGCCCGGGGTCAGGCGTGCGCGCCGGAGGTGCGCAGCAGCCGGCGCAGCTCCACCCGCGACGACAGGTCGAGCTTGTCCAGCACGTTCGCGACGTGATACTCGACGGTGCGCACCGACAGCACGAGCTCCGCCGCGACCTCGCGGTTCGCCAGGCCCGCCCCCACGAGCATGGCGATCTGGCGCTCGCGGGCGGTGAGGCGCGACAGGCCCTCGAGGGCGGGCCCCACCGCGCTGCCGACCGCCCGCAGCGGCACGAGCGGCAGCGAGCGTGCGGCGGGCGTGCGGCCCTGGCGCAGGCGGTCGGCGAACCCGCTCGCGGCGGCCTGGAGGGTGGCGGCGCCGCAGCGGTGGAAGATGTTCGACGCCCACGTCGCGATCCGGATCACGGACTCGCGCTCCTCACCGAGGTCGGCGTCGATGTCGCACGCGAACTCGGCGATGTCGAGGGCGAGCACCGCGCGCGTCAGGCGCAGGCCGTGCACCCGGTCGAGCGACTCCCGCAGCACCGGCTCGGCGTCGAGGTGCTCGAGCGCCTCGCGGAACAGCGCCCCCGCCGCCCTCGCATCCCCCATCGCCCGCGCGTGAAGCGCGCGCACGTGGGCGATCGCGGCGGCGCGCACGCCGGGGATCGCGGGGATCGCGGCGTTCTGCAGGCGGTCGGCGAGCTCCGGCAGCAGCTCCGGCCGGCCGATCTGCGACAGCCCCCGCGCGAGCAGGCCGCCCGCCGGAACGCCGACGAGCCACCATCCGACGGTGCTCTCGCTCACGCGCGTCATCTCGAGGACCAGGCGCTCGGCGTCGCCGGCGCTGAGGGCGGCCCACGCGCGGGCGTAGTGCGCCAGCGCGGCGGCGTTGCCGCTGGCCTGGGCGGCGCGCAGGTCGTCCACGCGCTGCAGGTGTTCCTCGGCCGCCGCGGTCTCGCCCCGGCTGCCGAGGATCAGCGCGGCCACGGCATAGACCATGGCCATCCCGGCGTCCTCGCCGTTCTCCATCGCGTGCGCGAGGGCCACCTCGATCGCGCTGTACGCCTCGTCCCACAGCGCCGCCTCGAAGAGGATGAGCGCCAGCTGCACCTGCGCGCCGACGTTGACCCCCGCCTCCGGCGTCAGCCGCGTCGTGATCTCCTGCAGCTCCCGGTAGGCCTCGCCCCGCGCGCCCATGAGCCGCAGCCGCGCCGCGATCACCGCGCGGATCTCCCGCCGCGCGGGCTCGGTTCCGGGCACCTCCTCCAGCTCGCTCACGAGCGTGCGCAGATCGTCGATCATGCGGACCGCCTGCTGCGGGGCGACCGTGTCGAAGCGGTGCCACATCGTGATGACCGCCCGGCGACTGGCGACCGCCGCGCGGGTGCGGGTGACGTCGGGCAGGGACGCGACGGGATCGGGCGCGACGGGCAGCGCCCGCTCCAGCTCGGCGAGCGCCACCAGGGTGGCGGGCAGCACCTGCCCGATGCGCCCGCGATGGCCGGCCTCGATGAACTGGCGCGCCAGGTCACAGGCGACCTGCGCGTAGATGAGCAGGGTGTCGGCGTCGAGGTCGCGCAGCGGGGCGCCCTGCATGGCGCGCACCGCCTCGTCGCCCGCGCCGCGGACCAGGCTGAGGCGCGCGACGAGCGCGCTGCGCAGCGCGGAGCGCGGCAGGCTGCGCACCTGCGGCTCGATCTCGCTCAGCCGCGCCGGCGCGTTCGCGCGAAAGGCACACTGCGCGGCGAGGGCGACGACGTCGCGGCGCGGCGCATAGCGGACGGCGGCGAGGAGGAAGTCGAGCCCGCGGGCGGGGCGATCCTCGACCATCGCGCGCACGCCGGCCTTCACGAGATCGCCGACGAGGAGCTCGCGCTCGGCGGGCACCGGCGCGGCGTCCATGGCCCCGACGCGGGCGCGGAGGCGCTCGATCTCGCTGCCGTGCCGGGCCAGCCGGCGGAAGATGTGCGCCAGCTCCGCGCGCGAGAGCGGCGCGCGGATCGCCTGGGCGACGTTCGGGTGCTCGATCGCGTAGGCCCGCTCGCGCGCGTGCCACCGCACGAGGCCGGTGGCCATGAGCTCGTCGTGGTCGACCGGCGTGCCGACCAGTTCGGTGAGCACCTCGCGCTTGACCCGGCGATCGGCGACGCCGAGCACGTTCTGGGCGGAGCGGACGGGCTCCCCCGCCGCCGCGACGATGTCGCCGATCGCGCGTTCGAACACCACCAGCCGAGGGTCGGTGGGATCGCGCAGCGCGGTGAGCGCATCGTCGATCGTGCGCTGCCCCCGCGGCGCGCGCTTGAGCCAGCGCGTGAGCACGCCGAGGTGCAGCGGGTAGCCGCCGGTCGCGACATGGGCCCGCTCGGCCACCCGCCCGCTCACTCGCACGCCGAGGTGCTCCTGGAGGTACTGCTGCGACTCGGCGGCGTCCAGCGGCGCGAGAGGCAGGTGCGCGCCCTGCGGGCTGGACTGCGCCAGCCGGCGCAGCCGGGCGAACTGCGGCAGCTCGCTGGGCCGCATCGTGGCGATCAGCAGGCCAGGGTACGTGTCGATCGCCCGCAGCACGTGCCACAGCACCTCCGCCGAGGTGTCATCGATCCAGTGCACGTCCTCGATGACGACGATCGTCGGCTGCGTGTTCGCGTCGCACACCGCGATGTACTGCGCCACCTGGTCGGCGACCGTTCCCGGCACGCTCGACGGCGGCTCCTCGCCCCCGTGGAACACCCGCCACGCCGCCGCCCCGCGGGTCGTGCGGTCCTGCTCGTCCAGCCGCACGTGCAGCTGCCGCCAGCCGTCCAGCGGCGCGAGGGCCTGGTCGACGAGCGTGGTCTTGCCGATCCCGGCCTGGCCCTCGATGACCACGAGCTGCGTCAGCCCGTTCGCCGCGCGGGCGGCGCGGTCGCGCAGGACGGTGATCTCGGCCGCGCGGCCGACGAAGACGTCGTCGGGCTCGAGGAGCGGCGCGGTGCGCTGGCGCGGGTCCAGGGCGAGCAGCCGCTGGCGGGGCGCGGTGGGGAGGCGTTCGGGGATCGCGAGGTCTGACGGGATCATGATCGGGGCTCCTTGTACGAGGCCGCGCGGGACCGCGCGGAGGGGGAACCGGAGACGGGGGACTCTCGGTCGCGGGCACGAAGGGTGGCCGTGCGCCGCGGCATCGGGCTGCGTCCGGGCCGGGCACGCCCCGGGGAGCGCGCGAGCGCCGACATCGCCGCCTGCGGCCGAAGCTAGCCAGTGCCCGGGGCCGGGCGCACCCGCTCCGGGCCCACTCCCGTGGTGTCTACGGGGTCAGTCCCGTAGCGAGCACGAGGTCGCGCCGCGCGGTCTCCACGGGCACCGGTACCGGGCCCGTGCGTCAGGGGTGGCGCCGCGCACGCAGCAGGCGGCGCAGCTCGACGCGCGAGGGAAGCCCGAGCTTGTCGAGCGCGTTCGCGACGTGGAACTCCACCGTCCGCGGCGACAGGAACAGCTCGTCGGCGATCTCGCGATTCGACAGCCCGTCGCCCACCAGAAGGGCGATCTGGCGCTCCCGCGTGGTGAGCGCATCGAGCGCGGTCGTGTCGACGGCCTCGGCCGGCGCCGGGGTCGGGGGTGCCGAGCGGCGGGCGCGCAGCCGCTCGGCCAGATCCATCGCGCGGGCGTGCAGGCCCTCGGCGCCGCACCGGTGGAACAGGTTCGCGGCCCAGGTGACGAGGGCGATGACGTTCTCGCGGTCGGCTCCCACGTCGTCGGCGTTCTCGCACGCGAAGGCCGCGACGTCGAGGGCGAGCACGGCGCGGTGCAGCCCCAGCCCGTGGACGCGCCGGAGCGCCGGACGCATCGGCGGCAGCGCGTCGACGTGCGCGAGCGCCAGGCGGAACTGATCGCGTGCCGCGGCGCGCACGCCGAGCGCCCGCGCGTGCTGGGCACGCACGTGCGCAAGCGCGTAGTCGCGCGCCTCGGGGCTGGCCGGGATGGCGCTCGCCTCCAGGCGGAGCCCGAGGTCGCCGAGCATCTCCGCACGCCCCGCCTCGTACAGGGCGTGCGCGATGAGCCCGGCGGTGGGCAGGCCGAGGAACCACCAGCCCATGAAGTTGTCGCCGACCCGCTCCATGGCGATCGCGAAGCGGTCCGCGTCGCCGGCCGCGAGGGCGCCCCAGGCGTGCGCGTAGTCGACGGCCATCGCGACGATCGGCTCGGCGGCGCGCGGCCCCGACGCCTCGATGCGCCGCAGATGCCGTTCGGCGGCCTCCGTCTCGCCCCGCGCGCCGAGGATCATGGCCGCCACCGCGGCGGCGCACAGGCTCTCGGTCGACAGGGGCCGCTCGACGGCGTGCGCGAGCGTGACGTCGATCGCCGCCCACGCGTCGTCCCACTGCCCCGCCTCGAAGAGGGTCATCGCCAGCATGGTGTGGGCGTACAGGTTCACCGGTGCGGCGGTCGGTGCCGTGATGTCGAGCAGCTCCTCGTAGGCCTCCGCGCGCCGACCCATGGAGCGGTGGCGCGAGGCGGTGAGCATGCGGATGGAGACCTGCGCCGCCTCCGTGCCCGCCTCGCGCCGGAGCGTCTCGAGCACGTCGGGCAGCTGCGCGGCCTGATCCGCCGCGCCGGCGGCTCCCTCGCCGTCGAAGTCGCGCCACAGCGTCGCGAGCGCCCGGGCCGCGACCGCTCGTCCCCGGATGCCGGGGGCGGCGAGCTCGTGCTCGGCCTCGGCGATCTGGGCGGGGTCGGCGAGCAGGGCGTCGAGTCCGGCGACGATGCCGGCGAAGGCGGCGGCGAAGCGACCGCGCCCGAGCTGCCCCGCCGCCATCAGCTGGCTGCCGACCTCGGCCATCTCCTCGGCGAACAGCAGCCGCACGCTCGGCGGCATCGCCGTCGTGCCGCCGGGCGCCGCGATCGTGCGCAGCTCCGTCACCGAGCCGCCGCGCAGCAGCACGAGCCGGTCTCGCAGCACGGTCCGCAGCGGGCCCTCGGGCAGCGCCTCGATCGGATCCGCCAGCTCGAGCAGCAACGATGGCGTCCCGGCCCGGCGCGCGGCCTCGGTCGCGGCGAGGATCCCCGCCGGGGTCGGCGCCGCGCGGCAGGCCGCGACGAGCAGGGCGCTCGCGGCGGCGGCGCGCCCGTCGGCGAGGGCCTCACGACCCGCGGCGAGGAGCGCCGCGGCCAACTCGTCGCGCTGGTCGTCGGTCGGATCGTCCTCCATCGCGTGGGCGCGGTGCAGCAGGGCGTCCGGGCCCGAGGCGAGACTCGCCAGCGCGCGATGCAGGGCGGCCCGGCGCTCGCCCGTCATCGCCCGCCGGATCGCCCGCGCCACGTTCTCGCGGGCGATCTCGTACCCGCTGCCGGGCGTCGTCCACGTCACCATCCCGCGCGCGAGGAGCGCGTCCCGCGGGATCGGCGCGCCCGCGAGCCGCTCCAGCTCCGCCGGCGCGAGCGGGCGGCCCGCGAGCGCGAGCGCCTCGTGTGCGGCGCGATGCGGCTGCGGCAGGTCCGCCACCGCGAGGGCCACGGCGCGATCGAACGCCGCCAGCCGCGGCTCGGCGGCGTCGCGCGCGGCGCACAGGGCGCCGTCGACGGTCCGCTCCGACGGCGGTGCGTGCTCCAGCCAGCGCGTGAACGCCGCCACGTGGAGGGGCGAGCCGCCCGTGTCGGCATGCACCCGACGGGCGGCGGCCTCGGTGAGCGAGTGGCCGATCCCCCGTCGCACCACCTCGCGGGTCTCCTCGAGCGTCAGCGGGTCGAGCACCACGTGCGCGGCTCGGGGGCTCGACTGCGCGAGATGCCGGAACCGGCTCTGCAGCAGCCGGGCCTCCGGGCGCATCGTCGCCACGAGCAGCCCCGGATAGGTGTCGATGGCGCGCAGGACGCGCCACAGCACCTCGGCGGAGGTGTCATCGAGCCACTGGATGTCCTCCATCACGACGATCATCGGCTCGGTGACGGAGTTGCAGATCTCGATGTAGGCGTCGACCTGCTCCTGGACCGACATCGTCACCGGCGCCACCGGCTCGGCGCCCCAGTGGAACACTCGCCACGCGGCCGCGCCCTGGCGGGGCCGGTCGTGCTCGTCCAGGGGCACGATGAGGAGCGGGAACTCCGTGAGCGGCGTGAAGGCGGCGTCGATCAGCGCGGACTTGCCGATCCCCGCGGGGCCCTCGATGAGCGCCATCTGCGTCAGACCGCTCGCGGCGCGGTGGGCGTGCGCCCGGAGCACCGCGATCTCGTCGTCCCGTCCCGCGAAGGCGCCGCCGAGTGCGCCGGAAGCGCGCGCCGGACCACTCTCTGACGCGGGCACGGGCTCGGACATGCGAACATCCCCCTCGAACGTTCCTCGGCCGACCTCCTCGTCGCGCGGCGACGTCGATCATCGCCGACCGGCGCGGGCGGGTGGGGTCCAGCCGGGCGACGACGGAGGCGGGATCTCCGCGCGTCGGGGAGGGTGCTGAGGCCTCAAGCGTACCCATATACTGCTCGCATCGGGCCCCATTTGCCCCGGCCTACCCGGGCACACACTGTGGGGCGGGCGGGACTTGAACCCGCGGATCGTCGAGTTATGAGCTCGCTGCCTTGACCATCTTGGCTACCGCCCCGTGGGTCCGAGCCTACCGCGGCGCGTCGCCGGAGCCCGGCGCGGGAGGGTTGCGGCGGCCGAGCAGATCGTCGGGATCCCGCAGCGCGCGCAGGTCGTCGAGCGGCGTCGAGGCGGCGCGCGGCTCGTCCCGGATCACGGCGTCGTCCTGATCGAACGCGCGCCGCGACTCGACCGAGCGCGCGGCCGCGTCCACTCCCCCGTCGCTGCCGCGGGCGATGCCGAGCTTCTGGCTCTCGCTGATCACCTGCGGGTGGTGGCGCGCGAGCAGGAAGACGCCGATCGAGGCGACCACCCCGGCCCCGACGAACACGAACAGCGCCCACAGCGGCGCATGCGCCGCCTCGCCGAGGACGAGCGCGCCGATCAGCACGGCGACGATCGGGTCGATCACCGTGAGCCCGGCGATCACGAGGTCTGGCGGCCCCGACGAGTAGGCGGTCTGCACGAAGTACCCGCCCACCACGGCCGCCGCCACGAGCGCCACGAGGCAGACGATGGTGATCCATTCGAAGTCGCCGGCCTGGATCCGCTTGATGACGACCTTGGCCAGCGTGGCGACGAACCCGTACAGCACGCCGGCCGCCGTGATGTAGAACAGCGCGCTGAGGCGCTTGCGCAGCAGCGCCCACGCGCCGCCGAGGACGATGACGACGACGAGCAGGATCGCGAGCACCACGAGCAGCTCGTACTCGCTGAGCGTGCGCTCCGACGCGAACATCGCCGCGACGATCACGAACACGAAGATGCCGCCGACGCACAGGCCGATCGCGGTGAGGGACTTGCGGGTGGGCAGGTGCCCGGTGGCCTGCGCGTTCAGCAGCGTGGTGATCACCAGCGAGACCGCACCCAGCGGCTGGACGACGATGAGCGGCGCCACGGCGAGGGCGCTGAGCTGGCAGAGGATCGCGAAGCCGAGCAGCACCGTGCCGATGAGCCACGAGGGCCGCCGCAGCAGCCGCAGCAGGTGCAGGGCGCCCAGGCCGGTCTCGCCGGTCTCGCCCGAGAGGGTCTCGACCTTGCGCACGCCGCGGCTCTGGAACTGCGCGCCGAGCGACATGAACACGGCGCCCGCGAGGGCGAGCGGGATGCCCAGCAGCAGCCCGGGGTTCTGGAAGGCCCCGACGAACTGCTCGCCGACGTCTGCCGCTCCCGGTGCGATCCCCCCATACACGTCTTCGAGCCTAGGCCACGCGGCCCGCCGCGACCGGGTGCGACGGGGCCTCGGCGGCCAAGTCGCGTGCCCGCGGCGGCACCGTCAGCGGTCGTCGCGGCGGAACGCGTCGGGAAGGACGCGCGCGTGCAGCTCCTCGAACGTCGCCGCCTGTGCGCGGGCGCGATCGGCGAGATCGCGGAACGTCTCGACCGGCAGCCCGAGGTCCGGGGCGAGCGCAGCGAGGGTCTCCCACCCGCCGAGCTTGCCGATCACCGCGCTCCGCATGAGCTCCAGCTCGAGCACTGGTGTCATGGGCGATCCGGTGACGCGACCGTTCGTCTTGAGCCGACCGGCGCGCTCCGCGAGCCAGGCCACCGCCTGCCGGTAGGGCCTCCGGCGCAGCTCCAGGCCCGAGATCAGCTCGCGCAGGAACGTCCGCTCCGCCGCGATCTCGTCGGCGATGCGCCCGAGATCCGGGCTCAGCTCCGTGTCGGCGAAGGCCGTCGCCATCCGCCGGATGCGCGCCACGCCCGCCGTCGCGCCGGTGAGGTGGTCCGACAGATACAGCCCGAGCAGCTCGCGGTCGATGCCGACCGGCACCCGATGCCCGTCCGCCGCCGTCGTGGGCGCATCCGAACGGCCGGCCGGGACGTCGCCCGGCGGCAGCTGGTCGTGCGGCCAGCGGCGCCGGGGGCGCATCGGGGCGCTCGCGGTGCCCGTGCCGTCGGCGATCGCGCGCAGCACCTCCCGCAGCGTCTCGGCGGCGCCGTGGCTCGGCGCCCATCCCAGCTCGTCGCGGGCGCGCGCGGTGTCCATCACCGGCACGCGCATCGCCATGTCGAGCCAGCCGGGGTCGGCGGCGACGGCGTGCAGCCGCCACGCCGCGTGCAGGAGCGGCCGCAGCGCGGCCGGCGGGACCGGCACGTGTCGTCCGTGGTCCACGATCGCCGCGATCGCCTCCGCATCGAGGACCGGTTCGGTGGCGATGTTGAACGCGCCGTCGGCCCCGCCGACGACGATCCGCCGATACGCATCGGCGAGGTCGTCGCCGTGCACCACCTGCATCCGCAGGCCCGCCGGCAGCGGGAGGATCGGCAGGGTTCCCGGCCGCAGCAGGCGCGGCGGCACGAGCGCGCCGACGAACAGCCGCGTGATCTGCGCCCCGGCGTAGCCGTCGAAGACGAGCGCGGGGCGCACGCGGGCCACGGACAGGCCCCGCGCCTCGGCGTCGTCGAGCACGCGCTCCTGATCCGCCTTGTCCGCGGAGTAGTGGGAGCTGCGGATGCCCTGCGTCGGCCAGGACTCGTCGCGGCGGTCGTCGTCGCGCACGCCGGAGTACGCGCCGACGGACGACGCGCACACCAGCCGGCCGACGCCCGCTCGCTCCATCGCCGCGACGACGCGGCGGGTGCCGTCGACGTTCGTGCGCCGCAGCAGCTCGCGGTTGCGGTTCGGCTGGATGAGCCAGGCGAGATGCACGACCACATCCACGCCCACGAGCGCCTCCGCGAGCCGCGCCACCGCGCGCTCCTCGCCCGCCGCGTCCGCCGTCGGCACCGCGATGTCGATGCGCTCCCAGCGCGCCGCGCGGTACGGATCACGCGTGACGTCGGGCAGGCGGCGCGCGATGCCCACGATGTCGTCGACCTGCGGCTCGTCCCCGAGCGCGCGCAGCAGGGCCGTGCCCACGTGTCCGCTCGCGCCGATGATGGCGACCTTCATCCCGCGCCTCCTCCCGTGCTCCCTCACGATCGTGCGGCACGGCCGTGCCGGGCCGAAGGGGCTTGTCAGCGGGCGGCGCCGCGAGTAGGACCGCCCCCGCGGGGCACGGTGACGAGGTCCACGTCCACGATGCGCCCGGCGTCGACGGCGACGGTCATCATCGTGCACACCGGCTGACGGCGCCGATCGGTCGGCGAACCCGGGTTGAGCAGCCGCATCCCGCCCGGCGTGACGCTGTCCCACGGGATGTGACTGTGCCCGAAGACGACGAGATCGGGCCGGTCGTCGCCCGCGAACGCCGCGTCCAGTCGGCTCTCCCGGCCCGTCGCCGGTCCCGTCTCGTGCACCACCGCGATCCGCAGCCCGTCGATCTCCGCCCGCGCGACCTCCGGCAGCCGGGCGCGCAGGTCCGGGCCGTCGTTGTTCCCATGCACCGCGACGAGCCGCGCGGCGCGATCCTCGATCGCCTCGAGCGTGGCCAGGTCCACCCAGTCGCCCGCATGGACGACGACGTCGGCGTCGTCGATCGCGCGCCAGACGGCATCGGGCAGGCGCTTCGCGCGCAGCGGCACGTGCGTGTCGGCGAGGAGGAGCACGCTCGTGGTCATGCCTCCATCCTGCCCGGCCGGAGCGGGATCGGTCAGGCGGCGAACGTAGGCTGGGAGGATGGCCATCCTCCCCATCCGCATCTGGGGCGACACCGTGCTGCACGCCGTCGCCGCGCCCGTCGACGAGATCACCGACGAGATCCGCCCCCTCGTGGCGGACATGTTCGAGACGATGGATGCCGCACCCGGCGTGGGCCTGGCGGCCCCGCAGGTGGGCGTCGGCCTGCGCATCTACACGTACTCGTACGAGGACGACGAGGGGGCACCCTGGCGCGGCGTGGTGATCAACCCGGAGCTGTGGATGACGCCGCCCGAGCCGGGCGAGCCGGACGAGGACACCGAGTCCGAGGGCTGCCTCTCGTTCCCGGGCGAGCGCTTCCCGCTGCGCCGCAGCGACCGCGTGATCGTGACGGGCATCGACCTCGACGGCGAGCCCGTGCGCATCGAGGTCGACGGCTGGCGCGCCCGCATCATGCAGCACGAGTTCGATCACCTCAACGGCGTGATCTACATCGACCGGATCTCGGACGGCGACTGGAAGACCGCGCAGAAGATCTCCAAGAAGCGCGGCTGGGGCCGCCCGGGCGTGAGCTGGACCCCGGGCGTCGACGACCTGGAGGCCTGACCGGCCGCCCGGTCTTCCCCGCGTCGGCGCGGCCCTGCTCGCGCGCCGGGCGCGCTGCCCGGTGAGCCTCGGGCACCGACAACCCAGGGTTCGAACGCGCGTCGGTGACGGACTACCGACGATTCACACGCGGTTCATGCGGGGCCGCTCGGCTGAGGACGTTCCGTCGTTCTCCGCTGAAAGGACCCGATGTCCCTCTCGTTGCGTTCTCGGACCACCCGCCTGCTCGCCGCGGGCCTCACCGCGGCCGCCGCCCTCGGGCTCGCCCTCACGGCGCCGGCCGGCGCCGCGGTCGAGCCGCCGCCCTACAGCGGCGAGCCGCTCGACGGTCGCATCACCGTCGTCGCACATCGCGGCGCGTCGTCGTACGTGCCCGAGCACACCTTCCCGGCGAACGACCTCGCGATCGAGATGGACGCCGACATGCTCGAGTGCGACGTCATGCTCACCGAGGACGAGCAGCTCGTGTGCCTCCACGACACCACCATCGACCGCACCGCCCGCGACCCCGAGACGGGCGAGCGCCTCACCGGCAGCGTCGACAGCTACACCCTCGCCGAACTGCGCGCGATGGACTGGGGCCTATGGAAGGGCGAGGAGTTCGCCGGCGCGACGATCATGCCGCTGGCCGAGCAGCTCATGTGCTACCGGGCGATCAACCCCGACATCCGCTTCCACCTCGAGACGAAGCCGAGCTCGCCCGTGGGCGACCAGCTGCTCGTCGACCTGCTCGACCGCCTCGGCTTCATCCACGAGGGCGCACAGCCCGACCCGCAGCACGATCAGGTGATGATCCAGTCGTTCCACGCCGACAGCCTGCGGCGCATCAAGGCGATCGAGCCCTCGCTGGCGACCGCCTACCTCGGCGTCACCTTCCCCGAGGGCACGATCGTGCCCGACACCTACGACGCGGTCGCGCCGAACTACAAGCAGATCCTCGAGGACCCGGCGTTCGTGGGCCGCATGCACGAGCAGGGCATCCCCGTGCACACGTGGACGGTCGACGACCGCGCCGTGATGGACACCCTCATCGGCTACGGCGTCGACGGCATCTTCTCGAACAAGCCCGACGTGGCGCGCGCCGCGGTCGACGAGGCCGGGCTCGGCATCCCCGCGTCCGAGCGCGGCAACCCGGACGCGTTCGCGCACGGCTGCGAGGGCATCGCCGGCACCGTGCACAGCATCGACGACGTCCCCATCACGCCGGCCGCGATCGTGGGCGACGCACCCGGCATCGTCCAGCCCGGCCGCACCGTTCCGGTCCCGTTCGAGCTCGACCTGCGCGGCGGCGACGACGCCGGCGCCGTCCAGGCCGAGGTCACCCGTCCCGACGGCAGCGTCATCGCCGCCGAGATCCGCGGCGGGAACATCCTCGTCCACACGGCGCAGGCGCTTCCCGGCACCTACACGATCGAGGTGCAGGACGAGGTCGGCTTCGCGATCGGCGAGGGCACGATCACGACCCGCTGACCGCCCCAGATGCAAGAAGACCCCCACGAACTCGTGGGGGTCTTCTTCGCTTGGCTCCCCGGCTTGGACTCGAACCAAGAACCTGCCGGTTAACAGCCGGCTGCTCTGCCAATTGAGCTACCGAGGAATGCTGTCCGCTCTCGCGGCAACTAGAAAATCTTAGCAAACATCAGAGCGTGCTCACGACACGGCCACGCCGCCGGGCGTGTGCGTGTCGGGAGTGCGCAGGGCGCCGTCGGCGTCGCCGCGCGCCACGACGTGCCCGCCCTGCAGCCGGATCTGGTCGGCGCCCAGCTCGCGCGCGAAGGCGGTGTCGTTGGTGACGAGCAGCGCGGCCATCCCCCACTGGCGCCGGCGGCTCACGATCGCGTCGTACACGAGGTGGCGCACCTCGAGATCGAGGTTCGCCAGCGGCTCGTCGGCGATGAGCAGCTTCGGGTCGAGCATGAGGGCGCGCGCGAAGGCGACGCGCTGGCGCATGCCGGCGCTCAGCTCGTAGGGGAACTTGTCGGCGGTGCCGATCGGCAGGTGCAGTTCGTCGAGCAGCGACGCGATCCGGATGCCGAGCGCGCGCCCGTCGACCCGCCGGTCGCGCGAGAGCAGCGGCTCCGAGAGCACCTCAGCGACCGAGAGGCTGGCCGGCAGGTCGTTGCCCGCGCCCTGGGGCAGGTAGCCGGTTCGGAAGGTGAGGACCCGGCGGGCGCGGCCCGGGTTGCGCACCGACACACCGCAGACGGTGGCGTCTCCCCCGGCCACGGCGATCGTCTCGTCGCGCTCCCCCGTGAGGATCGCCGCGAGGCTCGACTTGCCCGATCCCGTGGGGCCCGAGACGCACAGCGCCGCGCCCCACGGCAGCGTGAACGAGACCCCGTCGACGGCGCGGATCGCGGGGCCGCGACCCGATCGCGAGACGCTCAGATCGTCGCAGCGGATCGCGACGTCGGGATCATCGGGCACGCGCATGTGTCCATGATGCCGGATGGCGCCGGCTCAGTCGTCCGGCTGCAGGCGGTGGCGCTCGGCGTCGAGGTCGCGCAGCTGCACCCGCAGCGCCCGGCCCTCCTCGGAGTCGGGCGGGACGCGCTGGATCGCGCCGAGCAGCTCGTTCTTGCGCTGCGCGAGCGCCGCGATCACGATCTGGCGCGCGAGGTCGTTGATCGAGGCGACGGCGTGCTCCTCGGTGCGGGCCGGGAAGTCGCGCGCGAGCAGCTCGCCCGCCAGCGTGCGGTACGCGGCCGGTGTGCCCTCGACCACGGCGAGGGCCCACCCGGGCCGCGAGCGATCGGTCGCCTCGAGCGTGGCGCGCACGGCCTCGAGCGCCGGGTGGTGGAACGGCACGGCCAGCGCGCGCAGGAACAGCTCGGGGTCGACGCGGTGGCCGTACTGCAGGAACCCCGTGAGGGCGTCGCGCTCGCGCGCCACGGCCACCGTGCGGGGCAGCGCGGCCAGCGTCACGGCGGGTGCGGCCACCGCCGGCTCCGCCGCCTCGGCGCGCCCCGTGCGCGCCTCGCGCCCGTTCGCCGCGGCGCGTCGCTGCACCTCCTGGTGCACCTCGCGCGGGTCCATGCCCAGGCGCCGGGCGAGCACGCGCTCGTAGCCCGGCTGCAGCAGCCGGTCGCGGATCTCGGCCACGATGGGCGCGGCCGAGCGCAGCGCCCCCACGCGCCCCTCCACGGTGCCGAGGTCGAAGCCGGAGATGCGGCGATCGATCATGAACTCGAACATGGGCACCTTGTGGTCCATGAGCGCGCGCACGGCGCCGTCGCCGCGCTGCAGCCGCAGATCGCACGGGTCCAGCCCGTCGGGCGCGACGGCCACGAAGCTCTGCGCGTTGAAGCGCTTCTCCTCCGCGAAGGCGCGCACCGCCGCCTTCTGACCGGCCTCGTCGGGATCGAACGTGAACACGACCTCGCCCGAGGCGTCGTCGTCGCCCATCACGCGCCGCAGCACCGTCACGTGCTCGGAGCCGAAGGCCGTGCCGCAGGTGGCGATCGCCGTCGTCACGCCGGCGAGGTGGCACGCCATGACGTCGGTGTAGCCCTCCACCACGACGACGCGCTTGGGATCGCCGCGCGAGATGTCGCGCTTGGCCAGATCGAGGCCGTACAGCACCTGGTTCTTCTTGTAGATCGGCGTCTCGGGCGTGTTCAGGTACTTGGGGCCCTGGTCGTCGTCGTAGAGCTTGCGGGCGCCGAAGCCGATCGTCTGGCCCGTGACGTCGCGGATCGGCCACATCACCCGCCCGCGGAACCGGTCGTACACCCCGCCGCGCTGGTTGGTCGAGACCAGGCCCGCGGTGGTCAGCTCCTCGCGCGTGAAGCCCTGCTTCGTGAGCGCGTGCAGCATCGCGTCCCAGCCCTTGGGCGCGTAGCCGACGCCGAAGTGCGCCGCCGCGGCCGGATCGAAGCCGCGCTCGCCCAGAAAGCGGCGGGCGGTCTCGGCCTCGGGCGTGACGAGCTGCGCACGGAAGAACTCCGCGGCGGCGGCGTTGGCCGCCAGCAGCCGGGCGCGGCCCGAGGTCTCGGGCGCGGGGCCGCCGTCCTCGTAGTGCAGCGTGATGCCCACGCGGGCCGCGAGCTTCTCGACCGCCTCGGTGAAGGAGAGGTGGTCCATCTGCCGCAGGAAGCTGTACACGTCGCCCGACTCGCCGCAGCCGAAGCAGTGGTAGTAGCCGTGCTGGGGGCGCACGTGGAAGCTCGGCGACTTCTCGTCGTGGAAGGGGCACAGGCCCTTGAGCGATCCCACACCGGCGGACTTCAGCGCGACCCGCTCCCCGATGATGTCGGCGATGTTGGTGCGGGCCTTGACCTCGTCGACGTCGGCTTGACGGATGCGCGGCATCTCAGCGTGCCCCTGCCGCCAGGCCGACCCCCGGGCGCGTGCGCCCGTCGTGCCGATCGTGGCGCGACGACCAGATGCCGACCTCGCGGGGATCGATCTCGCCGACCAGCCGGTTGTGCCACTCGACCGCCGTCTGGTCGGTGAGGCTGGCGATCTGGTCCACGATCACGCGCTTGCGGGCCGCGTCGGTGTCGGCGGCGTGGAAGTCGGCGGCGAAGGCCGGCTCCAGCGCCTCGGCGCCGGTGGACCACAGCGTGTCGGTGGACAGCAGCGCCTCGGCGATGCGCTTGAGCACCCGGCGCTGCTCCTTGTAGACGCCCTTGCGGGCGTCGATCGTGACGATCGTGGCGCCCATGAGGCCCTTGAGCACGGCGATCTCGACCTCGATCACGCGCGGCACGATGACGTGCGCCTGATACCGGGCCAGCGACTCCCCCGGGTACGCCTCGCGCGTGGCGCTGACCGCGGCGCGGGCGAAGCGGCCGATGAGGTCGCTGGTGAGGTTCTTCAGCCGCGCGAGGTCGGCGCGCGAGCGGTCGAAGCTGCGCAGCCACATCGGCTGGCGCGTGAGGCGGTAAAGGCCGTCGGCGAGCTCGTCGCGCGTGTACTCGTAGCCGACCCACTGCTGGATCTGGCCGATGAGCGGGTGGTGCTCGACGGGATCGCTCAGCCGCGCCAGGTCGAGATAGCCGTTGAGCACGGCGTCCTCGAAGTCGTGCACCGAGTAAGCGATGTCGTCGGAGAGGTCCATCACCTCGGCCTCGATGCAGCGCAGCCGCCCGGTCGCGCCCTGCCGCATCCAGTGGAAGACATCCTCGTCCTCGGGGTACACGCCGAACTTCAGGCGTCCGCCGGGGTCGGGCAGGGGGTTGTCGACCGTCCACGGGTACTTGCACGTGGCGTCGATGCTGGCCCGGGTGAGGTTGAGGCCGTACGAGCGGCCGTCCTCCTCGATCTTCGCCTCGAGGCGCGTGAGGATGCGCAGGCTCTGGGCGTTGCCCTCGAACCCGCCCACGTCGGCGGCCCACTCGTTCAGCGCCCGCTCGCCGTTGTGGCCGAAGGGCGGGTGGCCCAGGTCGTGGCTGAGGCACGCCGTATCGACGACGTCGGCGGCGAGGCCCAGCGCGTTGCCGATCTCGCGGCCCACCTGCGCCACCTCGAGCGAGTGGGTCAGCCGGTTGCGCGCGAAATCGGCGGGGCTGGCCGGGCTGAGCACCTGGGTCTTGGCGGCCAGGCGCCGCAGGCCCGCCGAGTGCAGCACGCGCGCGCGGTCGCGCGCGAAGTCGTCACGCTCCGATCGGTGCTTCTCGTGGAAGAAGCGCTCGGCGTCGGCGTCGCTGTAGCCCGGATGACGGGCAGCCGCCTCAGCCACCACTGGTGTCCAGCTCCGCGTCCGCGAGCTCACGGGTGGCCGAGTCGTCCATCGTGCGCGACTCGAGCCAGCGGTCCGGCAGCACGGTGCGCTTGGGGCGCCCGGCCCGGCCCCGCTGGCCCTCGGCCGCGTCGCCCGGGTACGGCGCGTCGAGGTCGAGCTGCTCGATGAGCGAGTCGATGTGGGCCAGGCTCGTGACCTGGGCGAACTGGCCGCGCAGGTCGCCGCCCACCGGGTAGCCCTTGAAGTACCAGGCGGCGTGCTTGCGGATGTCGCGGCAGCCGCGCTCCTCGCTCTCGAAGAACTCCACGAGCAGCTCGGCGTGCCGGCGGAACGCGTTCGCGACGAAGCCGAGCGTCGCGTCCACGCGCGTGCCCTCGCCGCCGAACGCCGCGGCGAGCTCGCCGAACAGCCACGGGCGCCCCAGGCAGCCGCGGCCCACCACGACGCCGTCACAGCCGGTCTCGTCCATCATCCGCACCGCGTCGGCGGCGCTCCAGATGTCGCCGTTGCCGAGCACGGGGATGCTCGTGACGGTCTCCTTGAGCTTGGCGATCGCCGACCAGTCGGCGTGCCCCGAGTAGAACTCATTCGCCGTGCGCGCGTGCAGCGCGACGGCCTTAACGCCCTCATCCTCGGCGATCTTCGCCGCGTCCAGGTACGTGAGGTGATCGGCGTCGATGCCCTTGCGCATCTTCACGGTCACGGGCAGCCCGCCCGCGCCCTCCACCGCGCCGCGCACGATCGAGCGGAACAGGTCGAGCTTCCACGGCAGTGCGGATCCGCCGCCCTTGCGGGTGACCTTGGGCACCGGGCAGCCGAAGTTGAGGTCGATGTGATCGGCCCGGTCCTCCTCGGCGATGAGCCGTGCGGCCTCGCGCGTGTAGTGCGGGTCGACGCCGTAGAGCTGGATCGACCGCGGCGTCTCGGACTCGTGGAACTGCACGAGCCGCATCGTCACCGGGTTGCGCTCCACGAGCGCGCGCGTGGTGATCATCTCGCTCACGTACAGCCCGGCGCCGTACTCGCGGCACAGGCGCCGGAAGGCCGTGTTCGTGATGCCCGCCATCGGGGCCAGCACGACCGGCACATCCGAGCGGATGTCGCCGATCTGCAGCCCGCGGGTGTGCGCGGGAGCGGTCGGAGCATCGGCGAGTACGGGGGTCACGCGTCCATTCTTTCAGAACCGGCCTGGGCGAAGGCGAAGCGGCCTAGAGTGGCGGCATGCGATGCACCGAACGAACGAAGGCGAGCTGACGTGAGCGACCCCGTGGACCTTCACCGCATCCCGTTCGCCGACGCCGAGGGCGCCGAGCGCACGCTCGCCGACTACGCTCCCGGCCCCGTTCTCGTCGTGAACGTCGCCTCGAAGTGCGGCCTCACGCCCCAGTACGAGCAGCTCGAGCAGCTGCAGCGCACCTACGGCGACCGTGGGCTGACCGTGCTCGGCTTCCCGTGCAACCAGTTCATGGGCCAGGAGCCGGGCTCGATCGACGAGATCCTCGACTACTGCGCCACGACCTGGGGCGTCTCGTTCCCGATCAACGACAAGATCAACGTCAACGGTCGTCACGCGCACCCGCTGTACAAGGCCCTCAAGAAGACGAAGGACGCCCACGGCCTCGCCGGACCGATCGCGTGGAACTTCGAGAAGTTCCTCATCGCGCCCGACGGATCGGTCACCCGCTTCCGCCCGCCGGTCAAGCCCGACGCCCCCGAGGTGATCGCCGCGATCGAGGCCGCGCTGGCCTAGCGCCGCGGTCGAGGCCTGCGCCGGCGTCAGGCCTGTTTCTCGGCCCAGACCTGGCGGGCGACCTGCGCGAACGCCTCGGGCGGCTGCGCGCCGCTGACACCGTACTTCCCGTCGATCACGAAGAAGGGCACGCCGTTGATCCCATAGGCCTGCGCCTGCGCCTGGTCCGCGCGCACGGCGTCGAGGTAGGCGTCCGACTCCAGCGCGTCGCGCGCGGCGACCGGGTCGAGCCCGACCTCCTCCGCCATCGCCACGAGCTCGTCGATGCGGCCCACGTGGCGCCCCTCGACGAAGTACGCGCTCAGCAGGCGCTCCTTCATCTCGAGCTGCTTGCCATGCGCCTTGGCGAAGTGGATCAGCTCGTGCGCCTTGACCGTGTTGGTGTGCTGCTGCAGGTCGAAGCGATAGTGCAGCCCCGCGCCCTCGGCGATCTGGGCGACGCGCTCGTTCATCGCGCGCGCCTCGTCGATGCCGATGCCCTTGCGCTCGGCGAGGAACTCGGCCGAGCTGCCCTCGAAGTCGACGGGCGTGTCGGGCGAGAGCTCGAAGGAGTGATACTCGATCTCCACGCGCGGAGCGTCGTCGTCGCCGGCCGTCTCGGCGAGCCCCTTCTCCAGGTTCCGCTTGCCGATGTAGCACCACGGGCAGGCGATGTCGCTCCAGATGTCGATCTTCAGGGGTGCGCGAGAGGTCATATGGATCCCAACGCTCGATGCGTGCGCATATTCCGGGCCGGCCGGATCAGGACGCCGTCGGCCTGTCGATCGCCCCGCCGAACCGGCGGTCGCGGTCGAGGTAGAGCTGGATCGCGTGCCACAGGTCCGTGCGCGAGAAGTCGGGCCACAGCGTGTCGAGGAAGACCATCTCGGCGTACGCCGACTCCCACAGCATGAAGTTCGACGTGCGCTGCTCGCCGCTGGAGCGCACGAACAGGTCGACATCGGGCATGTCGGGCACGTAGAGGTGCCGCTGCACCGTCTTCTCGGTGATCGCGGAGGGGCTGATGCGGCCGGCGCGCGCGTCCTCGGCGATCTGCCGGATCGCATCGACGATCTCGTTGCGGCCGCCGTAGTTGACGCACATCGACAGGGTGAGGACGTCGTTGCCCTCGGTGAGCCGCTCGGCCGCCTGCAGCTCGCTGAGCACCGAGCGCCACAGCCGCGGCTTGCGCCCCGCCCAGCGCACCCGCACGCCCCACTCGTTGAGCTGATCGCGCCGACGGCGCAGCACGTCGCGGTTGAAGCCCATGAGGAAGCGGACCTCGTCGGGCGAGCGCCGCCAGTTCTCGGTCGAGAAGGCGTAGAGCGAGAGGTGCTTGACCCCGGCCTGGATCGCGCCCGCCACGACGTCGAGGATCACGGCCTCGCCGGCCTTGTGCCCCTCGATGCGCGAGAGCCCGCGGCGGTTGGCCCAGCGCCCGTTGCCGTCCATGACGATCGCGATGTGGTGGGGAACGCGGCCCTCGAACGCCGGCGGCTGCTGCCCGGTCCAGTCGAGCGGGCGGGAGGGCTCGGCCTCCTTGGTCGTGAACGGCTTGGGGCTCAACGCTTCCCTCCCACGTGCGAGAGCGCGCGCAGGCCGCGCTCGAGGTGCCACTGGACGTATGCCGACACGAGCCCCGACGCGGCGGCGAGCTCCCGCTCGGCGGCCGCGTCGACCACGGCCCAGTCGCCCGCCAACAGCGCGCGCAGCAGCTCGAGCGTGCGCGCGTCGATCCGCGGGCTGCCCGCCGGCGCGCAGCGGGCGCAGACGGTGCCGCCGAGCTGCGAGACAAAGGCGTCGTGCGGGCCGGGCGAGCCGCAGCGCGCGCAGTCGCCCAGCGCCGGCGCCCAGCCGGCCAGCGACATCGCCCGCAGCAGGTACGAGCTCATGGTCGCGCCGTCGGCGTGCTCGCCGCGTGAGAGCGAGCGGAGCGCGCCGACGAGCAGATAGAAGTGATCCGGGTTCGCCTCGTTCTCGTTGAGGCGATCGGCCGCCTCCACCATCGCGCTCGCGGCGGTGTATCGGTCGTAGTCCCCGGCGATGTCGGCGCCGTACGAGCCGAGCGACTCGACCTGCTGCACGATGTCGAGGCTCCGCCCCGCATACAGCTGCACGTCGACGACCATGAACGGCTCCAGGCGCGCGCCGAACTTCGACGAGGTGCGCCGCACCCCCTTGGCGACCGCGCGGACCTTGCCGTGGCGGCGGCTCAGCATCGTGACGATCCGGTCGGCCTCGCCCAGCTTGTGGGTGCGCAGCACGACGGCTTCGTCTCGATAGGTGGGCACACTCGATTATCCGCCCGGATCATGCGCGCGGCCTGGAGGCGCGACGTGCGCCGGCTGGCACGATGGAGGCGTGGACGCTCCCCTCTTCGTCATCCCGCTGTGGGCCGACCTCCTGGCCGTCGCCCTCGGCGGCATCCAGGGTGCCGTCTTCGCCGCGGGCTTCCAGGGGCAGCGCCGCCTCGACTGGCTCGGGGTCGCCCTCATCGGCATCATGCTCGGCATGGGCGGCGGTCTCATCCGCGATCTGCTGCTGAGCGTGACGCCCGCGACGCTGCAGTCGAACTGGTACCTGCTCACGGCGGTCACCGCGTCGCTCGTCGGCATGCTCCTGGCCGGCGTCTTCCAGCGCCTGAACCGACTCATCATCGGCCTCGACGCCGTGGCGATGGGCCTGTTCGGCGCCGTCGGCACGTCGAAGGCGCTGGCGTACGGGCTGCCGATCGTGCCCGCCATCTTCGTCGGCGTCTGCGCCGCGGTGGGCGGCGGCATTATCCGCGACATCGCGATGGGGCTGCCGATCGCGATCATGCACGTCGGCTCGCTGTACGCGATCGCCGCGCTCGTGGGCAACGCCGCGCTCGCGGCCTCGTTCACGCTCGGCATGGAGATCGGCTGGGCCGCGGCGATCGGCGTCGTCGTGACCACCGTGATCCGCCTGCTCGCCGTGATCTTCGACGTCTCGCTCCCCGAGCAGCGGCGCATCCACCGCCGCAAGGTCGCCCTGGAGACCACCGCGATCCCGGTGATCACCACCCAGGAGGTTCGCGACGGCGCGGAGATCCCCCTGACGGGCGCGATCATCCTGCCCGATGCCGCCGGCGCGCCGAAGCGGCGCCGGTTCCGCTGGCATCGGCGCCGCTAGATGTACTCGGCAGAGACGTTGGTGACACGGGCGTTGTGAAAGGAGGAGACCTCCTGGCGTAGTGGAGCTGTCTAGTTCCCCACGTTGACCAGGAGGTCTCGTGTCACACGCTAACGCGCGGCTGAATGTCCGCGGCAGGTTGTTGCTGGTCGAACGGGTGATCGGTGAGCACCGCCCCGTCGCGCATGTCGCGAAAGAGCTCGGTGTCTCGCGCCAGTGCGCGCATCGCTGGGTGAACAGGTTCCGAGTCGAGGGCATCGAGGGGCTGCAGGACCGCTCATCTCGACCGCACTCGTCACCGCGACGGACACCGGCCGATGTCGAAGAGCGGGTGCTTGCGCTGCGGCGCGAGCTGCGCCAGGGACAAGACCGGATCGGACCGGTCGCCGGCGTTCCCGCTCGCACGGTCGGGGCGATCCTGGCACGGAACCGAGTACCGTGCCTGGACGAATGCGACCCGTTGACCGGCGTGGTGATCCGCGCGTCGAAGCAGACCGCGACGCGCTACGAGCGGTCCGAGCCGGGCGAGCTGGTCCACATGGATGTGAAGAAGCTCGGCCGCATCCCCGACGGCGGCGGCTGGAGAGCAAACGGCCGCGAGCACGGCCAGACCTCAGCGCAGAAGCGAGCCCGGATCGGCTTCGACTACGTCCATTCCCTCGTCGATGACCACTCCCGGTTGGCCTACTCGGAGATCCTCCCCGACGAGAAGGGCCCCACCTGCGGAGCATTCCTGCTGCGCGCCGCGACCTACTTCGCCGGGCACGGCATCACCCGCATCGAACGAGTGATGACCGACAACCACTTCAGCTACCGGCTCTCGGGCGACGTCCGCGCCGCGATCGCCGTCCTGGGCGCAAAGCACGTCCTCATCCGGCCGCACTGCCCCTGGCAGAACGGCAAGGTCGAACGCCTCAACCGCACCCTGCAGACCGAATGGGCCTACCGCCAGGTGTTCCGCTCAAACGACGAGCGAACCGCCGCCCTTGCGCCCTGGCTCGAGCACTACAACACTCAACGACACCACTCCGCTGTCGGAGGCCCACCGATCAGCCGACTGTCACCAACGTGACTGCCGAGTACAGCTAGACCTCGACTGCGGCGCTGCGCGGCTCCGCTCGGCCCGTCTCCGCTCCGCGCTTCGCGCGTCGACGACCGAGCGTCAGACCGCGACGAGCTCCCGCTCGCGCGCCCGGATCGAGCGGTTCACCGACGAGACGATCGCCTTCAGCGATGCCATCGAGATGTCACCGTCGATCCCGACGCCCCACAGGCGCTGGTCGTCGACCTGCAGCTCCACGTAGGCCGCGGCCTGCGCGTCGCCGGAGGCCGCCATGGTGTGCTCGACGTAGTCGTAGAGCGTGACCTCGTGGCCGGCCTCGCGCAGCACCTCGAGGAACGCGGCGATCGGGCCGTTGCCGCGCGCGTGCACCGTGCGCTGGTCGTCGCCGTCGCGCAGCACGACCGTGAGCGCCACGTCCGACCCGGAGCTCTGGGTCTCGGTCGAGAGGATCTCGAACCGGCCCCAGCGCTCGGCCGGGTTGGCGGCGGGCAGGTACTCGTCCTGGAAGATCCGCCAGATCTCGGCGCTCGTGACCTCGCCGCCCTCGGCGTCGGTGTGCTCCTGCACGACGCCCGAGAACTCGATCTGCAACTTGCGCGGCAGGTCGAGCGCGTGGTCGGCCTTGAGCAGGTACGCGACGCCGCCCTTGCCCGACTGCGAGTTGACGCGGATGACGGCCTCGTAGGAGCGGCCCAGATCCTTCGGGTCGACGGGCAGGTACGGCACCGCCCATTCGATCTCGTCGACCGAGACGCCCTGCGCCGCGGCCCGGGCCGCCATCGCCTCGAAGCCCTTCTTGATGGCGTCCTGGTGCGATCCGCTGAACGCCGTGAAGACCAGGTCGCCCGCCCACGGGCTGCGCTCGGGCACGGGGAGCTGATTGCAGTACTCGACGGTGCGCTTGATCTGGTCGATGTCGCTGAAGTCGATCTGCGGGTCGATGCCCTGCGTGAACATGTTCACGCCGAGCGCCACGAGATCCACGTTGCCCGTGCGCTCGCCGTTGCCGAACAGGCAGCCCTCGATGCGATCGGCGCCGGCGAGGTATCCCAGCTCGGCGGCGGCGATCCCCGTGCCGCGGTCGTTGTGCGGGTGCAGCGAGAGGATCACGTTCTCGCGGTGGTTCAGGTGCCGGCTCATCCACTCGATCGAGTCGGCGTAGACGTTGGGCGTGGCCATCTCGACGGTGGCGGGCAGGTTCAGGATCAGCTTGCGCTCGGGCGTGGGCACGAACACCTCCATCACCCGGTTGCAGATCTCGGCGGCGAACTCCAGCTCGGTGCCCGTGTACGACTCGGGCGAGTACTCGTAATACACCGTGGTCTCGGGCACGGTCGCCTCGTACGTCTTGCACAGGCGCGCGCCCTCGAGCGCGATGTCGATGATGCCCTGCTTGTCGGTGCGGAACACGACGTCGCGCTGGAGAACGCTCGTCGAGTTGTACAGGTGCACGATCGCCTGCTTGGCGCCGCGGATCGCCTCGTAGGTGCGGGCGATGAGGTGCTCGCGCGCCTGCGTCAGCACCTGGATCGTGACGTCGTCCGGGATCGCGCCGTCCTCGATGAGGTGGCGCACGAAGTCGAAGTCGGTCTGGCTCGCCGACGGGAAGCCGACCTCGATCTCCTTGTAGCCCATCTTCACGAGCAGGTCGAACATGACCCGCTTGCGCTGCGGATCCATCGGATCGATGAGGGCCTGGTTCCCGTCGCGCAGGTCGACGGCGCACCACCGGGGCGCCTTCTCGATGCGCTTCGAGGGCCAGGTGCGGTCGGGCAGATCCACGACGATCTGCTCGTGATACGGGCGGTACTTGTGGATCGGCATCGCCGAGGGGCGCTGGTTGTTCTGCATGTTCTGCTCTTTCGCTGGTGGCGGGTGCGGGCCACGCGAAACTCCGCGACGAGAGAGGCCCTAGATCGAGGTCTCGCCGCGGCAGCTAAGAAGGAGCACGCCGACATGCATGCTGCGAGCCTACCACGCAATCTGCGCGGCGCGCGGGCCTCGCTGCGCCGCCCCACTGAGCAGGAAGATCGAGAAGGGGCCACCGGGGCGACAGAGTGCACCCGGTGGCCCCGACGCGGGGTGCGTCAGCGGCGCTCCTCCTCGTGCTTGAGGGCGACGCCCAGGGCGAAGAGGGTCGGCGCCCACTCGCCGATGAACAGCCCCGTGCGGTCCGCCTGCTCGCGCGGTTCGTGCGTGAGGGTCAGCAGCCACTTCACCACCGTGGCGCCGATCGCCAGGAAGCCCGCCGCGTACGCGTGCGAGCTGCGGATGCCCCACCGGCCGAGCACGGCGAGCGGGTTCCAGTTCGTCTTCTCCGCCGCCTGGCGGACGGTGCCCTCGGCGCGGTGCATCGCCTGCTGCGCCTTGCCGGCCACCTCCTGGGCCTTGTCGGCCACGTCCCCGGCGACCTTGCTCGCCGCCCCCTGCGCCTTGTTCGCCACGCCCTGGGCCTTGCCGGCGACGTCCTCGGCCACACCCTGCGCCTTGCCGGCCGCCTGCTCGGCCTTGTCCCCCAGGTCCTGGGGCTTGCCGGAGATATCGCTCATGGTCGTTCCTCCCGAGTCGGATCGTTGGAGATTCCAGACTCGGCGCCGCCGCGGGGCCGCAGAAGGGACTTGACGCGTGGCGAGCCGCCGCGTAGGCGTCCGTTCAGAACCCGAGGCGGCCGAGCTGCTTGGGGTCGCGCTGCCACTCCTTGGCCACGCGCACGTGCAGGGCGAGGTAGATCTTCGTGCCGATGAGCGGCTCGAGCTCGGCGCGGGCGCGCGCGCCCACATCCTTCAGCCGCGCACCCTTGCGACCGATGATGATCGCCTTCTGGCTGTCGCGCTCGACCACGATGTTCGCGTAGACGTCGGTGAGGTCGTCGCGCCCCTCGCGCGGGGAGATGTCCTCGACCGTGACGGCGATCGAGTGCGGGAGCTCGTCGCGCACGCCCTCGAGGGCGGCCTCGCGGATGATCTCGGCCACGCGATCCTCGAGCGTCTCGTCGGTGGTGACGCCCTCGGGGTACAGCGCGGGCCCAACCGGCATGAGCTTCAGCAGCTCATCGGTGAGCACGTCGAGCTGGTCGCCCGAGACGGACGAGAGCGGGATCACCGCCGCCCAGTCCTCGCGCAGCGCGTTCACCTCGATGAGGCGCTCCATGATCTCGTCCTTCGTCGCCGCGTCGGTCTTGGTCACGAGCGCGACCTTCTTCGCGCGCCCGTAGCCGTCGAGCGACTCGGCGATGCGCCGGTCGCCGGGGCCCACCTTCTCGGTCGCGGGGGCGCAGAACGCGATCACGTCGACGTCGCCGAGCACCTGCTCCACGAGGTCGTTGAGGCGCTGGCCGAGCAGCGTGCGGGGGCGGTGGATGCCGGGGGTGTCGACGACCACGAGCTGACCGCCGGGGCGGTTCAGGATGCCGCGGATCGCGCGCCGCGTGGTCTGCGGCTTCTCGCTGGTGATCGCGACCTTCTCGCCCACGAGGGCGTTGGTGAGCGTGGACTTGCCGACGTTGGGGCGCCCCACGAACGTCACGAAGCCGCTGCGCAGCTCAGTCATCGGACCGATCCTTCCGGTTGCGTCCGCGAGCGATCGGGGTCTCCCCCGTCGACGGAACGGTGATCTCTCCCGTGCGCGGCTGGCGCGATCGCACGTCGGCCAGCGCGCGCAGGCCCTCGCCCGCCTCGACGAACACGGTCGCCAGACCGCGCCCGCGCCCGCGCGAGGTGCCGCCGGTCAGCACGAGACCCGCGACCTCCACGGTCTCGCCCGGCTGCGGCACGTGCCCCAGCTGCTTGCCCAGCAGTCCGCCGATCGAGTCGACGTCCTCGTCCTCGAGCTCGATGCCGAACAGGTCGCCGACCTCGTCGAGCGACAGGCGGGCGGCCACGCGGTAGCTGCCCTCGCCGAGCTCGACGATCTCGGTGGTGGGGGTGTCGTACTCGTCGGAGATCTCGCCCACGAGCTCCTCGATGAGGTCCTCGAGGGTGACGATCCCGGCGATGCCGCCGTACTCGTCCACGACGAGGCACACGTGCACCGCCTCGCGCTTCATCTGCTGCAGCAGCGTCTCGGCCCGCATCTGCTCGGGGACGAACACCGCCGGGCGCGCCAGCGGCCGCACGCTCGCGTCGCGCCAGCCGGGCGTCTCGCGGAAGCCGAACTGCACGAGGTCCTTGAGGTAGAGCACGCCGACGACGTCGTCGACCTCGCCATCCACGACCGGCATGCGCGAGATCCCCGTGTCGAGGAACGCCTGCAGCGCCTCGCGCGTGGTGACGGATGCGTCGACGGTGATCATGTCGGTGCGCGGCACCATGACCGCCCGCACCACCTGATCGGTGAAGTCGAACACCGAGTGCACGAGCTCGCGATCATCGTCGTCGATGAGGTCGTTCGAGGCCGCCTCGTCGACGATGCTCAGCAGCTGCTCCTCCGACTCGAAGCTGCGGCGGCCGCCGCCGGGCGTGGCGCGGGCGCCGATGCTCATGAGCAGGCGGGCGACGGGACCGAGCACCACGCGCACACCGTGCACGAGGGGCGCGGCGAAGCGCAGCAGCGGCTCGGCGCCGCGGCGCCCGAGCGCGCGGGGGCTCGAGTAGACGGCGACGAACGAGAGCACCGTCATGACGACGGCGGCCGCGAGGATCGCCCACCAGATGCTCGCGAAGGCGAGGGTGAAGGCGGCGGTGACGAGGACAGCGGCCGCCATCTCCGACAGCACCCGCACGAAGGTCACGGCGTCGGCGTGCGCGTCGGGATCGTCGGCGATGCGCGCCAGCGCACGGGCCTGGCGCTCGGGAGCCTCGGCCGCGAAGTCGACGAGGTCGCCGCGCGAGCTCACCGACAGTGCGGCGTCGACGGCCGACATCACCCCGCCGAGGACGACGAGCAGCAGGGCGGCGAGGAAGAGGAGCGTCTCGACCATCACCGCGTGCGGCGGCGCTCGTCGGCCGCGAAGCCCGCGATGAGCTCCTTCTGCAGGCCGAACATCTCGCGCTCCTCGTCGGGCTCGGCGTGGTCGAAGCCGAGCAGGTGGAGCAGACCGTGGGTGGTGAGCAGGATCAGCTCGTCCATCGTGGAGTGACCGGCCGTCTCGGCCTGCGACTCCGCCACCTGCGGGCACAGCACGATGTCGCCCAGCAGCCCGGCGGGCGTGGGCTCCTCCTCGGAGCCGGGACGCAGCTCGTCCATCGGGAAGCTCAGCACGTCGGTGGGACCGGGCTCGTCCATCCACTGCACGTGCAGGGCCTCCATGGCGCCCTCGTCCACGAGCACGATGGCCACGTCGGCGTCGCCGCTGACGTGCAGCTCGGCGAGGTTGCGCTGGGTCAGGCGCAGCAGCACCGACTCGTCGACCTCGACCCCGGACTCGTTGTTGATGTCGATCATGAGCGTCCTCCGTGCCCTCGCGTCTGTCGGTCTCTGCGGATCGCGCTGCGGCGCTCGGCCCGGTTGGCGAACTCGCGCGCCTCCTCGAGCTCGTGCCGGTGCGCGGTGCGCCGCTCGTCGTACTCCGTGTAGGCGTCGACGATCTTGCCCACGAGCGTGTGGCGCACGACATCGTCGCTCGTCAGCCGCGAGAAGTGGATGTCGTCCACGTCGCCGAGGATCTTCGTCACGAGCCGCAGACCGCTCGTGCCGCCCGGCAGGTCGACCTGCGTGATGTCGCCGGTGACCACCATCTTCGTGCCGAACCCGAGCCGGGTCAGGAACATCTTCATCTGCTCGGGCGTGGTGTTCTGCGCCTCGTCGAGCACGACGAACGCGTTGTTCAGCGTGCGACCGCGCATGTACGCCAGCGGAGCCACCTCGATCGTGCCGCTCGCGATGAGCTTGGGCACCACCTCGGGGTCCATCATCTCGTTGACGGCGTCGTACAGCGGGCGCAGGTACGGGTCGATCTTGTCGGTGAGCGTGCCGGGGAGGAACCCCAGCCGCTCCCCCGCCTCGACGGCCGGGCGCGTGAGGATGATCTTCTCGACCTCGCGCCGCTGCAGCGCCTGGACGGCCTTCGCCATGGCCAGATACGTCTTGCCGGTGCCGGCGGGGCCGATGCCGAAGACGATCGTGTTCTCGTCGATCGCGTCGACGTAGGCCTTCTGGCCGGCCGTCTTCGGGCGGATCACGCGGCCGCGCGACGACAGGATCGCCTCGCCCATGACCTCGGTGGGGCGCGGTCCGTCGCCGCGCATCATGCGCGCCGACGAGGCGACATCGGCCGGGGCGAGCTGGTGGCCGCCGCGAGTGAGCTCGAGCAGCTCGTCGACGAGGGCGCGCGCTGCGCGGACGGCGGGCTCCTCGCCGCTGAGGGTGATCTCGTTGCCGCGGACGTGGACGTCGACGTCGGGGTGGGCGCCCTCGACCATGCGCAGGAGGCGGTCCTGCGGGCCGAGCAGCTGGACCATCGCCACGCCGTCGGCGTAGACCCGGTCGGTGTAGGGGGCGTCAGCCAACGAGCTTCTTCTCCTCGAGTCCGCCGGCGAGGACGTGTGCGTGGACGTGGAACACCGTCTGTCCGGCGCCGGCACCGGAGTTGAAGATGAGGCGGAAGTCGCCGTCGGCGTGCTCGGCGGCGACCTTCTGGGCCATGGCGACGACCTCGGCGAGCAGCGCGGGATCGCCGGCGGCGAGCTCCGCGACGTTCGCGTACTCCTGCGTCTTGGGGATGACGAGCAGGTGCACGGGGGCCTGGGGGTGGATGTCGCGGAGCACGAACACGCGCTCGTTCTGCGCGACGATCTCGCCGGGGATCTCTCCCTGCAGGATGCGCGTGAAGATGGACGGCTCGCTCATAGCCACAAGTCTAGTGAGCGACCGTCACCAACGGCCGAGCCGCGCGTTCAGCACGGCCAGGGCCGCGGGCCCGGCGGTCGAGGTGCGCAGCACGGTGTCGCCCAGCCGTACGCGGCGGGCGCCGGCCGCCTCGAGGCGCTCGAGCTCGTCGGGTGCGATGCCGCCCTCGGGGCCCACGACCAGCGTCAGCTCCTCGACGCCGGCGATGTCGACGCGCGACAGCGCGGTGTCGGTCCACGGATCGAGCACGAGGATCAGCCCGTCGCGCTGGGCGAGCTGGCCGGTGGTCGCGATCTCGGCGACCTCGGGCACCCATGCGCGATGCGCCTGCTTGGCGGCCTCGCGCACGATCGCGACCCACCGATCCCGTCCCTTGCGCGCCTTCGGGCCCTCCCAGCGCGAGACGCTGCGAGCGGCCTGCCACGGCACGACCTCGTCGACGCCGAGCTCGGTGGCAGCCTGCACCGCGAGCTCGTCGCGGTCGCCCTTGGCGAGGGCCTGCACCAGCGCGAGGCGCGGGGCGGCGCGCTCCTCCACGCGTCGCGCGTCGACGCGCACGCGCACGCGCTTGGGCTCGGCGGCGATCACCTCGCCCTCCAGCCACACACCGCGCCCGTCTCCGACCGTCACGGCCTCGCCCGGGCGCACGCGGCGCACCGCGGCGGCGTGGTGCGCCTCGGCGCCGGTCAGCTCGAGCTCGTCGCCCGGCTGCGCGTCGGCGGCCGCGTCGTCGACGAAGTGCAGCGCCATCTCAGCCGCGGAACCGGTCGCGGAGCTTGGCGAACAGGCCCTGATGGTGCTCGGACAGGCGCGGGGCGGGCGCCTTCTGCCGGCGGGCCAGCTCCTCCACGAGCGAGCGGGTCTTCGCGTCGAGCTTGGTGGGGGTCACCACGCGGACGCCGACGCGCAGGTCGCCGCGGCGCTTCGAGCGCAGGCCCGTGATACCGCGGCCCTCGATGCGCAGCTCGTCACCGGACTGCACGCCCGGCCGCAGCTCGAGATCGACCGGCCCGTCGAGACCGTCGACGGTGACGTTCGTGCCGAGGATCGCGTCGGTCATCGCGACCTCGACCACCGCCGTCAGATCGTCGCCCTCCCGCCCGAACACGGGGTGCGGGGCGATCTCGACCTGCAGGTACAGGTCGCCGTTCGGGCCGCCGGCCTCGCCGACCTCGCCCGAGCCGGGCAGCTGCAGGCGCAGTCCGCTCTCGACGCCGGCGGGGATGTCGACCGAGACCGTGCGGCGCGCGCGCACGCGGCCGTGGCCGTGGCACGTCGGGCACGGGTGAGGGATCACGGTGCCGAAGCCCTGGCAGGAGCCGCAGGGCTGGGTGGTGACCATGTTGCCGAGCAGGCTGCGCACCTGGGTGCGCACGTGGCCGGAGCCGCCGCAGATGTCGCAGCGCTCCGGGTGGGTGCCCGGCTGGCAGCACGAGCCCTGGCAGGTCTCGCACAGCACGGCGGTATCGACCTCGATGTCGCGGTGCACGCCGAACACGATGTCGCCGAGCTCGAGCGTGAGGCGCACGAGCGCGTCCTCGCCCCGCTGGCGGCGATCGCGCGGACGCCCGGCGCGGCCGCCGCCGGCGGCGCCGAAGAACGTCTCGAAGATGTCGCCGAAGCCGCCGAAGCCCCCGCCACCGAAGGCGTCGTCGCCGCCCATGTCGTAGCGGCGCCGCTGCTCGGGGTCGCTGAGCACGTCGTACGCGTGCGTCACGTCCTTGAACTTCTCGGCCGCGTCGGGGCTCGGATTCACATCGGGGTGGAGCTGGCGTGCCAGCTTGCGGTACGCCTTCTTGATCTCCTCGTCGCTCGCCTCGCGCGAGACCCCGAGCACCTCGTAGTGGTCTGCCACAGTCGCCTTTCCGGGATCGCCGTGCCGACGATCCGATCCTGTCTCCGTCGCGCCTCAGCGGCGCGCGGCGTCCTCGTCCAGCAGCCTCGTCAGGTACCGCGCCACGGCCCGTGCCGCGGACAGGTTGCTGGGATAGTCCATGCGGGTCGGCCCCATCAGCCCCACACGCGCCGTGCCGGTGCGCGTGTCGTAGTCGCTGGCCACGAGCGAGGCGTCGCCGAGGCCGAACGGCTCGTTCTCGCGGCCGATGCTCGCCGCCAGCCCCTGCTCGTCGGCCTCCATCTCGGTGAGCAGGCGCAGGAGCGTCACCTGCTCCTCGATCGCCTCCAGCAGCGGGTGGATGCTGCCGCGGAAGTCCTGCTCGCGCCGCGCGAGCGTGGCCGCGCCGGCCATCACGAGCCGGTTCTGCCGGAACTCCTCCAGCTCGTCGCCGATCACGCGCGCGAGCTCGCGCACCGCGCCGTCGAGCCGGTTGCCGGCCTCCGCCGCGGTGCCCAGCAGCGCCGCGACGCGCTCCGATCCCTCGCCCACGGAGCGTCCGGTGACGAGCATCGACAGCTGCGCCCGCAGCAGCGCGACGTCGGCCTCCTCGAGGATCGCCGGCACCGTCGTGAGCCGCTGCGAGACGCGACCGGTGTCGGTGACGAGGATGACGATCAGCCGCGACGGCTCGATCGCCACGAGCTCGAGATGCGTCACGTTGGCGCGCGCGAACGACGGGTACTGCACGAGCGCCACCTGGCCGGTGAGCTGCGTGAGCAGGCGCACCGTGCGGGTGAGGAGGTCGTCGAGGTCCTGCGGATCGGCGAGGAACGTCGAGATCGCCGCCCGCTGGGCCGAGGTGAGGGGCCGGATCTCGGCCAGATGGTCGACGAACACGCGGTAGCCCTTGTCGGTGGGCACGCGGCCCGACGACGTGTGCGGAGCCGTGATCAGCTCCTCGTCCTCGAGCATCGCCATGTCGTTGCGGATCGTCGCCGCCGAGACGTCGAAGGCGTGGCGCTCGACGATCGCCTTGCTGCCGACCGGCTCATGCGTGTCGACATAGTCCTGCACGATCGCACGGAGCACCTGCAGGCCTCGTTCCGTGACCATGCGCGCTCCCTCCTGGCACTCGTCCCACTGGAGTGCCAATTCTATCCTGCGGCGCCACCAATGGGTGGGAACCGACCATTCGGTCCCGGGTCCCCGCTCTCGACTCGCTTCGCTCGCTCGAGCCGTCTCCGCTCGCTTCGCTCGGTCGACGAGCCGTCGGGGTCACGGCTCGTCGACCGGAGGCGCGAAGCGCCGGAGCGGAGACGGGTCGAGCGGAGCCGCGCAGCGGCGAAGTCGAGACCAGGCCCACCCGCTCAGTCGGTCAGCGCCCGTACCACCGCGTCGGCGAGCAGTCGACCCTTGAGGGTGAGCACCACGCGCCCGCGGATCGCGGCGAGGCCCTCGATGAGGCCATCGGCGATGAGGCCGGCGACGGCCTCGCGTCGTCCGGGAGGAAGGTCGGCGATCGCGAGCCCCTCGCGGATGCGGCTCTCGAGCAGCACGCGCTCGAGAAGGCGCGCCTCGGCGTCGGGGCGCTCGCGGCCTGCGGCGGGCGACTCCCCCGCCGCGAGCCGCTGGGCGTAGGCCGCCGGGTGCTTCACGTTCCACCAGCGCAGGCCGGCGACGTGGCTGTGGGCGCCGGGCCCGAAGCCCCACCAGTCCTGCCCGCGCCAGTAGTTGAGGTTGTGGCGGGAGCGGTGCGCCGCTCCCCCGCGCGACCAGTTCGACACCTCGTACCAGCCGAACCCGGCCGCGGCCAGGCGCGCGTCGGCGAGCTCGTACATGTCGGCCTGGAGATCCCCGTCCGGCTCGGGCACCTCGCCGCGGGCGATCTGCCGGGCGAGCTTCGTGCCCTCCTCGATGATGAGCGCGTACGCCGAGATGTGGTCGGGCTCCAGGCCGAGGGCGGTCTCGAGCGAGGCCTCCCAGTCGGCCAGGCTCTCGCCCGGGGCGCCGTAGATGAGGTCGACCGAGACGTCCAGCCCGGCGGCGCGCGCCGCGGCCACGGCGGTGCCGACGTTGGCGGGCGTGTGCGTGCGATCCAGCGCGGCGAGCACGTGCGGCACCGACGACTGCATGCCGACCGACATGCGCGTGACGCCGGCGGCGGCCAGCTCGTCGGCCACCGCCGGGGTGACGGTGTCGGGGTTGGCCTCGACGGTGATCTCCGCCCCGGCCTCGAGGCCGAACGCGTCGCGCACCGCCGCGAGCATCCGCGCCAGGTCGCCGGCCGGCAGCAGCGTCGGGGTGCCGCCGCCGAAGAAGACGGTGGTCGCGGGGCGCGCGGCCCCGGCGTCCCCCAGCACGGTGCGGGCGAGCTCGACCTCGCGGATGAGCGTGTCGGCGTAGGTGTCCTGGCGCGCCCCGCGCAGCTCGGTGGCGGTGTACGTGTTGAAGTCGCAGTAGCCGCAGCGCACCCGGCAGAAGGGCACATGCAGGTACACGCCGAGATCGGCGGCGGGGTCGACAGCGAGGTCGGCCGGCAGGGCGCCGTCGGGCGGCGCGGGATCCCCGATCGGGAGGGCCGCGCCCATCAGCTGCGCGCCCGCATCAGGACGGCGTCGCGAACAGCGGCGAGATGGCCCGCAGGTAGCGGTCGAACAGCGCGCGACGACGGCGGCGCACGAGACCCGGGAACAGGCGGCCCAGCGGACGCGTGGGGCGATCGAAGGCGCGCACCGAGAACCAGACCTCGTCGTTGTCGCGCCACTCGATCATGAACGACTCCTCGCCGCTGACGACCGCGCCGCCCACGGTGCCGAGCGCGAAGCCGACCCGGCGCTTCTCCTCGACGACGAAGATCACGCGGTACTCGCCGCCGGCGTGGTGGCCGCGCACGCGCCCCTGCAGCTTGACGGTCGCGCCCGCGCTCACGAGCGGCGTGCCCTCGGCGTCGAAGCGCTGCTCGCCCTCCATGCCGGCCGGGGCGATCGGGTTGCCCTCGCCGTCGAAGCTCACGCCCGTGTAGGCGGGGCCGGCGGCGGGCCGCACCTCGGCGACGCGAATGCTGGCGCCGCGCTGCGCGCCCCACGACAGCAGCTCCTCGGCCGCCGTGCGGAACCGCTCCTCGCCGCTGCCGATGCGCATCGACTCGATCGCCGGCAGGCTCTTCTCCGGCGGGTACTGCAGCAGGTCGTCGGCCTGAGAGCCGCCGACGGCGGCGTAGTCGACGGTCTCGTCTCGGAACGTGCCCCGGCGCATCTGCACAGCCTACTTGCCCTTGGTCTCGACGTCTCCCGAGAGCGCGGCGATGAAGGCCTCCTGGGGGACCTCGACGCGGCCCACCATCTTCATGCGCTTCTTGCCCTCCTTCTGCTTCTCGAGGAGCTTGCGCTTGCGGGTGATGTCACCGCCGTAGCACTTGGCGAGCACGTCCTTGCGCATCGCGCGGATGTTCTCGCGCGCGATGATCCGCGCGCCGATCGCCGCCTGGATGGGCACCTCGAACTGCTGCCGCGGGATGAGCTTGCGCAGCCGCTCGGTCATCGTCGTGCCGTACGAGTACGCCTTGTCGCGGTGCACGATCGCGCTGAACGCGTCGACCCGATCGCCCTGCAGCAGGATGTCGACCTTCACCAGGTCAGCCTCCTGCTGGCCCGCCGGCTCGTAGTCGAAGCTGGCGTAGCCCTGGGTGCGGCTCTTGAGCTGGTCGAAGAAGTCGAACACGATCTCGCCGAGCGGCATCGTGTACTTCAGCTCCACGCGCTCCTCGGAGAGGTAGTCCATCCCCTCCATCGTGCCGCGGCGCTGCTGGCACAGCTCCATCACCGTGCCGACGTAGTCCTTCGGCGTCAGGATCGAGGCGCGCACGATCGGCTCCGAGACCGCGTTGATCTTGCCCTCGGGGTACTCGCTCGGGTTGGTGACGACGATCGTCTGGCCGGTCTCGGTGGTGACCTCGTAGATCACGCTCGGCGCGGTCGTGATGAGGTCCAGCCCGAACTCGCGCGAGAGGCGCTCGGTCACGATCTCGAGGTGCAGCAGTCCGAGGAACCCGCAGCGGAAGCCGAAGCCCAGGGCCACCGACGTCTCCGGCTCGTACGCGAGCGCGGCGTCCGACAGCTTGAGCTTGTCGAGCGCGTCGCGCAGCTCCGGGTAGTCGCTGGCATCGATCGGGTACAGGCCCGAGAACACCATCGGCTTGGGCTCGACGTAGCCCGCGAGCGGGGTCTCGGCCGGCTTGCGCTGGTTGGTGACCGTGTCGCCGACCTTCGACTGGCGCACGTCCTTCACGCCCGTGATGAGGTAACCGACCTCGCCCACGCCGAGGCCCTTCGTCGGCTCCGGCTCGGGGCTCGACACGCCGATCTCGAGCAGCTCGTGGGTGGCCTTCGTCGACATCATCTGCACGCGTTCACGCGGCTCGAGCCGGCCGTCCACCATGCGCACGTATGTGACCACGCCGCGGTAGGCGTCGTAGACCGAGTCGAAGATCATCGCGCGCGCCGGCGCGTCGGCATCGCCCACCGGCGCCGGGATGCGCTCGACGAGGCGGTCGAGCAGCTCGTCGACGCCCTGGCCGGTCTTGCCCGAGACGCGCAGCACGTCGTCGGGGTCGCCGCCGATGAGGTCGGCGAGCTCCTTGGCGAAACGCTCCGGATCGGCCGCGGGCAGGTCGATCTTGTTGAGCACCGGGATGATCGTGAGGTCGTTCTCGAGCGCCATGTAGAGGTTCGCGAGCGTCTGCGCCTCGATCCCCTGCGCGGCGTCGACGAGCAGGATCGCGCCCTCGCACGCCGCGAGCGAGCGCGAGACCTCGTAGCTGAAGTCGACGTGCCCGGGCGTGTCGATCATGTTGAGCGCGAACGTCTGGCCGTCCAGCTCCCACGGGATGCGCACCGCCTGGCTCTTGACCGTGATGCCGCGCTCGCGCTCGATGTCCATCCGGTCCAGGTACTGCGCGCGCATGTCGCGATCCGAGACCACGCCGGTCAGCTGCAGCATGCGATCGGCCAACGTCGACTTGCCGTGGTCGATGTGGGCGATGATGCAGAAATTGCGAATGCGCTCGGGCGGCGTGGCAGCGGGCTGGAGCGGCGTCAGGGCACGGGGAGACATGTCCGTCCGATTCTACGGTGCGCGACCTGTCCGCCCCTCCGCGGGTCGATCCGAGCAGATCGCTCAGACACGCCCGGGCTGCACCACTCACAATCAGCGGATTGCTTCATAACGATTGATCACGGTTTCCTCACGAAGTCCGGCTCCGTAACATCCCCGGAACATTCGGTGTGTGAGAGTGACCAACTATGGATGGGGGTCGTCCCCGGACGGCAGCGACGAAGAGCCCTCGACGCGTCCCCAGCATCACCCAACCCAAGGAGAAGGAATGCGTCTGCGACGTATCTATGGCGGAGTGGCTGCTGCGGCCGCGCTCGGCCTGGCCCTCACGGCCTGCGCCCCCGCCGACAGCGGCGACAACGGCGGTGACGGCGAAGGCACCACCAGCCAGTCCATCGCGGTCACGGTCGGCCCGAACGACTTCATCAGCTACAACGGCTTCACGCCCGAGTCGTACTCGACGTACAACTCGGCGATCGCCGACCAGCTGAAGGCCGGCTTCGCCTACTTCGGTCCCGACGGATCGATCGTCCCCAACGAGGACCTCGGCTCGTTCGAGCTGGTCTCGGAGGACCCGATGGTCGTCGAGTTCACCATCAGCGATGACGCTGTGTGGTCGGACGGCACGCCCATCACCGTCGCCGACGCGATCCTGGCCTGGGGCATCCAGAACCCGAACCTGACCTCGGGCGACGCCCCGCTGTTCAACTCGGTCTCGCAGGACCTCGGCGACACGATCCCCGCCGGCCCGCAGGGCGACCCGACGGGCAAGACCTTCACGGTCGAGTTCGCCGCGCCGGACCCCGACTGGCAGATCCAGACCTACATCCTCGACCCGGCGCACGTCGTGGCCGAGCAGGCCGGGATGACCGTCGAGGAGCTCTCCGAGGCGATCCTCTCGGGCGACACCAAGGCACTGGCCCCGGCCGCCGAGTTCTGGAACAACGGCTGGATGACGGAGCCGGGCACGCTGCCCGACGCCGAGCTCATCCCCTCGTCGGGTCCCTACATCCTCGACTCGTGGAGCGCCACGCAGTCGGTGACGCTGAAGGCCAACCCGGAGTACTACGGCGAGCAGCTGGCGCCGCAGAACGACGAGATCGTCTTCCGCTTCATCGCGCAGGACGCGATGCCGCAGGCGCTCGAGAACGGTGACGTCGACGTCATCTCCCCGCAGCCGACGGTCGACACGATCGCCCAGCTCGAGGAGATCGGCGACGCCGCGACCATCCACACGGGACCGACGCTCACGTGGGAGCACCTCGACTTCAACTTCGTCGAGGGCTCGCTGTTCGCCGACAACCTGGAGCTGCGCAAGGCCTTCGCCATGTGCGTCCCGCGCCAGCAGATCGTCGACAACCTCATCAAGCCGCTGGACCCCGAGGCCGAGGTCATGAACGCCCGCGAGGTGTTCCCCTTCCAGGAGACCTATGACGAGGTCGTCAGCGAGTCCTACGCGGGCCAGTACGACGAGGTCGACATCGAGGGCGCGAAGGCGATCGTCGAGGCGGAGGGTGCCACGGGCGCCGAGGTCCGCATCGGCTACTCGGCTCCGAACCCCCGCCGCACCGACGAGGTCGCCATGATCAAGTCGTCGTGCGACCAGGCCGGCTTCAACATCGTCGACGCGGGCAACGAGGACTTCTTCGCCCCGGGCGGCACGCAGGAGCGCGGTGACTACGAGGTCGCGCTGTTCGCGTGGGCCGGTTCGGGCCAGATCACCTCTGGTCAGAACATCTACGCCACCGGCAAGCCGCAGAACTACGGTCAGTACTCGAACCCCGAGGTCGACGCCGCGTACGAGACCCTCGTCTCGTCGCTCGACACCGAGGTGCACCTCGAGCAGACCAAGGTGATCGAGAAGCTCCTGTGGGACACGCTGTACGGCATCCCGGTCTTCGCCCACCCCGGCGTGGACGCCTCCGCCTCGGACATCGAGGGCGTTGAGCGCACCACGACGCAGAGCGGAATCAGCTGGAACGCGTACAACTGGCACCGCGCAGAGTAATCTGCGAGCCTGAATCACCGGCGGTGTGGCCCGGCTCTCTCTGAGCCGGGCCACACTCCCGTGAAGGCCACCGATATGTCGCGTCTGCGACAGGCCGACGACCAAGGAACCCTCATCTCGTGCTCATCTTCATCCTCAGGCGCCTCGCCGCGGCCGTAGGCATCCTGCTGGCCTCGTCGGTGCTCATGTACGTCCTCGCGATCAACTCCGGCGATCCCCTCGCCGATCTGCGCGAGAGCAACGCGGAGAACCGCGAGCTGCTCATCCAGCAGCGCATCGAGTACATGAACCTCGACATGCCCTGGTACCAGCGGTACTTCACCTGGCTCACCGGCGTCGGCAAGTGCGTCGTCGGCGCCTGCGACCTCGGCCTCAACCGGAGCGGCCAGGACGTCGCCGCGCTGCTCGGCCAGGCCGCCAGCTCCACGCTGCAGCTCGTCTTCCTCGCCACGATCATCGCCCTCGTCGTGGGCATCGCGATCGGTGTGCTGACCGCCGTGCGTCAGTACTCGGGCCTGGACTACGGCGTCACCTTCCTGACCTTCCTCTTCTTCTCGCTGCCCGTGTTCTGGGCCGCCGTGCTCTTCAAGGAGTACCTGGCGATCGGCTACAACGACTGGCTGCGCGATCCGCAGTTCACGCCGATCGAGATCGCGATCATCGCGATCGTCGCGGGCCTGCTCATGCAGATCTTCCTGGGCGGCTCGCTCAGGCGCCGGCTGATCACCTTCGCCATCACCGCGGCCTTCTTCGCGATCGCGATCCCGACGCTCCTGGCGCTGAACTTCTTCCGCCAGCCGCAGCTCGGGCCGGTCGGGGTGGCCGTGCTCACCATCGCCGCGGCGCTGACGATCGTGATCCTCAGCGTCGGCCTGCAGAACCGCAAGGTGCTCTATCCGGTGCTCATCACGGCCGGCATCGTGATCGTGATGCAGTTCGCCCTGATCAACGTGTTCATCTACTACATGAACTGGTGGATCGTCATCGGCGGGCTCGTCCTCGCCGTCGCGGTGCCGTGGGTGATCGCGCACTACATGGGCGGTCGCTACCGCAACGTCGCCATCGGCGCGAGCGTCGCGACCGGCGTGATCGGCGCGGGGCTGACGGTGCTGGACCACCTCTTCCGCACGTGGCCGAGCTTCCTCGACAAGAAGCCGCGCCCCATCTCGACGATCGGCTCGCACACGCCGAACTTCACGGGCGACTTCTGGCAGGTCTTCCTCGACCACGCCACGCAGCTGCTGCTGCCGACGCTCGTGCTCACGGTGATCTCGCTGGCCAGCTACAGCCGCTACACGCGCAGCTCGATGCTCGAGGTGAATCGTCAGGACTTCATCCGCACCGCGCGCGCCAAGGGCGCCCCGGAGCGCATCGTGATCTTCCGTCACGCGCTGCGCAACGCCCTCATCCCCATCGCCACGATCGCCGCGTTC
The DNA here is from genome assembly GCF_004564075.1 of Microbacterium sediminis. NCBI lineage: Bacteria > Bacillati > Actinomycetota > Actinomycetes > Micrococcales > Microbacteriaceae > Microbacterium > Microbacterium sediminis. The sequence continues at coordinate 1,514,206 of NZ_CP038256.1, forward strand.
GACTTCGCGGGCCTCATCGGCGGCGCCGTCATCACCGAGCGCGTGTTCGGCTGGACCGGCATGGGCGCGATGTTCAGCACGGGGCTCGAGCAGGTCGACCCCGCGCCGGTCATGGCGTTCTTCCTGGTGACCGGCCTGGCCGCGATCGTCTTCAACATGCTGGCGGACATCTTCTACGCCGTCCTGGACCCGAGGATCCGAGTATGAGCACCACCGACAGCCACAACTCCGCCCCGGTCACGTCGACCGACATCTACGACCTCGCCGAGGCCGAGGACGCGGCGCTTCTCAAGAAGAGCGCCAAGCCGCTCTCGCAGGGCCAGCTCGTCCGGCGCCGCTTCTTCCGCCACAAGGCGGCGATGATCTCGCTCGTCGCGATCATCATCATCGTCGGCGTCTCGTTCAGCTCCATGGGCTTCCTCGGGATCCCCGGCTGGTGGGACAAGAGCTACACGCAGGCCGGCACCGTCGTCAACGGCGGGGCGCCGACCCTCAGCCTCATCCCGACCTGGCTCGGCGGCGAGGGCATCCACCTCGGCGAGCACCCGTTCGGCCAGGAGAGCACGGGCAAGGACTACTTCGCCCTCGTCATGGTCGGCACGCAGCGCTCGATCATCATGGGCCTCGTGGTCGGCATCATCTCGACCTTCATCGGCTCGGTGGTGGGCGCCGTCTCCGGGTACTTCCGCGGCCGCACCGACTCGGTGCTCATGCGCATCACCGACGTCGTCATCGTGATCCCGCTGCTGGCCATCGCGGCCGCGCTGGGCCAGATCGCCGGCAACATCGGCAGCTCGGTGTTCCTGCTCGCGCTCATGATCGGCCTCATCTCGTGGACGGGACTGGCGCGCCTCGTCCGCGGCGAGATCCTCTCGCTGCGCGAGCGCGAGTTCGTCGCCGCCGCCCAGTCGATGGGCGCCGGCGCGGGCCGGATCATCTTCCAGCACCTCATGCCCAACACGGTCGGCGTCATCATCGTCAACGCCACGTTCGCGATCGCCAGCGCCATCCTCCTCGAGAGCTCGCTGTCGTTCCTGGGCTTCGGCGTGCGCCCGCCCGAGACCTCGCTGGGTCTGCTCATCAACCAGTACCAGGGTGCGTTCACCAACCGCCCGTGGCTGTTCTGGTGGCCCGGTGGACTGATCGTGGCGTTCGCCCTCGCGGTGAACTTCCTCGGCGACGGCCTGCGCGACGCGTTCGACCCGCGTCAGAGCGGCCGCATCCGCCGCGCCGGGCTGTTCGACTGGTCGGGGCGCAACAAGCAGGCGCCCGCCGCGGCGATCGTGCCGCCGCAGGTGGAGATCCAGCCGGGCCCCAGCAACCCCGACGCCGCCGACACCGAGGGCGGATACGACATGGACAAGGGAGGCCGCGCATGACCGCCGTCGATCCGAACGCGGCACCCGCGCTCTCGTTCACCGACCTGAACGTGCGCTTCGCCACCGAGGGCGGGCTCGTGCACGCCGTGAAGGGCCTCTCGCTCGACGTGAAGCCCGGCGAGGTCGTGGCACTGGTGGGCGAGTCCGGTTCGGGCAAGTCGGTCACCTCGACCGCCGCCATGGGCCTGCTCCCCGCCAACGCGGTCGTGACCGGCGAGGCCCGTGTGGGCGGCGTCAACGTCGTCGGCCTCCCGCAGGACAAGATCCGCGCGATGCGGGCCACGGAGATCGCGATGATCTTCCAGGAGCCGATGACGGCACTCAACCCGGTGCTCTCCATCGAGACGCAGCTCGTCGAGACCTTCGAGCTGCACGACGTCGCGTACGGCGCTGACGCGGTCGATCGCGCCATCGAGCTGCTGCGCCTGGTGGGCATCCCCGAGCCCGAGAAGCGGATCAAGCAGTACCCGCACCAGTTCTCGGGCGGTCAGCGCCAGCGCATCGTCATCGCGATCGCCATCTCGCTGCGCCCCAAGGTGATCATCGCCGACGAGCCGACCACGGCCCTCGACGTGACCGTGCAGGCCGAGATCCTCGACCTCCTGCGCCGCCTGAAGGACGAGCTCGACTCGGGCATCCTGCTCATCACGCACAACATGGGCGTCGTCGCCGACCTCGCCGATCGCGTGGCGGTGATGTTCCGCGGCAGCCTCGTGGAGACGGGGCCCGTGCAGGACGTGCTCACCAATCCGCAGCACCCGTACACGAAGAAGCTGCTGGCCGCCGTGCCGCGCCTCGAGAACGTCGAGCTCGTCACCGGGCACGGCGACGAGGCTCCCGTGGCCGGGCGCGAGCTCGTGCTGCGCGCCGAGGACGTGGCGATCGAGTACCACATGCGCGGCAAGCGGTTCCGCGCCGTGGAGGGCGTCTCGTTCGACCTGGCGAAGAACGAGATCCTCGGCATCGTGGGCGAGTCCGGATCGGGCAAGTCGACGATCGCCAAGGCCGTGCTCGGACTCATCCCCGTCGCCGACGGCACGCTCGCCGTGCACGGCGAGGATCTCGCGTCGATCTCGCGCCGCCGCGCGAAGGCCGTGCGCCGGCGCATCGGCGTGGTGTTCCAGGACCCCGCGGCCTCGCTCGACCCCCGCTTCCCGATCGGCGACGTGCTCATGGAGCCGATGGTGATCCACCGCGTGGGAACCAAGTCCTCCCGGCTGGAGCGCGCGCACGAGCTGCTCGATGCCGTGCGGCTGCCGCGCGACGTGGTGAACCGCTACCCGCACGAGCTCTCGGGCGGTCAGCGCCAGCGCGTCTCGCTCGCACGGGCGCTCATGCTCAAGCCGGAGCTGCTCATCGCCGACGAGCCGACCTCGGCGCTCGACGTCTCGGTGCAGGCCGCGGTGCTCGAGATGATCAAGGAGCTGCAGCAGGAGTACGCGTTCGCGTGCCTGTTCGTGAGCCACGATCTGGCCGTGGTTGACCTGCTCGCCGACCACGTGCTCGTCATGAAGGACGGCCACATGGTGGAGCACGGCACCACGAGCAGCGTGCTGCACCACCCGCAGGCCGACTACACCAAGCGCCTGCTGGCGGCCGCCCCCGTGCCGGACCCGGCCGAGCAGCGCGAGCGCCGCGAGGCCCGACGCGCCCTGCTCGCCTCGCTGTAGGATCGATGCCCCGCCGGCCCCGCTCCGGCGGGGCATCGTCCGAAAGGGGGTGACGCGCCCGTGCCGGCCCAGGTCGTGCTCGTCCACGGCATCCGCACGTCCGCCACGATGTGGCGCGCCCAGGTGTCGCACCTGCAGGAGCGCGGGGTCGACGTGCACGCGATCGATCTTCCCGGCCACGGCTCCCGCATCGACGAGCGATGGTCGCTGGAGGAGGCGATCGGATCGATCGATCGGGCCGTGACGGCCGCCGCCGAGAAGGGCCCGGTCGTCCTCGCGGGCCACTCGCTCGGCGGGATCCTCTCGACCGCATACGTGGGCCGGCCGGGGGCGGCGCCGCCCGTTGCCGCGTTCGTGGCGTTCTCGTGCACGGCGCTCCCCCGCGGCGCCACGCTGAGCGCCTACCGCTTCGTCACGCGCAGCTTCAATCGCCTGCCGCGCAACGGCCGCTGGTTCGTGGAGCGCGCCCTCGACGCGCAGCTGCCGTTGGAGACGCGGTACGACTTCGGCGCGGGCGGCTACTCGCTCACGCAGGAGGACATCGCGCTCGGGTCGCTGCGCGATCTGGACATGGTGAGGGCCCTCACGCGCCTGCAGCGGCGGTCGATGCCGGTGTGGTTCGTCAACGGCGAGTGGGATCAGCTGCGCGTCAACGAGCGGCTGTTCACCCGGCTTGTGCCGCGTGCCGAGCTGATCCTCGTGCGCCGCTCCACCCATCTGGTCACGGTGATGCGCCCGCGGGTGGCGAATGCCGCGATCGATCTCGCCCTCGCCTCGGCCTCCGCGTCGGCCGCCGGATCGGACGGCACAGGATGACCTGCTAAGATCGATCCTTGGCTTGCGTGTGGGGCCACCCACACATGCCGAGCGACAGCCCTCTTCCTGGCGCGCGGCGACATCCGATTCCCACCTGAAACGAAAGTCCTACGACACAGTGGCAAACATCAAGTCGCAGATCAAGCGCAACAAGACCAACGAGAAGGCCCGCGAGCGCAACAAGGCGGTCAAGACCGAGCTGAAGTCGCTCGTCCGCAAGACGCGTGAGGCCATCGCCGCCGGCGAGAAGGAGGCGGCGACCGCCGCTCTCGCGAAGGCGTCGAAGAAGCTCGACAAGGCCGTCAGCAAGGGCGTCATCCACAAGAACCAGGCGGCGAACCGCAAGTCGGCCATCGCCAAGCAGGTCGCGGCGCTCTGAGCCGAGTCCTTCGCTGAAGGCCCGTCCCGTTCCGGGGCGGGCCTTTTGCGTTGCGTGGGGCGGGGTGCTCTCGACTCCGCTTCGCTCCACTCGAGCCGTCTCGGCTCCCTTCGGTCGCTCGACGAGCCGCCAGGAGTTGCAGCTCGAAACCGAAGGGATCGCGCCCCAGCTCTCGACTCCGCTTCGCTCCGCTCGAGCCGTCTCGGCTCCCTTCGGTCGCTCGACGAGCCGTGAGTGGTGACGGCTCGTCGACCGGAGTGAGCGAAGCGAACGAAGCGGAGACGGGTCGAGCGCAGCGGCGAAGCCGCGGAGTCGAGACCAAGGCCTCACGCTCCGCGCGAGCCGTATCGGTCAGGCGCCGAAGGGGCGGCGGGTGGCCACCACGGTGACCATGCGCTCCAGGGCGAAGACGGGATCGCGCGAGGCGCCCTTGACCTCCGCATCGGCGCGGGCGATCGCCTGGATCGCGAGGCCGAGGGTGCGCTCGGTCCAGCCCGACTGCAGATCGCGGCGGGCGCGGTCCACCTGCCAGTCCTTCATGCCGAGCTCGGCCGCGACCTGCCGCGAGGCGCCGCGCGCGCCCGCCACGCGCGCCATGGTGCGCAGCTTCATCGCGAACGCCGCCACGAGCGGCACGGGGTCGGCGCCCGAGGCGAGGGCGTGGCGGAGCGTGAGCAGCGCCTCGCCGTAGCGGCCCGCGATCGCCGTGTCGGCCACGACGAACGAGTTCGTCTCGACCCGCCCGCCGTAGTACCGGGCGACGACCTGCTCGGTCACGTCGCCCTCCACGTCGGAGATAAGCTGCTGGCACGCCGCCGCAAGCTCGGTGAGGTCGTCGGCGAAGGCCGAGGTCAGCGCACGCAGCGCGGCGGGCAGGATCCGCTTGCCGGCGGCCTGGAACTCGCCCGCGGCGAAGTCGTAGCGGTCGGAGTCGCGCTTGACGGCCGGGCACGGTACCTCGACGCCGCCGCCCGTGCCGGCGCGCACCGCGTCGAGCAGCTTCTTGCCGCGCACCGTGGCCCCGTTGTGGCGGAGCACGACCGTGGCGCCCTCCTGCGGCGACTCGATGTAGGCGAGCGCCTCGGCGAGGAAGGCGTCGCTGCACTTCTCGACGCCGCTGACCCGCACCAGGCGGGGCTCGCCGAACAGCGAGGGCGCAGAGACGGCCAGCAGCGTGCCGGCCGTGTAGTCGTCGGCGCGGATGTCGCTGATCTCGAGCGCGGGGTCCTCGGCCTTCAGCTGCTCGCGGATCGTCGAGATCGCGCGCTCGGCGCAGACCTCCTCGGGGCCGGAGACGAGCACGACGGGCGCCGCCTTCGGGTTGCGCCACGGCAGCTGCGGGATCGCCGGCCCCTTGCCCGCACCCCGGCCGGTGGACGATCGAGCGGGTGCGGCTGGCATGGTCCGATCCTACCGGCGGCCCCCGACGTCGACCGCGCCGGCGGCCGGCGCCGCCCCGCTCGCGCCAGACGATCAGCGCCTCGTCGTCGGTGCCGATGAGCACCAGGCCGTCGGTGTCGGTGCGCGCGATCGCCGCGCCGATCCGCTCGAGCTCCTCCAGGATCGAGGCGCGCGGGTGCCCGTAGTCGTTGTCGGCGCCGACGGTCACCAGCGCGAGCGCCGGGTCGAGCCGGCGGTACAGCGCTGCCGACTGATCCGCCGATCCGTGGTGGGCGACCTTGACGAGGTCGTAGCCCCCGACGATCGGGCTCTGCGCCATCATCGCCTCCTGCGCGTCGGCCGACAGGTCGCCGAGGAAGATCGACCGCGGCAGGCCGGGTCCCGTGATCTCGACGACGACGCTCGCATCGTTGCCCGGCGGGAACCCCACCGAGCGCGGGGCCGGCCACAGCACCCGCCACCGCGCCGCCCCGAGGGTGCCGTGCATGCCCGTCGACGCCTGCACGCGATCGACGGTGCCGAGCGCCCGCCACACGGCGCCCGACTCCGCCACGGGCGGCCCGTGCACGACGAGGCCGACGCGGTCGCGCAGCGCGGACGCGCCGCCGACGTGATCGAGATCGAAGTGCGTGAGCACGAGCAGGTCGATCCGCCCGATGCCGAGCCGGTCGAGGCAGGCGCGCAGCGGCTCGGGATCCGGACCGGTGTCGATGAGGGCCACGGCGCCGGCAGAGCGGACGAGCACGGCATCGCCCTGCCCGACGTCGCACGCCGCCACGACCCAGTCCCGCGGCGCGGTGAGCGGGCCGATCACGGGGCCGCTCACCGCCGCGCCGGCCACGCCCAGCCCCGTGATCAGCGCGACGACGACGGCGGCCGCGCGGCGCGACGCCTCGGCGGCCGGACCCGGCCGCGGCGGCACGATCAGCAGCGCAACGCAGGCGCCGAGGGCCGCCAGCGCGGCCGCGCCGACCGGCCCCTCCCACCACGGCAGCGACGCCCGGGGAAGGCTCGCGAAGGTCTCGGCGGTCGCGGCGACCCACGAGGCCGGCAGCCACGCGATCCACGCCAGCGCGTCGGCGAGGGGCGGCGCGAACGCGAGCAGGCACGATGCGGTGCCCAGCAGCGTCGCGATCGGCGCCGCGGGCCCGGCGAGCACGTTGGCCACGACGCCGTACAGCGCCACATCGGGCGCGAACAGCACGATGATGGGCCCGCACACGAGCTGGGCCGACAGCGGCACGGCCAGCGCCAGCGCGAGGGGGCCGGGCATCCACCGCGACAGCCCGTCGGCCAGCGGCGCCGCGAGGGTGAGGAGGGCGCCGGTCGCGGCCGCCGAGAGCAGGAAGCCGAAGCTCGTCGCCAGCCACGGGTCGGTCACGAGCAGCACCGCCACCGCGCACGAGAGCACGGCCATGCCGCCGCCGGCCCGCCCGAGCAGCAGCGCGATCATCGCCACCCCCGCCATGGCCGAGGCGCGGATGACGCTCGGCTCCGGGGTGACGAGCACCACGAATCCCGCCAGGGCGATCGACGCCGCGGCCACACGCGCGCCGCGGCCCGCGCCGCACCAGGCCGCCGCGCCGAATGCGATGCCCACGATGAGCGCGCAGTTCGCGCCGGACACCGCCGTGAGGTGACTGAGCGAGGACGCCGTCATCGCGGCGTCGAGCTCGTCGGACACCGCGCGCGTGTCGCCGACGGCCACGCCGGGCAGCAGCTGCCCGCCGCCGCCTGGCAGCGCCTGCGCGCGGGCGACGAAGGCGTCGCGCAGCCGGGCCGTGGCGCCGAGCAGCCCGGGAGGATCCCCGCGGATCTCCACGGTGCGGGCGAAGAGCACGATCGGCTCCGCCGCGCCGGCGTCGGCGGGCTCGGCGCCGCCGCGGACCGCGATCACCGAGCCGAGGTCGAGGCGATCGGCGCCCGGGGCCGAGGCGTCGACCGCGATCCGCACGGGCACCGGCGCGGGCAACGTGGCGCCGGCGGCCTCGACGCCGGACGCGACCGCGCCGAACCACAGCCGCGCCCCGTGCGGCTCGACCTTCGTGGTGATCGTCACGGTCGCCGCGAGCTCGCCGTCACCCGCGATCTGCGCCGCGGCGGCGCGGGTCGGGTGCTGGAGGGCCACGTGCCCCGCGGCACCGCCCGCGGCCGCCAGCGCCACCGCGGCGAGGGCCAGCGCCCCGCGCAGCCCGTCCCCACGCCGCGTGCGCGTCGCGGCCCACAGCGACGCCGCGGCGCCGAGGAAGAGCGCCACCGCCCCGACCCCGGCGAGCTGCGGCGCGAGCACGCTCACCGCCGCAGCGGCCCAGGCGGCCAGCGCCACGGGCACGAGCCGGCGATCAGCACGCACCCCGACCGCGGCGGCCCGGGCGGGCGCGCTCACAGCGTCACCTGGTCGCGCAGCGCCTCGAGCACCTTCGGGCCGATGCCCTCGATGGCGAGCAGGTCGTCGATCGCGCCGAAGGGGCCGTTCTCCTCGCGCCAGGCCACGATCCGCTCCGCCAGCGCCGGCCCGATCCGCGGCAGCGCCTCCAGCGCGGCGGCGTCGGCCGTGTTGATGTTGACCACGCCGGCGCCCGCGCCCGCCCCGCCGCCCGCGCCCGCCCCGCCGGCGCCGCTCGCACCCGCGGCGCCGTCCGGCGGCGGCGCCTGCGCGAGCTCATCGGCCGTCGGCACCGCGAGCTGCTCGCCGTCGGAGAGCGGGCGCGCCAGATTCACCCCCTCGAGCGCGGCACCCTCGGCCGCTCCCCCGGCGGCCGCGATCGCATCGACCACGCGCGCGCCGGCGGGCAGCACGTACAGGCCCGGCGCGCGGACAGCACCGGAGACGTGAACGTAGAGCTCCCCGGCCGCGACGGTCACGCCCGGCGTCGGCGAGGCCGCCTGCTCCTCGACGACGTCCACCGGCGAGGACACGCCCCGCCACACGGAGAAGCCGATCGCGACGGCGGCGATCGCCAGCACGAGCGCCACCGCGGCGCCGATCCCCAGCCGGGCCCGCGCGGGCGCGCGGTAGGCCTCGAGATCGTCGGACATGGCCCGACGCTACGACGCGCGCCGCCGTCAGGGACGGCTGTCCACAGGGCCGCCGCGACCGCACCGCGGGAGGCGGGCCTGTGAGCGGGCGGAGGCCGGCCCCCGCCCGCCCCGGGTCACTTCACGACGAGGCTGACGATCTTCGGCGCGCGGACGATGGCCTTGACGATCTGGCCGTCGCCGACCGCGCGCAGCACGCGCTCGTCCGAGCGGGCCAGCGCCTCCAGCGCCGTCGAGTCGATCTTCGCCGGCACCTGCAGCTGCGCGCGCACCTTGCCGTTGATCTGCACGACCGCGGTGACCTCGTCCTCGACGAGCAGCGCCGGGTCGGCCGAGCGCCACGGCACCAGGCCCACCGAGGGCTCGTAGCCCAGCTGCTCCCACATCTCCTCGGCCGTGTGCGGCGCGAACAGGTCGAGCACCATGGCCGTGACCTCCGCGGCCTCGCGCACGGCCGGATCGGCGGCGCCCGCGCCCGCGCCCGCGCCCGCGCCCGCGTCGATCGTCTTGCGGATCGCGTTGACGAGCTCCATCAGGCGGGCGACGACGACGTTGAACTTCGTCTGCTCGATGAGCACCGGGGCGTCGGCGAGCAGGCGGTGGGTGACGCGGCGCAGCGCCTGGTCGCCCTCCGCCCAGACGACGTCCTTCTCGCTCGTCACGTCGGCGGCGACGCGCAGGGCGCGCGCCAGGAACTTCTGGGCGCCCGTGGTCGAGACGTCCTTCCAGTCCTTGTCGTCCTCCACCGGGCCCGCGAAGGCGAGCGCCACGCGCAGCGCGTCCGCGCCGTGCGCGTCGAGCTCGTCGCTGAAGAGCACGAGGTTGCCCTTCGACTTCGACATCTTCGCGCCGTCGAGGATCACCATGCCCTGGTTGATCAGGCTCGAGAACGGCTCCGTGAAGTCCACCAGGCCCATGTCGAACAGGACCTTGGTGATGAAGCGGGCGTACAGCAGGTGCAGGATCGCGTGCTCGACGCCGCCGACGTAGGTGTCCACCGGCGCCCAGCGCAGCGCGTCCTTCGGGTCGAACGCCTTCTCCGCGTTCCCCGGCGAGAGGAAGCGCAGGAAGTACCACGACGAGTCCACGAACGTGTCCATCGTGTCGGGATCGCGCCGCGCGGGCGCGCCGGTCTCCGGGTCGGTCGTCTCGACCCAGCCCGTCGCCGCGCCGAGCGGCGAGGAGCCCTTCGGCTTCAGGTCGATGTCGCGCGCCTCGGGCAGGCGCACGGGCAGCTGCTCGTCGGGGACCGGCACAATGCGGCCGTCCTCGGTGTGGATCATCGGGATCGGCGTGCCCCAGAAGCGCTGGCGCGAGATGAGCCAGTCGCGCAGGCGGTACTGCTTGGCGGCGCGGCCGGCGCCGGCCGCCTCCAGCTGCTCGATGACGCGCGCGATCGCGTTGCGCTTGCTCAGCCCGTCGAGCGGACCCGAGTTGATCATGCGGCCCTCGCCCGTGAGCGCCTCGCCGGTCTCGGCGGGGCTGGGCAGCGGCACGTCGATCGGCACGCCGTCCTCGTCGAGCTCGATCACCGGCATCGCGCCCGTGATCGGCGCGGTGGTGTCGACGACCACCTTGACCGGCAGATCGAACTTCCGGGCGAAGTCGAGGTCGCGCTGGTCGTGGGCGGGGACGGCCATCACGGCGCCGTGGCCGTAGTCGGCCAGCACGTAGTCCGCCGCCCAGATCGGCAGGCGCTCGCCCGTGAGCGGGTGGATCGCGTAGCGGTCGAGGAAGACGCCGGTCTTCTCGCGGTCGGTCGCCTGGCGCTCGATCTCGGTCTGCTTCTGCGTCTGCTCCAGGTAGTCCTGGAACCGCATGCGCACCTCCGCCGACGCACCGGCGGCCAGCTCGGCGGCCAGGTCGGAGTCGGGGGCGACGACCATGAACGTCGCCCCGTACAGCGTGTCGGGGCGCGTGGAGAACACCGTGACCTTCTCGTCACGGCCCTCGATCGCGAAGTCGATGTCCGCACCCACCGAGCGACCGATCCAGTTGCGCTGCATCTGCAGCACCTTGGTCGGCCAGAAGCCCTCGAGCTGGTTCAGGTCGTCGAGCAGGCGATCGGCGTAGTCGGTGATCTTGAAGTACCACTGCGTGAGCTTCTTCTTCACGACCGTGGCGCCGCAGCGGTCGCACTGGCCGTCGACGACCTGCTCGTTGGCGAGCACCGTCTGGTCGTTGGGACACCAGTTGACCGGGCTCTCCTTGCGGTACGCCAGGCCGCGCTCGTGCAGCTGCTGGAACAGCCACTGGTTCCAGCGGTAGTAGTCGGGATCGCTCGTGTGCAGCACCCGCGACCAGTCGAACGAGACGCCGTAGGCCTTCATCGACTCGCGTTGCTGGGCGATGTTCTCGTAGGTCCACTCACGCGGATCGGCGCCGCGCTGGATCGCCGCGTTCTCGGCGGGCAGGCCGAAGGAGTCCCAGCCGATGGGGTTGAGCACGTTGTAGCCGCGGTGCCGCCAGAACCGGGCGACGATGTCGCTGTAGAGGTAGTTCTCGGCGTGACCCATGTGCAGGTCGCCCGACGGGTACGGGAACATCGCCAGCACGTACTTGCGGGGCCGGGTGTCGTCGTCGCCGCCCGCAAGGAACGTGCCGTTCTCCGCCCAGTACGCCTGCCACTTCGCCTGGATGGCGTGCGGGTCGTGAGCGGTCTCGGTGACGGTGGTCTGCGACACGTTTCGTGGGGCCAATCGATCGGGTGCGGGGACGCCCGCGGGCGCGAGAGGACGGGAGTTTCCAGGTTACTCCACCGTTTCGGGGTGCTTTCCCTCCCGTTTCCGGTCGGGCCGCCGCCTAGGCTGAGCACGTGGGCTGGCTGAACGACGCGCTGACCGCGATCCTCGACGCGGTCCAGAGCGTGGATCCCGTGCTCCGGACCGTGCTGGCCGCCGTCGCGATCGCCCTCGAGACGAGCGTGCTCGTCGGGCTCATCGTGCCGGGCGACACCATCGTGATCGTCGCGGCCACCGGCGTCGACGGCGTGCCTCAGGCGATCATCCTCGGCGTGAGCGTCGTGCTCGGCGCGCTGGTGGGCGAGAGCGTGGGCTACGCGCTGGGCCGCTGGCTCGGCCCGCACATCCGGCACTCGTGGCTGGGGCGGCGGATCGGCGAGCGCAACTGGGAGCGCTCGGAGCGGTACCTGCGCAAGCGGGGCGGGCTGGCGATCTTCCTCTCGCGATTCCTGCCCGTGCTGCACTCGCTCGTCCCGCTCACGGTCGGCATGACCGGCTACCCGTACCGGCGCTTCATCGCGTGGACGCTGCCGGCGTGCACGCTGTGGGCCGGCATCTACGTGACGATCGCCGCGGCCGCCGCCGACTCGTACCGCGAGCTCGCCGACCGCGCGCACTGGATCGGCTACGTGTTCGTCGCCGCCATCGCGGTGTTCCTGCTGTTCGCCTGGCTGGTCAAGCACCTGCTGTACCGCGCCGAGCAGCGGCACATGGAGGCCGACGCCGTGGAGCACCCCGAAGCGCCGGACGAGTCGCCGCGGCAGGCATGAAAGACTGAGGGGGATGCCTTCTCCCGAACCCCGCGAGAAGATCCACTGGATCGCCAAGCTCGAGGGACGCTTCCACGGCCTCCGCGAACGCCTCGCGCGTCGCTCGGGCCGCAAACCCACCGTCGTTCCCTTCGCCGGCTACGGCGGCGAGGACTGGGTGCGCGTGCTGGGCCGCGTGCTCATCGTGCCGCCCCGCAAGCACGGCCCCGACGGCGAGCCGGCCAGCGTGCGCGGCTGGCGCTCGTTCCTGGGCATCCCCGTCGGCTTCGCGCCGGTGGCGATCACGATCGGCGGCGTCACGCACGACGTCGTGACCGACCGCGGCGGCGTCATCGACGTCGTGCTGCCGGCGCGACTGGAGCCGGGCTGGCAGGTGTTCCAGCTGTCGGTCGAGGGCGGCGCCACCGTCGAGGGGCGCGCGTTCATCGTCGCCGCCGACGTGCGCTTCGGGGTGGTCAGCGACGTGGACGACACCGTCATGGTCACGGCCCTGCCGCGCCCCCTGCTGGCCGCCTGGAACTCGTTCGTCGTCGACGAGCACGCCCGCCAGCCGGTGCCGGGCATGGCCGTGCTGCTCGAGCGGCTGTCGCGGACGAACGCCGGCAGCCCGATCATCTACCTCTCCACCGGCGCCTGGAACGTGGCGCCCACGCTCACGCGCTTCCTGGAGCGCCACCTGTTCCCCTCCGGCTCGATGCTCCTCACCGACTGGGGCCCCACGCACGACCGCTGGTTCCGCAGCGGCAAGGAGCACAAGCTCACCAACCTGCGCCGCCTCGCCGAGGAGTTCCCGCAGATCGAGTGGCTGCTCATCGGCGACGACGGCCAGCACGACGACGAGATCTACACGACGTTCACGCGCGAATACCCCTCGTCGGTGGCGGGCGTCGCGATCCGGCGCCTCTCGCCCGCGCAGGCGGTGCTGGCCGGCGGTCGCACCGCGGTCGACGACCACACCGCGGCCGGCGTGCCGTGGGTGACGGGCGACGACGGCGCGGGGCTGGCCGAGCGGCTCGAGGATGTCGGTCTGCTGCGCTGAGCCGCCCGCGGCCCGGCGCCGTTGCGGGGATAATCGAGGGATGACCCCCTCCGTGCCTGCCGAAGCCCGCGCCCACGTCGACGATCTCGCCGCCTTCGTCCAGGCGTCCCCGTCGTCGTACCACGCCGCCGCCGAGACGGTGAGGCGCCTGACGGAGGCCGGGTTCGCCGAGCTGAGCGAGCGCGACGCGTGGACGATCGCTCCCGGCGGCCGCTACGTGATCGCGCGGGACGGATCCGTCATCGCGTTCGTCGTGCCCGAGGGCGCCGGCCCGCTCACGCCGTTCACGATCGTGGGCGCCCACACCGACTCCCCCGGCTTCAAGCTCAAGCCGAAGCCGACCGTGATCGGCGCCGGCGGCTGGTGGCAGCTCGGCTGGGAGGTGTACGGCGGCCCGCTGCTGAACTCGTGGCTGGACCGCGAGCTCGAGCTCGCCGGGCGCATCGTGACGCTCGACGGCACCGAGCACCTCGTGCGCACGGGGCCGCTCGTGCGCATCCCGCAGTTGGCCGTGCACCTGGACCGGGGCGTGAACGACGGCCTCAAGCTCGACCGGCAGCGCCACACCGCGCCGATCTGGGGCCTCGGCGACGACGAGAGCGCCGACATCCTCGCCACCCTCGCCGCCGCGGCGGGCGTGACGGCCGATCGCATCGGCGGCTACGACATCGTGGCGGCCGACACGCAGCAGCCCCGCGTCTTCGGCGCCGGCGACGCGTTCTTCGCCTCGGGACGCCTCGACAACCTGCTCTCCACGCACGCGGGCCTCGTCGCGATCGCCGACGCGCACCCGACCGACGCAATCGCGATGTTCGCGAGCTTCGACCACGAGGAGATCGGCAGCAGCTCGCGCTCCGGTGCCGCCGGCCCGTTCCTCGAGGACGTGCTCGGCCGCATCGGCGCGGCGCTGGGCGGCACCGCGGACGACCGGGCGCGCGCGTTCGCGGCGTCGTTCCACGTCTCCAGCGACGTGGGCCACTCGGTGCACCCGAACTACCCGGAGAAGCACGACCCGGTCAATCACCCGATCGCCGGCGGCGGCCCGATCCTGAAGATCAACGCGGTGCAGCGCTACGCCACCGACGCGCACGGGGCCGCGGTCTGGATGGCGGCGTGCGAGGCCGCCGGCGTGCCCACGCAGGAGTTCGTCTCGCACAACGACGTGCCGTGCGGGTCGACCATCGGCCCGATCGCCGCGACGCGCCTCGGCATCCGCACGGTCGACGTGGGCGTGCCGATCCTCTCCATGCACTCCGCCCGCGAGCTCACGGCCGTCCTCGACCCCTGGTACCTGGCGCGCGCGATGGGCGCGGTCCTGGCGCGCTGATCGTGTCGCCCCTCGCGCCCGTCGCCCCCGCCCGGCCGGTCGTCCGGCTGGAGCGGGACGACTGGCGCGCCCGCGCGCAGGCCCACGCCGACCGCGCCGACGCGCTCACGGCCGATCATCGGGCCCGCGCCGCCCGTGGCGAGAAGCACCCCGTCTGGGACTTCCTCTTCACGTACTACGGCTACAAGCCGGCGCTGCTGCGGCGGTGGCACCCGGGCGCGGGCGTGGAGCTGGCGGATGCGGCCGACGATGCGCGCGCGGGGTGGCGCTGGTACCGGCGCGGCTCCTCCCCCGATGCGCTGATCCCGGACGCCGAGGCGTTCGCGGCCGAGAAGCCGCAGCTGGCGGACCTCATCGCGCGCATCCTGCGCTCGACCGCGGCCCGCCCGGGGCGGTTCGGATGCTTCGGCCTGCACGAGTGGGCGATGGTGTACCGGCAGGACGCGCATCGCCACCCGCAGCCGCTGCGACTGGGTCAGGAGGGCACGGATCGGGTGGTGGAGACGCACGATCTGCGCTGCACCCACATCGACGCGTTCCGGTTCTTCACCCCCGATGCGGCGCCGCGCAACGAGCTGACTCCCACGCGCGAGACGCAGCCGCTCCTCGAGCAGCCGGGGTGCCTGCACGCGGGCATGGACGTGTACAAGTGGGCCGTCAAGCTCGGCCCGCTGGTGCCGGGCGAGCTGCTCCTCGACGCGTTCGAGCTGGCCCGCGACATCCGCCGGCTCGACATGGAGGCCGCGCCCTACGACCTGCGGGAGTGGGGCTTCGAGCCCGTGCGCATCGAGACGCCCGAGGGCAAGGCCGAGTACGTGCGCCGGCAGCGGGCGTTCGCCGAGCGCGCGAACCGCCTGCGCGCCGCGATCCTCGAGGCCTGGCAGGGGCCTCAGCCCACCGGCACCGCGACGGACTGACCCGACAGCTGCAGCCGCAGCGCCAGCACCCGCTCGGCCGCCTGGCGCAGCCGCGCCTCGGGGATCAGCCCCGCGTCGGCGGCCGCCGCGATGCCGTCGGCGAGATCCCCCGCGGTGGTCCAGTCGGAGCGGACCACCTGCAGCACGAGGTCGGCGCCGGCCGCGACCGCCGCCACCGCGTTGGAGACCGGGTCGGTGTAGCGCTCGTCGCCGCTGGAGAGCAGCATGCCCAGGTCGTCGGTCACCGTGACGCCGGTGAAGCCGAGATCCTCGCGCAGGATCCGGTACCACTCGGGCGCCAGCGAGGCGGGCTGGTCGGAGATCTGCGGGTAGGCCAGGTGCCCCATCATGACGAGCGGCGCGCCCGCGTCGATGCCGGCCTGGAACGGCACCGCCGTGGTGGCGAGCCAGTCGTCGTACGACTGATCCGCGACCGGGATCCCCCAGTGCGAGTCGTCGGCGACCGTGCCGTGCCCCGGGAAGTGCTTGAGCGTCGTGAGCGCGTAGGGAGCCTCGCCCTCGGTGGCGGCCGTGACGCGCTCGGCGGCGGCCTGGGGGTCGGTGCCGAGCACGCGGGGCGCGATGAACGAGTACGGATCGTCGGTCGCGTCGGCGACCACGCCGTAGTTGACGCCGATGCCCGCGCGCGCGACGAGCGCCCCGCGCGCGGCGAAGGCGATCTCGGCCTCGCCCGGGTCCGCAGCGGCGAGGTCGCCGCCGGCCGCGAAGTCGTCCCACGGCAGCCGCGTGACGGTGCCGCCCTCCTCGTCGACGCCCACGAGCGCGGGCAGCGCCGGGTCGCCGCGCAGCGCGGTCGTCAGCTCCCGCAGGCGCTCCTCGTCGTACGGCACGTTCGAGCCCATCAGCAGGAAGCCGCCCACGCGCGCCTCCGCCAGGTAGCGCACGGCGGTCGCCGGGTTCTGCGTGCCGTAGTGCCCCATCACGATCGTGCCGGCCAGCGCGCGGGAGTCCATCTCGGCGGCCAGGGCCTGGGCGCGGGCGGCGATCGTGTCGGGCTCGGCGGCGACGACGGTGACGGCCTCGTCCTCGGGCGCCGCGGGCGCTGCCGCGGGGGCGGCGGCGTGTGCGGGCGGCGCATCGGCGGCGGTCGCCGGGAGCGCGCCGGACGCCGTCGCCGCGAGCACGGCGAGCGGGAGGCACAGCGCGAGCGCGCGACGCCCCCGTCCCCCGACTCCGATCACCCCTCCAGGGTACGCAGTTCGGCCGGCCTTCACCCGAGGGGGCGCGGCGATGGCGTAACGTCGATCGACGTGACGGAACCGGTGGCATCGGCTCGCGAGCAGCTCCGAGCGCTCGCCGGCGATCCCGCCTTCGCGCAGCCGTGGGGCGACTTCTCCTTCGGCCGCGACGACCGGCCGGCCGCGGTCCTCGTGCTCTTCGGGGTGCTCGACGCGCGGCGCGCCGATCGCGACGCGCCGGCCGTCTCGCGCGACCTCGACGTGCTGCTGCTCTCGCGCGCCACGACGCTGCGCAGCCACGCGGGCCAGGTGGCGTTCCCCGGCGGACGCATCGATCCCGGCGACGCCGGCCCCGTCGAGGCGGCGCTGCGCGAGGCCGTCGAGGAGACGGGGCTCGACCCCACCGGCGTCGAGGTGCTCGGCACCCTCCCCGAGGTGCCGCTGCCCTACTCGCTGCACCGCGTCACGCCGGTGCTGGGCTGGTGGGCGCGGCCCACGCCGGTGCGCGTGGTCGACGAGGGCGAGTCGTCGTCGGTGTTCCGCGCGCCCGTCGCCGAGCTGCTGGACCCGGCCAACCGCTACACGACGCGGCTGCGGCGCGATGAGGCGGAGCACCGCGGTCCCGCCTGGCTGCTGCAGATCGACGGCCAGGAGCGCCTCGTGTGGGGCTTCACGGCGATCATCCTCGACACGCTGTTCACGCGCCTGGGCTGGACGGAGCCGTGGGACCCGGAGCGCGTCATCGACCTCTGATCAGCCGGTCACGGGTACCGGGGCGACGACCCGCTCGACGCCCGCGTAGACGTTCAGGTGATCGCCGCGGACGAAGCCGACCAGCGTGAGCCCGCCCTCCTCGGCGAGCTCGACCGCGAGCGAGGACGGCGCCGAGACGGCCGAGAGCATCGGGATCCCCGCCATGAGCGCCTTCTGCACGAGCTCGAAGCTCGCGCGGCCCGACACCTGCAGCACGTGGCGGCGCAGCGGCAGCCGGTCGTTGAGCACCGCCCAGCCGACGACCTTGTCGACGGCGTTGTGGCGGCCCACGTCCTCGCGCACCACGAGGAGCTCGCCGGTCTCGGCGTCGAACAGCGCGGCCGCGTGCAGCCCGCCCGTCCGGTCGAACACCTCCTGGCGCTCGCGGAGGGCATCGGGGAAGCCGGCGATCGTGCGCGCGTCGATCGTGAACGCGTCACCGGACACATCGTGCGCCGAGACGGTGCGCACCGCGTCGATCGAGGCCTTGCCGCACACGCCGCACGAGCTGGTCGTGTAGAAGTTCCGCGTGAGATCGGTGCTCGGAGGCTCTACGCCGGGAGCGAGCGCCACGTCGAGCACGTTGTACGTGTTCTCCACGCCGCCGGTGCCGGGACCGCCGCAGTGGATCGCGGTGCGGAAGTCCGCCCCCGTGCGCACCACGCCCTCGGAGACGAGGAAGCCGGCCGCGAGCTCCACGTCGTGCCCCGGCGTGCGCATGGTGACGGCGAGCGGCTGCCCCAGCACGCGGATCTCGAGCGGCTCCTCGACGGCGAGCGTGTCGGGGCGCCTCGTGGCCCCGTGCCCGAGGGAGATGCGGGTGACGGGACGTCGCTGCGTGATGCGGCCCATCTCGCCATCGTACGCGCGCGCTCAGCCGCCGATCGCGTTCATTCCGCGGGACGGCTGCAGGAAGGACGGATCGTCGATCGCGTGACCGGGCAGCTTGCCGGCCACGCAGGCGCGCAGCACCCGCTCGATGTCGGTTGCCGATCCGCCGCCGCGCAGCACGGGCACGAGGTCGTACTCGCTGGTGGAGAACAGGCAGTTGCGCAGCTGGCCGTCGGCCGTCAGGCGCATCCGGTCGCACGCCCCGCAGAACGGCGCCGTCACGGAGGCGATGACGCCGACGGTGTGCGGGCCGCCGTCGAGCCGCCAGGTCTCGGCGGGCGCGCCGCCGCGGCCGGGCACGGGGTCGAGCCGCCAGCGCCGCGCGAGGGACTCGAGGATCTCCTCGCGCGTGACCATGGCGTCGCGCCGCCAGGTGTGCCCCGCGTCGAGCGGCATCTGCTCGATGAAGCGCAGTTGCGCGTCGTGCCCGACGGCGAACTCCACCAGGTCGACGAGCTCGTCGTCGTTGACGCCGCGCATCGCGACGGCGTTGAGCTTGAGGGGACGCAGGCCCGAGGCGGCCGCCGCCGCGACGCCCTCGAGCACGTCGTCGAGCCGATCGCGCCGGGTGAGCGCGTGGAAGCGATCGCGCCGCAGCGTGTCGAGGGAGATGTTCAGCCGCGCCAGGCCCGCCTCGATCAGCTCGGGCAGCACCCGGCCCAGGCCGATGCCGTTGGTGGTCATGGCCAGCTGCACGGGACCGTCGGGGCCGGTGATGCGGGCGAGGCGGCGCACGACCTCCGGCAGGTCGCGGCGCAGCAGCGGCTCGCCTCCCGTGAGCCGGAACGTCGTGACCCCGCAGGCGGCGGCCACGCGCGCGACGGCCTCGATCTCGTCGAGCGTGAGGATGCTCCCGCGCGCCAGCCACTCGTTGCCCTGCTCGGGCATGCAGTAGGTGCAGCGCAGCGAGCAGCGGTCGGTGAGCGAGACGCGCAGGTCGCGGTGCACGCGCCCGAAGCGGTCGACGAGCGCGCCGCCCACCGCCGCGTCGTCGACGGCGGGCGCGCTCGGTCGCGGTCCGAGCCGGACCGGGACGGCCGTCATGGGCGCCTCCTGTGCATCGCTCCAGGCTACGCGGCGGCGGCGGGGTCGGGGCTCGTCTCGGGCTCGCCCGCGCGCGCCGCCCGCACCGGCACGATGCGCACGTCGTGCGATCGCACCGACAGCCGCACCGGATCGCCGGGCGCCAGGCGCAGCTCCGCGAGCCGATCGGCGGACAGCTCGGCCGCGACGGCGGGGTCGGAGGTCAGCACGCGCGCGCCGGACGGCGTCGCCTCGAAGCGCACCACGCGCGAGATCCACTCCCCCGGCTCGGGCACGTCGTCGCGCGCCAGGCGCAGGGCGGCCGTCCAGGTCTCCTGCGCGGCGCGCTCGATGCGGACGGCGCCGGGCCGGAACAGCGCCGCGACCGCGGTGTCGTCGGCCGCGCCGGTGGGCCAGCGCGCCCCGAGCCGGATGCGCCCCTGGCCGCTCGGCACGAGGGCCTCGCCGTCGCGCGCGCTGCCGAGCACGCGGTTCAGGCCGGCGATCGTCGCTCCGAACGGCGTCGCCGGCTCCTGGAGCACCTCGCGCACGGCGCCCTGCTGCGTGATCCGCCCCTTCTCGAGCAGGATGAGCCGGCGCGCGAGCGCCGCCGCATCGGCGACGTCGTGGGTGACGACGATCGTCGCCACGCGCGCGGCGGCGAGCTGAGTCTGGAGCATCGCGCGGATGTCGCCGGCCGTCTCCGGATCGAGCGAGGTGAGCGGCTCGTCCAGCAGGAGCGCGCGGGGCGCCGCGGCGAGGGCGCGCGCGATCGCCACGCGCTGGTGCTGGCCGCCCGAGAGCGTGCGGGGCAGGCGATCGCCGGAGCCGCCCAGGCCCACGTGCCAGAGCCACTCGTCGGCCTCCGTGCGCGCGTGCGCCCGGTCCAGGCCGCGCACGCGCAGCCCGAAGGCCACGTTGTCGCGCGCGTTCAGGTGAGGGAACAGCCGCGGGTCCTGGCCGAGCAGGACGACGCCGCGCCGCTGCGGGCGCACGTTGCGCCGGTGCGTCGCCGTGACCCGGCCATCGAACGTGACGGCGCCCGCCGCCAGGCGCGTCGTGCCGGCGATGGCCTCGAGCAGCGTCGACTTGCCGGCCCCGCTGGGGCCCATGACGGCCAGCACCTCGCCGTGATCGACCGACAGCTCCGCGTCGAGCGTGAAGCCGCGGCGCCGCACGACGACGTGGGCGTCGATCGCGTTCTCGTCGCGCCCGATCGCAAGGGTCATCGCACCGCCCCCGGGCGCCAGGCGCGCACGAGCAGCAGCACCGCGACGGCGGTGACGAGCAGCAGCAGCGACAGAGCGACCGCGGGACCCTGCGCGAGACCCGAGCCATTGAACGCGGTGTAGATCGCCAGCGGCATCGTGCGGGTGATGCCGGGGGCGTTGCCGGCGAACAGCGCGGTGGCCCCGAACTCGCCCACGGCCCGCGCGAAGCACAGCACGGTGCCGGCGACGAGGCCCGGCGCGGCCAACGGCAGGGTGACGCGCCACAGGATGCGCCAGCGGCCGGCGCCGAGCCCGGCCGCGGCGAGCTCGTAGTCGGTGCCGGTCGAGCGCAGCGAGCCCTCGAGCGCGAGGACGAGGAAGGGCAGCGCGACGAACACCTGCGCGAGGACCACGGCCGTCGTCGTGAACGGGATCTCCACGCCCTGGCGGGCCAGCCACTGCCCGACCGGCCCGCTCTGCCCGAACAGGAACAGCAGGGCCACGCCGCCGACCATCGGCGGCAGCACGAGCGGGATGGTCACGAGCGCGCGCAGCACCGCCGCGACGGACCGCGCCGATCGCGCGATGAGCACCGCCAGCGGCACGCCCAGGATCAGGCAGATCGCCGTCGCGAGCAGCGCCGTGCGCACCGACAGCCACAGCGCCTCGAGCGTCTCGGGTGCGGTGATGTCCGCCCACACGGTGTCCCAGCGCACGCGGGCGACCAGCGCCACGAGCGGCGCGACGAGCAGCACCAGCCCCAGCAGCGCCGGCACCGCGAGCACCCGAGGCAACTGTCCGGCGGCCCGCGTGGTCATATCCTCATCCTGCCGTGAAGCGCCCCGGCGATGCCACGATCACGGCGCTCCCGGCGCGCCGAACCCGTGGCGGTCGAGGATCCGCTGCCCCTCGGGTCCGCTCACGAACGCCGCGAACGCCGCGGCGGCGTCGGGCTCGCGGGCGTCGTCGAGCACGGCGATCGGATAGCGGTTGACGATGTCGGCCGCCTCGGGCGGCTCGGTGACCGTCACGTCGCGGCCGATCGCGTCGGTGCGGTACACGAGCCCCGCGTCGGCGACGCCGGTCTCGACCTTCGTGAGCACGGCCGTGACGTTCTGCTCCTCGCTGGCCGGCACCACCGCGATCCCGGCCCGCTCCAGCAGCGCGCGCGAGGCCGCGCCGCACGGCACCTCGGGCGCGCAGAGCACCACGTCGAGCGACCGATCGGCAAGGTCCGCGAGCTCGCCGACCGCGCCGCCGACGGGGGCGACGAGCACCAGCGTGTTCGTGGCGAACACCTCCGCGGGGCCGGCGAGTTCGGCCGCCCGCGTCATCGTCTGCTCGTCGGCGGTGGCGAGCACATCGGCGTGCGCGCCCTCCTCGAGCTGGGTGACGAGCACGCTCGAGCCGTCGGAGACGATCGGCCGCACGTCGATGTCGGGCCGCTCCGCCTCGAACGCCCGGGCGATGTCCTCGAACGCGTCGTGCAGCGAGGCGGCGGCGAACACCGTGACGGGCGCGCGCTCCTCGGCCGCCGGCGCACAGGCCGCCACGAGCGCGAGCGCGAGCATCCCGATCGCTGCCGCCCGCACGCTCCGCACCCGTCGATCCTGGCACGTCTTACGCTGGTGCCATGCCGTTCCCGCCCCTCGTCGAGCCCGTCGCCGCGCTCTCCGACGCGGAACGGGCGCGCACCGCCCGTCACCGCGCGCTCGGCGGCTTCGGCGAGCTCGCGCAGCGCCGCCTCGCCGGGGCCCACGTCGCGCTGGTCGGCGCCGGCGGCCTCGGCTCCCCCGCGATCCTCGCGCTCGCCGCCGCCGGCGTGGGGCGGCTCACGGTGATCGACGACGACGCGGTCGAGCTGTCGAACCTGCAGCGGCAGGTGCTGCATCGCGTGGCCGACGTCGGCACGCCCAAGGCCCTCAGCGCCGCGCGCGCCGCCGCCGAGCTGTCGCCGCAGACCCGCGTCGACGCCGTCCGGGAGCGGCTCCACGCCGGCAACGCGCGCGAGCTGCTGGCCGGAGCCGATCTCGTGCTCGACGGATCGGACACGTTCGACACCCGCGTGGCGGTCGCCGCCGCCTGCGAGGACCTCGGCGCGCCGCTGGTGTGGGGCGTGGTGCAGGAGTTCCACGCGCAGGTGACGGTGTTCTGGTCGCGGCCACCGGCGGGCGCCTCGCCCGTGCGCCTCGGCGACCTGTACCCGTCCGGCAGCGCCGGCGAGGTGCCCACCTGCGCCGAGGTCGGCGTGCTGGGCGCCCTGTGCCTGCAGGTGGGCGCGCTCATGGCGCAGCAGGCGATCGCACTGATCACCGGCGTCGGCGAGCCGCTGCTCGGGCGCCTCGTGCTCCTCGACGGCCTGCGCATGACGCAGCGCGAGGTCCCGCTGCGCGCCTCGGCTGCCGATCGCGGCGCGGGCACCGAGCACCCCGCCGTCGCCGGTCCCCCACCCGCGGCGGGCGAGGAGCCCCGCGCGATCCGGCCGGGCGACCTGCGCGCCGCCCTCGCCACGGCCGACGCTCCCCTGCTCGTCGACGTGCGCGGCGCCGACGAGCGCGCCACCGACCCCGCGCCCGCCCCGTCGCTGCACGTGCCGCTGGACGCCCTGCTCGCCGATCCCGGCGCCGTCGCCACCGCGGCGGCCGGGCGCGACATCGTGACGCTGTGCCGGTCGGGCGTGCGCTCGCGCACGGCCGCCCTCGCCCTGCGCGCCGCGGGCGCTCCGGCGGCGACCCTCGCGGGCGGCATCGACGCGTGGCGCTCCGAGCGCGCGGCCGAGGTGCCCGCGTGAGCCTGCGTTCCGTCGAGGAGCAGCTCGAGGTCGTCCTGGCCGAGGCGGCGCCGCTGCCCACGATGCGCGTGCCCCTCGAGGCCGCCGCGGGCGCCACCCTGGCCGAGGCGGTCCGGGCCCGCGTGGCGATCCCCGTCTTCGACAACTCGGCCATGGACGGCTTCGCGGTGCGCTTCGAGGACGTGCGCGCGGCGTCGCCCGAGACGCCGATCACCCTGCGCGTGGTGGCCGATCTGCCCGCCGGCAGCCCGGACGATCCGCCGCTGGCGGCCGGCGAGGCCGCTCGGATCATGACGGGCGCCGCCGTGCCGACCGCGGCCGACGCGATCGTCCCGTTCGAGGACACCGCCGGCGGCCTCGAGGACTCGCTGCGCTCCGCCGTGGTCACGCGCGCGCCCCGCGCCCGCGGTGCGCACATCCGCCGCCGCGGCGAGGACCTCTTGCCGGACGACATCGTGCTCGAGCCGGGCGTCGCGCTCGGCGGCCTCGCGCTCTCGGCCGCGGCCGCCGCCGGGGTGACGGAGGTGGTCGTGCACCGCCGGCCCCGCGTGATCGTCGTCTCCACCGGCGCCGAGCTCGCCGCGCCCGGCGCCGAGCTGCGCCGCGGCCAGATCCCCGAGTCCAACTCGGTGCTGCTCGCGTCCCTCGCCCGCGAGGCGGGGGCCGAGGTGATCTCCGTCGCCACCGTCGACGACGAGCCGCACTCGCTGCGCGCCGTCCTCGACGGCGCGGCCGACGCCGATGTCGTCCTCACCTCGGGTGGGGTCAGCGCGGGCGCCTACGAGGTGGTGAAGAACGTCCTCGGCGGCCAGATCGCGTTCACGAAGGTCGCGATGCAGCCGGGCAAGCCGCAGGCCTTCGGCCGGCTGTCCTCCGGGGCCCTGGTCTTCGGCCTGCCGGGCAACCCCGTCAGCGCGGCCGTGTCCTTCGAGGTGTTCGTCCGTCCCGCCCTGCTGCGCATGCAGGGCCGCACCGAGATCGCCCGCCCGAGGCTGCGGCTCCCCGCCGCCCGGGCGTGGCCGACGCCGCCGGGCCGCCGGCAGTACCTGCCCGCCGCGGTGGACCGATCCGATCCCTCGCGCTGGACGGTGCGCCCCGCGACGGCCGGCGGGTCCGGATCGCACCTGGCGGGCGGGCTCGGGCGCGCCGAGGCGCTCGCGGTCGTCCCCGCCGATGTCGAGTCCGTCGCGGTCGGCGACCCGGTCGACGTGCTGCTGCTCACCTGACAAGGAGACCCCATGACCTTCACCCACCTCGACGCGGCCGGTCACGCCCGCATGGTCGACGTCACCGAGAAGCAGCCGACGGTGCGGGCGGCCACCGCCCGCGGCCGCGTGCGATGCGCCCCCGAGACCGTCGCGGCCCTGCGCGACGGCGCCGTGCCGAAGGGCGACGTGCTGGCCGTGGCGCGCATCGCCGGCATCCAGGGCGCCAAGAAGTGCGCCGAGCTGCTGCCCCTCGCGCATGTGATCGGCGTGCACGGCGCCACGGTGGATCTCACGATCGACGACGACGGCGTCGCCATCGAGGCCACGGTCCGCACGGCCGATCGCACGGGCGTCGAGATGGAGGCGCTCACGGCCGTGAGCGTCGCCGGGCTCGCGATCGTCGACATGATCAAGGGCATCGACCGCTCGGCCCTCATGACCGACATGCGCATCGTGGCCAAGGAGGGCGGGCGCAGCGGCTCGTGGACGCGACCGGGCGAGTGAGCGCCGCCGCGATCGTGCTCGCGGGCGGCCGGGCGTCGCGCCTGGACGGCGCGGCCAAGCCGCTGCTCAAGGTCGGCGGCCGCACGCTGCTCGACGGGGTCGTCGCGGCGCTGGCCGACGCGGGCTTCGAGCCGATCGTCGTGTCTGGCCCGCCGCTGCCGACGGCGCGGCCGGTCGTGCGGGTGCGGGAGCATCCCCCGTTCGGCGGCCCGGTGGCCGGGATCGCCGCGGGCCTGGGCGCCGTCGCCGCCGAGCACGTCGCCCTGCTCGCGGCCGACCTCGCCCGCCCGGCGGCGGTCCTCGCGGCGCTGCGGCCGCACGTGGGCGAGCTCGCGGCGGCGGACGCCGTGTGCCTGGCCGACCCCGACGGCCACGCCCAGTGGCTGGCCGGGCTCTACCGCGCCGAGGCGCTGTGCCGCGGCCTCGCCGCGCTGCCCGATGGCGGGCGCGACGCCTCGCTGCGCGCGCTGCTGCGGGGCCTGCGCGTCGTCACCGTCACGGCCTCGCGCGAGGCCGTGCTCGACGTCGACACGTGGCAGGATCTGGATCAGGCCCGCGCGAGTGAGGAGACGACATGAGCGAGTCCCGCACCCTTCCCCCCGAGGCCCTCGACGCGTGGGCCGACGCCGCCTGCGCGCGCCTCGGCATCGACCGCGCCGCGCTGTCGGTCCCGCTCGTGCTGGACCTGGCGCGCGACGTGGCGCACGGGGTGGCCCGCCCCGCGGCGCCGCTGAGCGCCTTCATCGCCGGGCTCGCCGCCGGGCGCGCGGGCGGCGATGCGGAGGCCCAGCGCGAGGCCGTCGCCGCGCTGACCGCGCTCGCCAACGAGTGGGCGGAGCGCTGATGGCGCGCGTGCGCTACTTCGCGGCCGCCGAGGAGGCCGCCGGCCGCGCCGAGGAGCTGCGCGGCGAGACCACGCTCGCCGCGCTGCGTGCCGCGCTCGCCGACGCGCACCCGGCGCTGGGGCCGATCCTCCCCCGCTGCGCCGTGCTCGTCGACGGGCGCCGGCACGACGACAACGTGCCGCTGGCCGAGGGCGCGCTCGTCGACGTCCTGCCGCCGTTCGCGGGTGGCTGAGGCTCAGGCGGTCAACGCCGCGGCGTAGGCCCGCACCGACCGGTTGTACCGGGGCAGCGTCGGCTCGACGGCCTCGATCGCCACGCGCAGCGCCTCGTCGTGCCGGCCCGCGCTGTGCAGGGCGAGCGCGAGGAACACCGCGTGCGCCGCGCCCACGGAGGGGTGCGCGGGGGCGGCGCGGAGCATCGCGATCGCCTCGTCGACGCGCCCCAGGTTGCGCAGCGTGGACGCGTGCTGGATCGCCAGCTGGGCGGCCCGGGCGGGATCGACGCGGGCCAGGCCTGCCGCGGTGGCGGCGGCGTACTCGGCGTCGGCCTCCGCCTCGCGCCCGGCGGAGTCCAGCGCGCCGCCGAGCTCGAAGTGGCCGAGGGCGGGCTCGGGCGCCTCGGCCGCGAGGGCGCGCATCCGCTCCACCCTCTCGGCGTCGTCGACGCCCTCGTCGTCCCACAGCGCCTCGACGAGGGCCTCCCATGCGCTCATCCGCCCAGTCCCTTCCACGCCGTCGTTCCGTCGGCCTCGATCTGCCGCTTCCACACGGCGAGCTCCCGCTTGATGTCCTCGATCACGTCGCGGCAGGCGGCGAAGGCCTCCGCGCGGTGACCGGTCGACACCGCGATCACCACTGCCGCGTCGCCGACCTCGAGGCGGCCGATCCGGTGGCTCACCGCGATCCTCGCGTCGTGGGCGGCCGCCGCGCGCTCGGCGATGGCGCGCAGCGTCGCCTCGGCGTCGGGGTGGGCCGTGTACTCCAGCGCCCGGACGGCGCCCGCCGCGTCAGGGTCGTGATCGCGCACCCGCCCGACGAACGAGGTCTCCGCGCCGGCCGATTCGTGCGCGACTGCGTCGAGGTGGGCGGCGACGTCGAGCGGATCCGCGGTGATCGCCGCGATGACGACGGCGCCGGTCATGCCGCGCCGCCGTGGTGGTCAGCCCCGTCGAGCTGCGCGAGCACGTGCCGCGCGACCGACAGGATCACCGGCATCCCCTCGGCCACGGCCGACGGGGAGCCCGGGAGGTTCACGATGAGCGCGTCGCCGGCGGCCCCCGCGATGCCGCGGCTGAGGATCGCGGCGGGCGTGCTGGCGATGCCGCGGCGCCGCAGCTCCTCGGCGATGCCCGGCAGCTCGCGGTCGATCACGGCGCGGGTGCCCTCGGGGGTCTCATCGCGCGGCGCGATGCCCGTGCCTCCCGTCGTCACGATCAGCCGCGCGCCGCCGTCGAGCGCCGCCCGGAGCGCCCGTTCCACGCTCGCCGCGCCGTCGGGCACGATCGCCGCGTCCGCGCAGGCGAAGCCGGCCTCGCGCAGGGCGGCGACCGCCACGGGCCCGCCGGCGTCGGGCCGCGCCCCGGCGGCGGAGCGATCGCTGACCGTGATGACCGCCGCGGCGGTCACGCGCGGCGCTCCAGGCGCACGATCACGGCCTTCGACGTGGGTGTGCCCGACACGTCGGCGACGGAGTCCAGCGGCACGAGCACATTCGTCTCCGGGTAGTACGCCGCGGCGTTGCGCCGGGGTGTGTCGTACGAGACGAGCCGGAACGCCTCGGCGCGCCGCTCCTCCACGCCGCGCGGCCCGGCCCACTCCGACACGAGGTCGACGATGTCGCCGTCGGCGAATCCGGCGTCTGCGATGTCGTCGGGGTGGATGAGCACCACCCGGCGCCCGTTGTGGATGCCGCGGTAGCGATCGTCCTTGCCGTAGATCGTGGTGTTGTACTGATCGTGCGAGCGCAGCGTCTGCAGCAGCAGGCGGCCCTCGGGGATGCGGGGGTACTCCAGCGTGTTGGCCGTGAACATGGCGCGCCCCGTGGCCGTGCGGAACAGACGGGCGTCGCGCGGACCGTTCGGCAGGTAGAACGTCTGCCCCTTGTCCACGCGCTTCTCGTAGTCCTCGAACCCGGGGATGACGCGCGAGATGTGCCCGCGGATCTGCGCGTAGTCCGCCTCCAGGGCGCCCCAGTCCGCCCGCGGCGCGCCGTCGCGCCCGGCGAACACGCGGGCGCAGAGCTGGGCGATGATCGCCGTCTCGCTGAGCAGGTCGTCCTTGGGCGGCGCGAGCCGGCCGCGCGAGGCGTGCACGGCGCCCATGGAGTCCTCGACCGTCACGCGCTGCTCCTTGCCGCCGCGGCGATCGCGGTCGGTGCGGCCGAGGGTCGGCAGGATGATCGCGCGGCGGCCCGTGACGACGTGGGAGCGGTTGAGCTTGGTGGAGACCTGCACGCTCAGCCCGACCCGCGACATCGCCTCCTCGACGACCGCGGTGTCGGGCGTGGCGCTGACGAAGTTGCCGCCCAGGCCCATGAAGAACCGCGCCCTGCCGTCGCGCATCGCCCGGATCGCCGCCACGGTGTCGTAGCCGTGCGCGCGCGGTGCGGTGAAGTCGAACTCGCGGTCCAGCGCCTCGAGGAACGCGACGGGGGGCTTCTCGTAGATCCCCACCGTGCGGTCGCCCTGCACGTTCGAGTGCCCGCGCACGGGGCACACGCCGGCGCCCTCGCGCCCGATGTTGCCCTGCAGCAGCAGCACGTTCACCACGTCGCGCAGGGTCGGCACCGAGTGCTTGTGCTGCGTCAGCCCCATCGCCCAGCACACGATCGTCGCCCTCGACGCCCGCACGCGCTCGGCGATCCCGCGCAGCCGCTGCTCGTCGAGCCCGGTCGCCGCCTCGAGCTCCGCCCACGGCACCGCCGCGACGGCCGCCGCGTAGTCCTCGAAGCCGGACGTGTGCATCTCGATGAAGGCCCGGTCCAGCACCTCGGGGTCGTCGGCGGCGACCTCGAGCAGGTGCTTGCCGATCGCCTGGAACAGTCCCTGGTCGCCGCCCGCGCGGATCTGCACGAAGTCGTCGGCGAGCTTGGTGCCGCCGAGGATCACGCCGCGCGGCGTCTGCGGGTTGTTGAAGTGCATCAGCCCGGCCTCGGGCAGCGGGTTGACGGCGATGATCGTGGCGCCGTTGTGCTTGGCCTTCTCGAGCGCGCTGAGCATGCGCGGGTGGTTCGTGCCCGGGTTCTGGCCGGCGACGATCAGCAGGTCGGCGCGGTGGATGTCCTCGATCGACACGGTTCCCTTGCCGATGCCGAGGGTCTCGGTCAGCGCCGATCCGCTCGACTCGTGGCACATGTTCGAGCAGTCCGGCAGGTTGTTGGTGCCCAGGCCGCGCACGAGGAGCTGGTACAGGAACGCCGACTCGTTGGAGGCGCGGCCCGACGTGTAGAAGATCGCCTCGTCGGGGTCGTCGAGCGACCGCAGCTCCTCGGCGATGATGTCGAGCGCCTCGTCCCAGCCGATCGGCCGGTAGTGGGTGGCGCCCTCGTCGAGAATCATCGGATCGGTCAGCCGGCCCTGCTGCCCCAGCCACCAGTCGTCGTGGCCGCGCAGCTCGTCGACGGAGTGCGCGGCGAAGAAGTCGGGGCCGATCCGCCGCAGCGTGGCCTCGTCGGCGACGGCCTTGGCGCCGTTCTCGCAGAACTCGGCGATGTGCCGCTTGTCCTCCTCCGGCCACGCGCAGCCGGGGCAGTCGAAGCCGTCCTTCTGGTTGATCCGGACGAGCGACTGCACCGATCGGACGACGCCCATCTGCTCGACCGAGATCTTCAGCGCGTTGAGCACGGCCGGCACCCCGACCGCCTCCGACTCCGGCGCGCTCACCCGGAGCCGGGTCTCGTCGATGTCGTTCCGGGGTGCCTTCGTCGCCATGTGCCCATCGTAGGACCCGCCGGCGCGCGCCGGGGGTCTCAGGCGACGCGGCGGCGCAGCCGGTTGCGCCAGCGCCGGGTGGTGCGCACCACCGCGCGCGCCGGCACGCCGACCGCGTACGCGAGCGAGCCCGCGACGGTCTGATCGGCCGTGCCGAGGGCGAGGCGGCGCTCCCAGGCGTCGCGCGCGCGACCGCCCACGCGGGCGTGCGCGCGGCGGCCCGGGAGCATGCCCGCCCGGCGCCGCGCGACGAGCTCGCGCACCCGGTCGAGCCAGTCGTCCTCGGCCGGGTCGTGGAAGTAGTTGTCGCCGATCCACTGCGGGTCGGGCGTGCGGAAGCGCCGCGCGATCACGTCGTCGGCGCCGGCCAGCAGGCCGCTGCCCTCGAACACGACGTTGATGAGCGAGGGATGCACGCCGAACGAGTCGAGCGCGATCACGGGCACCCCCTGCGCCGCCGCCTCGATCGCGGCGGTGGAGCTCACGGTCACGAGCCCCTCGGCCGTGCGCAGCGCATCGCGCATCGACGCGGTCGAGGTGTCGAGGTTGGGCGGCAGCGGACCGAGCGAGGCGAGCAGCTCCGGGTACGGGAACTGCTCGCGGTGCGTCTCGGCCTCGCCGGGGCGTCCCCGCAGCTTCAGCACCACGCGTCGGTCGGGATGCTCCTCGGCCGCGCGGACGAGCAGCCGCGCCACCTCCAGGCGTGCCTCGTACCCGCGCGGCACGAGCGCCTGCGCGGCGAACACCAGGTCGGTGCCCTTCCGCGCGATCGGGGCGCCCGTCCGCGCGAACGGCAGCGTGGCCAGGGCGAACCGCTGGCGGATGCCCCGCGCCACCGCCAGGTCCGAGAACTCCGCCACCTCGCGCCGCGAGTGCAGGATGAACAGGTCGCACTGCCGCCGGAAGTGCAGCGCCAGCCAGGTCGCCGGGATCGAGATCCCGGGCAGGCCCGTGAGGATCACCGGCGGCGGGTCCAGGCGCGACACCAGCCGCGCGAGCACCCGCACGAGCGGCCCGCGCGCGGCCAGCAGCACGGCCTCGGCGCCCGCGAGCAGCCCCGGCAGCTCGGCGAAGGTGGCGCGGCGCACGCGCTCCAGGCCGCTGCCGGCCAGCGCCGCCTCCTGCTGGGCCGGGCTGACGACGAGCTCGGTCTCGAGCACGATCAGCTCCGCGCCCGGGACGGGGCCCAGGAGGGCCGCCGCCCACTTGACGTAGGAGTCGGTGTCGGCGACCGCGACGATCCGCGGCGTGGGGATCACGCCGGGACGCGCCGCAGCTTCGCCATCGGCGCCTCCTCACCCGGGAAGACGCGCTTCACGCCGTCGCCGAACGCGGTCTCGATGATGCGGATGTCGCGCACGAGGTTCTTCAGACCGGTCGGCTCGAGCGAGGCGGCGTGGTCCGAGCCCCACATGGTGCGGTCGAGGGTGATGTGGCGCTCGACTGCCTGGGCGCCCATCGCGACGGCGGCGAGCGAGATCTGCAGGCCCCGCTCGTGGCCCGAGTAGCCCACCGGCACGCCCGGGAAGCGGTCGCTGAGCACGCGGATCATGCGGAGGTTCGCCTCGTCGGGCTCCATCGGGTACGTCGACGTCGCGTGCATGAGCACGAGGTTCTCGGTGCCGAGCACCTCGATGGCGCGGTCGATCTGCTCCATCGTCGACATGCCGGTCGAGAGGATGATCGGCTTGCCGGTGTCGCGCAGCGCCTGCAGCAGCTCGATGTCGGTCAGGCTGGCCGAGGCGACCTTGTGCGCGACGACGTTGAGGTCCTCGAGGAACTCCACGCTCGGCACGTCCCACGGCGACGCGAACCAGTCGAGGCCGCGCAGGGTCGCGTGGTCGCCGATCGCCACGTACTCCTCGCGGCCGAACTCCACGCGGTGGCGGTACTCGAGGTAGGTCATGGTGCCCCACGGCGTCTCGCGCAGCGTGTCGCGCATGTGCTCGGGCGTGGCGATCTCGGGGGTGCGCTTCTGGAACTTCACGGCGTCGGCGCCGGCCTCGGCCGCGACGTCGATGAGCTGCTTCGCGATCTCCACGTCGCCGTTGTGGTTCAGGCCGATCTCGGCGATGACGTACGCGGGGTTGCCCCCGCCGATCACGCGGGTTCCGATGCGGACGGTCATGGTGCCTCCTTGGGTGAAGCGTCGGCCGCGCCCATGCGCAGCCCTGGTCGGATGTCGCGGGCGCGCAGCACCCGCTCGGCGAGGTCGCGGACGGCGCCGCGCCCCCCTGGCTTGTCGAGCACCACGCGCGCCGCGGCGAGCACGAGCGGATGGGCCTCGGGCACCGCGACCGGCCAGCCGACCAGGTCGAGGGCCGGCAGGTCGTTGACGTCGTTGCCGAGGTAGGCGATGCGGGCGAGCGGGATCCCCTGCTCGTCGGCCCACCGCCGCAGCGCCGCCGCCTTGTCGTCCTGCGACTGCAGCACGTCGACGCGCAGCTTGCGGGCGCGGGCGCCGACGACCGGATCGGTCTCGGTCGAGAGGATGAGCACGGGGATGCCGGCCTCGCGCAGCAGGCGCACGCCCATCCCGTCGGAGCGGCTCACCCTGACCTGCTCCACCCCGTCGCTCGTCACGCCCACGGTGTCGTCGGTGTGCACGCCGTCGAAGTCGGTCACGACCGCGTCGACGTCGACGCGGTCGGTGCGCGCCGCCGACACGAGCGGCGCCGTCGCGCGGGCCAGCTCGAGCTGACCCGGGGTGTCGATCTCGAGCGCGGTCTCCTCGGGCACCTCGACGATCGCGATGCGGCCGAAGAAGCGGTGGCCCGCCCGGCGGAAGCCGTCGGCGTCCATGACGTAGAACGCGCCCGTCTCGAGGTAGTGCGGCTCGCGGTCCTGGCGGCGCGGGCGGTGGGTGGCGTCGTGGTTGATGCCGACCGCGCCCTGATCGGTGGCGCGCCACAGGAAGCCGTAGGTCTCGATCGCCGAGAAGCTGCTGTCGGCCTCGCCCGCGGTCACGCGGCGGACGGCCTCGGCGAGCCCCGCGACGTCGATGAACGGCGAGGTCGCCTGCAGGAACGCGAGCACCCCGACCTCGACGCCACGCGCCGCGAGCTCATCCAGCGCATGGATGAGCGCGCTCTCCGAGCTGGCGCCGTCGCCCGCGAGCTCCGCGGGGCGGTGCACGATCTCGGCACCCCACTCCGCGGCGGTCGAGGCGATGTCGTCGTCGTCCGTGGTGACCACCACGCGGTCGATGCCTGGCGTCGCGCGCGCCGCCGACACGGCCCGCGCGACGAGCGGGACCCCGGCCACCCGCAGGATGTTCTTGCCCGGCACGCCCTTCGATCCGCCTCGGGCGGGGATGATCGCGACCGTCTCGCGCGTCACGACGCCGCCTCCATGCGCCGCTCCCCCGTCGCCTCGATCGGCGCCTCCGTGATCGTGCTGCCCGTTCCCTCGAGCACCAGCGGCAGGGTCGACAGCGTGCTCGACAGCAGGGTGCGCACGTCCAGGCGGCGCCCGAGTCCGGCCAGCGCCACCTCGACGGGAAGGCCGAGCTTCACCACGCGCACGCGCGGGATCGCGGCGATGGCGGCAAGCAGGTCGTCGGGCTCGCGGCGGTGCGGCAGGTAGGCGACCTCGCCGCGTCGCGCCTCGCGCTCCACCCACCGCAGGTGCGCCTCGCGGCTCATCAGTCCATCGGTCGAACGCGCGCTGCCCAGCACGATGCGGTCCTCGCGCAGGGTGCGGGCGACCGCCGCGGACGGCGTGGTCCCGCGCAGCCAGTCGAACCGGTGCGCCTCGACCCGAAGCCCGAAGTCGGCCACCGCCGCGCGGCGCGCGTCACCCAGCGGGAACGCGGTGAACAGGTCGACGGCGCCGGCCAGCGAGCGGCGGCGCACGTGATCGAGCACAAGCGGCGCGAGGCGGGTCGTCAGCCCGCGCTCGTCGATGCGCGGCCGGCGATAGGGGCGGCTCCCGGCGATCGCGTCGGCGAGGGCCAGCGTGTTCAGGCCGTCGTCGAGGAACGTGATCCGGCGCGGCCGCAGCACCGCGGCGGCGAGCCGGAACTGCCCCGAGAAGCCGTCGCCGATGAGCCAGTGCGTGTGCGCGGCGAGCATGCGCCACGGGATGCCGAAGTACGGCTGCTTCTCGGCGAAGGCGGCGCCGCGACCGATCAGCTCCTCGGCCGTCTCGGGCACCTGCGGCGTGACCCGCGCGGCGAGGTCGATGCGCCTGTCGTGGGCCGCCGCCCACTCGGCGGCGCCGAGCAGCTGCAGCGGGGATTCCACCCACGCGAGCACCGATTCGCGCACCATGTGTTCACCTTGCGTCGGTCCGGTGAACGGGACGGCGGGCGAAGGTTACGCGTCGGGAACGCGCCGGGGAACGGTCGGCAACGCGATGGGGGCGGTCACCCGGCCGCCGCGGCATAGCCGACGGCCGCGTCGGCGACCTGCAGCTGGTAGTCGAGCGTGTCGTTGTAGGAGCGGATCGCGCGGATCCACTGGTCGGGCTGCTCGAGCGATCCGTCGAGCCGGCAGAGGTAGGCCGCGGCGGTGGCGGCGACGTCGTCGATGCTGTGCGGGCTGGCGATGCCGTCGCCGTTGGCGTCGATCGCCCAGCGGCTCCAGGTCTCCGGGATGAACTGCATGGGCCCGACCGCGCGGTCCCACACGGCGTCGCCGTCGAGCGCGCCGCCGTCGGTGTCGGGGATCGCCAGGGTGTCGTCGGTGCCGTCGAGGGGAATGCCGATGATGTCGGGGCGGGCGAACCCGTCGTCGGCGATGCGGCTGCCGAAGATCGATCCGTGCCGGCTCTCGACCCATCCGATCCCCGCGAGCGTGTTCCATCCCACGGCGCACCCCTCCGCGCGGGCGCGCAGATCGGCGCTGACGTAGGCGGTGAGCGCGCGGTCCGGGATCCCCGTGACCGCCGAGACGTTGCCCAGCCACTCGGCGTCGATGCTGCCGTCCGCCCCGACGAGCGGCGCCGCCGGGGTCGCCGAGGTGGGTGCGGGCGGCTGCTCGCCCTCGGGCACGCCCTGCCACGCCTCCGAGGGACGGAAGTCGTCGAGCGCGTCGACCACCGCGAACACGCCCCAGGCCGCCGCCGCCCCGACGAGCACGATCACGCCCGCCACGACCCCGTACCCTCGCTTCGACCCCACGGCGACGATCCTGCCCGACCGGCCTGGACGATCCCCGATCCGCGATCCGGCGCCTTGCACGCCCGGCCGCGTTCGTCAAGGCCGGGGCGACGCTCAGCCGGGCTCGCCTACCCTCGAACCACGCCCGCACACACGGAACGGCCCGAGGAGGACTCGTTGAGCCAGACGATCACGGAGGACACGGCGGCCCTCCTGGATGGGCGCTATCAGATCCTGGACTGCATCGGCTCCGGCGGCATGGCCTCGGTCTATCGCGCGGTGGACGTGATGCTCGGCCGCTCCGTCGCCATCAAGATGGTGCGTGCGGGCCTGGAGGGCGCGTCACTGCGATCGGCGCGCAGCGAGACGGCGGTGCTCGCCTCGTTGAGCCATCCCAGCCTGGTGACGCTCTTCGACGCGCACGTGGAGCCGGGACGGCCCGAGTACCTCGTCATGGAGCTCGTGGACGGGCCGACCCTCGGCGAGCGGCTGCGCCAGGGCCCCCTCACCTCGCGCGAGACGGCGTTGCTCGGTGCCGAGCTGGCCGACGCCCTTCACGTGGTCCACGAGGCCGGCATCGTGCACCGCGACGTGAAGCCGTCGAACGTGCTGCTGGCGCCGTCGAGCAGCCCGAGCCGCGGCTTCCGCGCCAAGCTGGCCGACTTCGGCGTCGCGTTCCTGCTCGGCGAGGCCCGCGTCACCTCGCCCGGCATGGTGATCGGCACGCTGGGCTACCTCGCGCCGGAGCAGCTGCGCGGCGAGGCGCCGAGTCCCGCGAGCGACGTGTACTCGCTGGGCCTCGTGCTGCTGGAGGCCCTCACCGGCACGCGCGTGTTCCCCGCGCACGGCGGCGCGGAGGCGCTCGCGGCGCGGCATGCGGGCCCGGTCGAAATCCCGCCGGGCGTGCCGGCCGAATGGGCCACGCTGCTGCGCCGGATGACGGCCGATGACGCCGCGGAGCGCCCCTCGGCGCTCGAGGTGGCGCAGCAGGCCGAGGAGCTCGCCGCGCGGCGCGACCTCGCGGTGACGCCGACGGCGACGCTGCCGTACCCGGAGGCCACCACGGCGGTCATCGCCCCCTCCGCCGAGGCGCCCCGGCCGCTCCGAACCGGGCCCGGCGGACGCCGCCGCGCCGCGGCCGTGCTCGCGGGCCTGGCCGCCGTGACGGCCATCGGCGCGGGCGTCTGGATCGGCGCGGAGGGCAGCCAGGCGCCGGCGGCCACGCGCCTGAAGGGCGTGGTCGAGCGCCCCGTCACCACCGTCGAGGAGCCGGCCGTGATCACCCCCGAGGTGACCGACGAGCAGCCGGGCGGCGCGACCGATCCCGTCGTCACGACGCCGCAGGACGACAAGGCCGCCGAGAAGGCCGCGGAAGAGGCGCGCAAGACCGACGAGAAGGCCGCCGAGGAGGCGCGCAAAGCCGCCGAGGAGGCCCAGAAGGCGGCGGACAAGAAGGCCGAGGAGGCCCAGAAGCAGGGCAAAGAGGCGCAGAAGAAGGGCGACTAGGCCGCGTCGCCCGCGAGGGCCCGCAGCACGTCGGCCGCCGGTCCCGTCGGCGCCGCGCGCCAGCCGACCCCGGCCCACAGGTGCAGCCGGTCGGCGTCGCCGGCGGCACCGGCCGCCTGGCGCAGCTGCCGCGTGAGGTGGTGGACGGCCGGATAGGCGGTCGGCGCGTGCGGGTGGCGATCGATGAATCCGTTGCGCAGGGCCCGTGCCGGGCGCCCCGTGAACGCGCGGGTGAGCACCGTCTCGGTGGCGGCAGGGTCGGCCAGCGCGGCGCGGTGCGTGGGCGAGGTGCCCGCCTCGTCGGTGCGCAGCAGCAGCGTGCCGACCGCGACCGCCACCGCGCCGGCGTCGAGCAGCTCGCGCACATCCCGCGGGCCCTGCACGCCGCCCGCGCCGATGATCGGCAGGTCCACGCGCGCGCGGACGCGGCG
Organism: Microbacterium sediminis; assembly: GCF_004564075.1. Lineage (NCBI taxonomy): Bacteria > Bacillati > Actinomycetota > Actinomycetes > Micrococcales > Microbacteriaceae > Microbacterium > Microbacterium sediminis. The sequence goes on from NZ_CP038256.1 coordinate 1,551,075, forward strand.
GATCAGCTCCGCGACGGGGATGTCGGCGGGATCGGCGGCGGGATCGAAGGTGGCGCTGTGGCCGCCCGCCCCGGCGCCCTGCACCACGAGTCCGTCGACACCGAGCGCCGCGGCCCGCGCCGCCTCGTCGGGCGTGGTCACCGAC